>NZ_JACJLQ010000040.1 GCF_016902295.1 Bacteroides caecigallinarum | reverse complement strand
GCCAGGATCAAACTCTTCATTGTAAAATATTTTTATATATCCGTTAAGGATATGTTCTGTCTCTGTCCAGGATCCCGTAATTATTTTAATTGACGGTTTATTCTTTTTTTCATCACACTATATTATTATAATGTGACGCTTGTACTACATTCTGTTTGTTTATCTAAAATCTTTCAAAGAACTTAACTTGTTTCGCAACCGTATCATTTTCGATTGCGGGTGCAAAGGTACGCACTTTTTTCTTTCACGCAACACTTCGCACAAACTTTTTTCAAAAAAAATTGCGCCTGAAACGCTAAAGCTTTGTTTATCAATAATAAAAGTGATGATATATTTTAAGGATGTGTTAACATAAAAGGATATCTGCTTCATGAATACACATTATTATATAATTATATATACAAAAAATACTGTCATTCCATTTCAAATGAACTATCGTTTGAAATGGAATGACAGAACGAAAACAAAACTATTACGGATTGTGCAGATTTATCAATCCTGTTTGATTTGAGTTACAAGAACTTTGTCAATTCTTGCCCCATCCATATCGACTACTTCAAAGTTAAATCCGTTCCACTGCATACTTTCCCCGCTCTGAGGCACATGCTGCAGATGTTGGAGTATAAGACCTCCAAGTGTATGGAAATCCGATTTTTCAAACAATTCCGGACGGTTGAAATAATTCAAGAAATCGTACATCGGGCACTGACCGTCAACAAGCCAACCGTCGTTGTTTACTCTTTTTATTATATCAGGTTCGCCGTCGGCATCATCCACCGTTCCCACAAGTCCCTCAAGAATATCTTTAAGTGTGATTATACCGGTACAAGCACCGAATTCGTCACATACAAGAGCACGGCTTATTTTCTTCACCTTCATCTGCTCAAGAACTTTATACACATTCATATTCTCATGAAAGAACACGGCATTCTGTGTCAAAGAGACAAGATTAAAATCATCTTCATGCAGATGCAAAACAAGGTCCTTGAGCTGAATTACGCCTTTAACATGATCCAGATCGCCATCTGCTATCGGATAGAATTCGTAAAGGTTGTCACTAATGATATTCTTTACATCTTCCACATTCATATCTGTGTCCAACCATACTATATCCGATTTATGGGTCATGATAGAGCTCACCTTAAGATCTCCGAGCAGAAATACACGTTGCATAATGTCCTGTTCCACTGGCTGCACTTCACCATCTTCCGCCCCCTCCTGGATAATAGATTTGATTTCTTCTTCTGTCACTTTATTATCCTCCTCTTTTACTCCAAGAAGATTGAAGATAATCTCAGTGCTTTTCGCAAGCAACCATACGAAAGGAAGTGCAATTACTGAAAGAACATTCATTGGCTGAGCCATTACCTTAGCTGCCTTTTCAGCCATACTCATACCTATACGCTTTGGAACAAGCTCACCGAATATGATAGTAAGATATGTAACCACTACAACGATAACTCCCTGTGCCAACCCGAAAGCGTATGTAGAAGATACTCCCCATGATTTCATAGCCTCTGTCAGGTCGACTGCAATCTGATTTCCGGAGTAGATACCGGTGAGGATTCCTATAAGAGTAATACCGATTTGTACTGTTGAAAGAAACCTGTCCGGTTCATTAGCAAGTTTAAGGGCTGTTTTGGCCGATTTGTTTCCATTTTTAGCGTCAGCGGAAAGACGTGATTTACGGGCTGATATGAGTGCCACCTCGGACATTGCGAAAACTCCATTAAGCAATATCAACCCGATGATTATAAAAATTTCGTTCATAGATATATATAAATATTTTCAACAGCAAAAATAATAGATTGTTCACGCTCAAGACGAATTAATAACATTCTATTAGAAAGTTTTAACAATATGTTTATTGTCCATTTTGGGCAATACCTAAAAATGATTAGTAATACATGCAAAAACAGCATGAAATATACCTAAAAATTGCGATTGTGGGAAAATGCTCATGGCAGTAACTTTGCATCCGGAATTAAAGGTATTAGAAATATATATAAAAAGGTATTAGTTTATGAGCAAAACGCTGTTGAATATAATTGATAATTCCATAATTGGTAACATTTCAACATTATACTAGTAGTAAGAACTCAAATATCTGTAAACAGAGACCTTTAATCATAAACATATGATTAAAATAACGTTTAGAGAAAATTGACTCAAAAAGCTAAAAACGCATACAACCTGAATTTCGTTATTTCTCATTACAAATGAAGATAATATAATAGATAACTATAATTATGTAATAGCAACAACTAAATTAAAATTTTCTATTGAAATCAATAATATTGATATGGTATAAGAGATAAATTATTTTAATAATAATATTTAAAATCATGAATCAGAGTAGATTATTAACCTCAAGTCCTCATAAAAGTATAAAAATAAAGAAACAACCATTTCTCATTTTATTTATTACTTTTATCTTACTTTTATTGAGCGCAAACATTCAAGCTCAATCAAACAACATTATCAAAGGGAAAGTCATAGATTCTCATACACAAGCCGAATTAGGTTATGCTTCGGTTGAAGTACGCTCTTCTAAAAGAAATGTACTACTTGGAGGAGGAATTACAGATATCAACGGAGAGTTTGAAATCAAAATAAAACATCCGGAAGAGGAATACAATATTGTTGTAAACTTCGTAGGCTACAAAACAGAAAAAAGACACTTCAATCCAAAAGTTCAAAAACATTATTTAGAAATAAGTATGCAAGAAGATGCTATGACATTAAATGAAGTAGTAGTAAAAGGACTCAGCCCAGCCGAAAAGGTACAACGACTAGCATACAACGTATCACTACTGGAAACATCAAAACTTAAAAATACTACATTTGACTTGGCCAATGCAATCGATAAAATCAGTGGAGTGAAAATCCGCCAAAATGGTGGTGTAGGTTCTGAAGCAAATGTTTCTTTAAATGGATTTTCCGGAAGACATGTAAAGATTTTCATTGATGGCGTCCCAATGGATGGAATGAGTTCTGCTTTCGGACTCAACAACATCCCTGCTGGACTTGCAAAGAGAATTGAAGTTTATAAAGGCGTAGTACCTATCGAGTTGGGAGGAGATGCCTTAGGTGGAGCCATTAACATTGTAACTGACGACACTCGCCGTACACGTGTCAATGCATCTTATTCTTTCGGATCTTTCAATACACACAAAACCAATGCATATGCAGAATGGACTTCTAAGAAAGGATTTTATATTTCATTAAATGCTTATCAAAACTATTCAGACAATGATTATAAGGTTAATATTGATCATTACACAAAATTTGGAGAAAAAGGAAATACAGTAGTATATGAAGATATTGAAGTAAGACGCTTTCATGCAAGATACCACAATGAGGCTGCTATTCTTAAAATAGGATTAGTAGACAAGCCATACGCAGATCGTCTCTTGTTTGGTTTTACAGGAGGATATGAATACAAACAGACACAAAATGCCTCAAACATGAACTGGGTATATGGCGCACGATACACCACAGCCAATACGTTAATGCCCCAGCTCACCTATGAAAAGAAATTTAAAGTACTTCAAGGACTACACATCGGATTGAATGGTAACTATAATTTCGGTAAATCCTATGCAGCTGATACGGCTAGTTGTAACTATAACTGGTTAGGTGAAAAAAGTAATCCTAAAAGTGCACCGGGTGAACTATCCTATACCAAGTACAGGTATCGTGACAATAATGGAGCAGCTAACTTCAGAATTGCATTATTCCCAAGTGAAGGACATTCTGTATCTCTTAGTTCCACTTTTACCTCATTTTCTCGATCGGGCAAAGATGAAACTCTAACAAAAGCCGAGTACGAGCACCCACAAACTAGTATGAAAGCAGTAACTGGATTGAGCTACAAATATGATCATAAAGGAATCTGGAATTCATCAGTATTTGTAAAGAACTATATAAATCATCTCGAAGCATATCTTGATCCAGAAGGTGGTAGTAATTACCAAGATTTCAGAAACACGAAAGCACACTGGGGAGGCGGATTAGCATCTACCTACTTTTGGGGACAACACACACAGCTTCGCCTTTCATACGAATATGCTCTTCGCCTGCCAACAAGCCGTGAATTGTTTGGAACAGGTGATGATATAGAACGTGGAAATTCCAGCCTTAAACCAGAGTCAAGCAACAATATCAATTTCAGTGTTACTGCTAGTCCTTTAGATATAGCACAACACAAATTAACAGTAGATGCAGCCTTCCAATATCGTGAAATAAAGGATTATATTCGACGTACCACCAATAGCGACAATGGAAGAGCTACTTCAAAAAACGATGGTGGAGTACGCAATCTAGGAGGAGATTTCGGAATACGTTATACCTTTAAGGATCTTTTCTTTATTGGAGGTAATTTCAGCTATATTGATATGCGCAGCATGACAAAATATGTAGCAGGTACTCAACGTATTAGCCGCAACTATAAAGAGCGTATTCCAGCAATACCTTATATGTATGGCAATGGTGAGGCAGGCTTTACTCTGCACAACCTTTTCATTAAGGGCAGTATACTCAATATACATTACATGATGAGTTACATTCATTCGTTCAGCTACGAATGGAATACTTATAACAATTCTGATTTGATAGTTCCTACCCAATTTTCACACGATATTTTTATCAACTATAACTTTGGTAAAAGACAGGAATTTACAGTTGCTGCAGAATGTACAAATTTGACAGATGCCCGTCTATATGATAATTTCAAGATGCAAAAACCAAAACGTGCTTTTGCAATCAAACTAGGATATAATTTCAGTAAATAATTTATAAATAAAAAAGAAAAATGAGGAAAAATTATTTAAAAATCATGTGCTTATCTGTATTAACATGCTCTATGATTGCTTGTAGTGAAAACCTGCCAAATGACAACGGTGATAACGGTGAAGGAAGTGCAGCAAAAGCACAATATGTTGTAATGAGTGGTTCAGGAGAGAGTAACGGTGCTTACCTGCAACTTACTCCGGATGCTAAAACCGGCATATTAGATCCTGCAAATCCAGAAGGACGCATTTTTTTTAGCGGAAACAATCCTGATTTTATAAATTACAATAATGAGATTCTGGTAGGCATGAACTATCCTTCGCAAGGTGGATCTTCATCAGACTACATAACTATGGCATGGAAACTTCAGGATGGCAAATTAGTACAGCATGGCAACGGAGTTGCGCTTGATGGTGATGTGAAAGCGCGAGGTATATTCCAGAATTATCTCATAGGTATGTCCGACCAAACCGGTAACGGCCATTACGAGCGTGTTAAATATATTAATGTGGAAACATTTGATGCAGCAGTTGTCGATGGTATTATAGATTGCGATGACTTAAGCAAAGAACCTGCAAGTCTTATGGATGGAGAAACATGGGGAGTAGGAGACATAGCCGGATATGGTGACTATGTGTTACTATCATATGCAACTAAACATTTAGATCCTGATCCAACAAGTCGTGCCAAAGCAAGCTATAGTACAGACTTAGCTAATAACCTTTATATAGGTGTTTATAAATTTGACCCTAACGACAGCGAAAAAGAATATCTGAAATATCAGAATACAATCATACGTAAAAGTGAGGATTATCCAGGAAAAGAAGCCGGACAAATAAAAGGCAATCTTCGTTCACGTACAGAAACTGGTATTGAAGTCGTTGGTAATGAAATCTACCTTTTCTGTCAAAGTACAATAAAAAACTACGGAAAGTCAGAGCCAGAAGTTCCTTCAGCTGTACTACGTATTAGTGGTAATAACATACAAAACGGAAAGCCAATAAGTATTGATGATGATTATTACGTAAATCTGACGGAAACGACAGGACATTATATGTGGAAATGCTTTTACATTGGTGATAACAAATTCTGCCTTCAACTATATACAGAACCTGGAACAGCTGGTGTATCAGAAGGTTCGCACAAGAAGTTCGGCATATTCGATGTAAAGACCAAATCTTACACTGAAGTAACAGGTTTGCCAGAACCTACTCTAATCAACGATATTGCTCTTGCATATGCTGCTGATACAGATAATCACACTATCACTTTCGAAGTGGAAACGACAGATGGTTCTTTACCTGCTTTATACACTATTTCTACAGATGGAAAAGCTGTAAAAGGTACAGAAGTAAATGCAGAAAGTATCCAGGGAGTAAGTTTCTTGAAACAAAAATAAAAATCATTTGCAATAAACAAAATGAATAAAACATTACACAAGATACATCTCTGGCTTTCTATCCCATTGGGGCTGATAATCACTGTGATATGTTTCACCGGAGCCACACTTGTATTCGAACAGGATATCACACGTGCCCTAAACAAGAATCTTTATCAGGTGGAAGTGCCTCAGGGAAAAGAAAGATTTGCTCCTTCCGAAGTCATAAATATCGTACAGGACAGACACGGCGAAATGAAGATTTCATCCGTAAGCATCCCTAAAGCTGCAGATGCTACATATCAGATAAGCTTCAGCAACGGAGGAAAGAAAGTCCTGTTCGTCAATCCTTACACAGGAGAAAGCATAGGATGGTCGAAATCATATCCTTTCTTTCAGACTATGAGGAAACTCCACAGATGGTTTCTTGATGTTCCTAAAAGTAAAGGCAGCATGTCAACCGGTAAGCTTATAGTAGGCGTATCTACAATAGCCATGACAATAATCCTCATAAGCGGGCTGGTGATATGGATTCCACGTACCCGTAAGGCTCTGAAAAACAGACTTACAGTGGCGTGCGGCAAAGGTACAAGACGACTGATGTACGACTCACACGTAGCACTCGGTTTCTATGCCACAATATTCCTACTGCTTATGGCACTGACCGGACCTACATGGTCATTCGGATGGTATAGGGAAGCCGCGTACTCACTCCTTGGAGCCGAGCCTCAACCACAGAATCAACAAGCCGGACACGCTCACGGACATGGAAATGATGAGAAAAAAGAGAACGGCAAGACTGAACGCCGACAGGAAAATGCCATAGCATACGATGCTGCCCTAAAGGAAATACAAAGTCTCTACTCTGAATACAACTATATAAAACTGAGCAAAAATGAAGCTACTGTATCACTGAACAAATACGGATACAGGAATAAGTCGGACAATGTAAAGTTCAACCCAAAAACCGGCAAAATAACCGAAATCAGGAAATTCGAGGATAACAGTGTGAGACAGAACCTCAGAGGGTTGATATATTCGCTGCACGTTGGAACATGGGGCGGTCCTGTAACCAAAGTCCTTTACTTCCTGGCTGCACTGATAGGTGCCACTCTCCCACTGACCGGATACTATCTTTGGCTTAAAAAGAAGATGAGGTAACAAAACTTAAAACAACATATCTGAAAGTTCGTAACGAGCTTACATATTCTGTAAATATAACTTGTGTTTATATAAACGCAAGTTATATTTTTATATATACAAGTTATATTTATAAAAATCAAATCTATATTTATAGAAAATGAGCTGAAGAAAATACTTTTTCGACGGCACAAACCAAACATATTATAATAGTGGCAAAACAGTTTTTCGTTTCAAAAAACAGACTATAATTTGCCAAATCCTCAAAAACATACGAGATTTGGCAAATTATATTGATTTTTATGCTATATTTGTAAAAACAAAATTCAATTGTTATGATAATTGGACGAAAAGAAGAGCAGAAAACATTACTTTCGGCAGCACAGTCGGAGTATTCGGAATTGATAGCAGTCTATGGTCGCAGACGCGTAGGCAAAACATATCTTATTCGTGAAACTTTTGGCTATAAGTTTACATTCCAGCATACAGGCTTGGCCAATGCGAGAACCAAAGACCAATTGTTCAGTTTTGCTATCTCACTTCGCGATGCAGGTTACGACGATTGTCCTACTCCGAAATCATGGCTGGAAGCATTCAGTCTGTTATCTCATTTTCTTAAGAACTCAACAGACGAGAAAAAGATAGTATTCCTTGATGAGCTTCCGTGGATGGACACCCCCCGTTCGAATTTCATTTCTGCATTTGAACACTTCTGGAATGGATGGGCTTCAGCCCGCAAGGATATTGTTTTGATTATATGCGGATCTGCCACATCGTGGATTATCAATAAGGTGATTAACGACCACGGAGGACTTCATAATCGTGTGACACAACGTATTGCCCTTCAACCATTTACTCTGAAAGAATGCGAAATGTTTGTCCAAAATAAGGGAATTGAAATGAGCCGGTATCAAATTGCCGAGTGCTATATGGTATTGGGAGGCATACCATTTTATTGGAACTTGCTTGAAAAAGGACTTAGTCTTGCTCAAAACATCGATAAAATGTTCTTTTCCAGAAATGGGAAATTGACAAATGAGTTTAACCAGCTCTATGCTTCTCTGTTCAAGTCGCCTGAACAATACATAGATGTGGTAACAGCTCTCGGCAGAAAAAAGGCAGGTATGACTCGCGAAGAAATTATAACAGCAACAGACAAGCAAAGCAATGGTGCATTGAGCAAAGTGCTTGACGAGTTGGAGTACTGCGGCTTTATACGGAAATTCAATGGCTATGGCAAAAAGACAAAAGAGGCAATCTATCAATTGACTGATAACTATACGCTCTTTTATTTCAAATTTATCCGGCAAAATACAAACAATGACGAGCATTTCTGGTCGGTTTCCATTGATTCTGCAACGCATAGAGCATGGAGTGGTTTGGCTTTTGAGCGCCTGTGTATGGCTCATACGCAGCAAATCAAGGCAGGATTAGGTATTTCCGGAGTATTAAGCAACATCTACTCATGGCGAAAGGAAGCTGATGAAAATGGAGAAGGAGCACAAATTGATTTGTTGATAGACCGCAATGACCAGGTGGTAAATATATGCGAAATGAAATACTCCCTTTCGGAGTTTTCTATCGATGCCGAGTACGAACGTAACCTACGCAACAAAAAGAGCGCATTCATCGAAACCACAAATACGCGCAAGGCTGTACATATTACTATGGTAACGACATACGGAATCCGTAAGAACTCTCACTCCGGTATAGTGCAAAGCGAAATAACGTTGGAAGATTTGTTTGCATAGCGTTTAATCAGCGTTTAAACACCATTTAAACAGTATTTAAATACAAAACCGTACAAGGTGTCCGTTTTCGGACACCTTATTTTTTTGTCTTTCACTGATAATCAGCGTATTAATATTTTGGCACACATCTTGCATGATAAAAAGCGTCATAACGAACAATTTTATTCAAAACAGATTATTATGGATAGAGAAATACCAAAAGATGTACTGAAAAAAGAACGTAACAGACGAATATTAAAATATGGAGGTATAGGAGGTGGCTGCATTGCCCTCATCCTAATACTATTTTCCCTGATGCGCAGCAGTGTGAAAGAAAAAGACCTTGTATTCTCCGAAGTAAGCAAAGGTACTATAGAAGTTAGTGTCAGCGCTTCAGGAAAGGTGGTTCCCGCATTCGAGGAAATTATCAACTCCCCTATCAACACACGTATATTGGAAGTATATAAGAAAGGTGGAGACAGCGTAAATGTAGGTACGCCTATTATGAAACTGGATCTGCAGAGCGCAAAGACAGAATACGACAAACTGCTGGATGAGGAACAGATGAAACGCTATCAACTGGAACAGCTGGAAGTGAACAACAGTACGTACCTGAGTGACCTCGAGATGAAAGTAAAGGTGGCTGAAATGAAACTGAACCGCATGAAGGTGGAACTAAGGAACGAACGTTATCTTGACAGTCTGGGTTCGGGTACCATGGACAGGGTTCATCAGGCAGAACTGAATTTCGAAACAGGAAAGCTGGAACTGGAACAGCTGCATCAGCAACTCGCCAATGAACGAAAGGTCAAGGCCGCCGACCTTAAGGTAAAACAACTGGAGTATGAGATTTTCCTTAAAGGACTTGCCGAGACAAAACGTACGCTTGACGAGGCACAGATACGCTCGCCACGCAAGGCTATCCTGACGTATATCAACAATCAGATTGGAGCTCAGGTAAACGAAGGTTCGCGTATAGCAGTGATTTCCGATTTGAGTCATTTCAAGGTTGAGGGTGAGATAGCCGACACTTATGGCGACCGTGTTGCGGCCGGCGGAAAGGCCGTAGTAAAGATAGGCAGTGAGAAACTTGAGGGACAGGTGAGCAGTGTGACACCGCTTTCAAAGAACGGAGTCATTTCATTTACCGTTCAGCTGGAAGACGACAGTAACCGCCGTCTCCGCTCAGGACTGAAAACAGATGTGTATGTGATGAATGCCGTAAAGGAAGATGTGTTGCGCATTGCCAATTCAAGCTATTACGTCGGACGCGGCGATTATCAGCTTTTTGTACTCGACGGTTCGGATGAGCTGGTAAAACGAAAGGTACGTCTGGGAGATTCCAATTTCGAATATGTGGAAGTGGTATCAGGACTTCAGCCCGGTGACAGAGTTGTTATTAGCGACATGAGTCAGTATAAAAACAAGAACAAGTTGAAACTAAGAAAATAAATACAGCTATAAGTATGATAAGGAATTACTTCAGACAAGCATGGACACTTGTCAGACAACACAAACTTTTTACCGGTATATACGTGGTGGGTACTGGTCTGTCCATTGCGTTGGTGATGACTCTCTTCATTATCTTCTACGTAAAGTCCGGTCCTGTCTATCCTGAATACAACCGTAATAGGACACTCGTTGTCAAACCGATAAAACGCTACCCGAAGGGCAAGCCCGAAAACTGGACTATCAACGGTGGTATGGCTTATTATGTGATTGATGAAATGCTTGCAGACCTGCCTCATGTGGAGCTGGTAGCCGGTAGTATGTTTGATTCTTGGGAAAACTATCAGGTGTCTGCTACTGGTGTAAAACCTTTCAAGGCAGTTCCACGTTTTGCCAACGAAGACTTCTGGAAACTCTTTTCTTTCCGTTTCATCGAAGGCCACCCTTTTACACAGGAAGATGTTGAAGCCAAGTCACCGGTAGCCGTCGTTAGCGAATCACTGGCCGGACGTCTGTTTGCTACGGTCGAGGGAGTAACGGGACGCCATTTCAGTTTCAATGGACGTGATTACCGTGTGTGTGGTGTGGTACAGGACGTATCCAATGCCACACCAGAAACGGCAGGCGATCTTTGGCTACCATTGCTCAATGCACAACACATCCGGAAAGAGTTGGACCGTATGGGATTGCTGGGTAATGTGTACGCTTACCTGTTGGTTGACGATAAGGCGAATATTGAAAAGGTACGTAGTGAGGTACAAGATGTGTTCCGCCGGTATTCACAGCAGGACAAAGACTATGAATACGACCTGATGGGACAACCGGACATATATTGGCTCAGCACCTTCCGTCAGGATTTGGATAAGGTTCCGGACACGATGGATCTGGCTAAAGATTTTCTTTATATCCTGCTGGCTTTACTTTTCATTCCGGCATTGAACTTGAGTGGAATGATTTCTTCGCGAATGGATAGCCGTATTTCAGAATTGGGACTCCGCAAGGCATACGGAGCTACCCGTCGATGTTTGTTGGAGCAGGTGCTTTGCGAGAATCTATTATTGACCTTATTGGGAGGACTGGTTGGACTGGTATTCTCATATTTGATTGTATTGACGGCCAGCGACTGGATTCTGACACTATTCGACAAGAACATTTACGATACCTCCCTTTCCACTTCGTTCACGGTAGAAATGTTGTTCAATCCTGCGGTATTCGGCATTGCCTTGGCCGTGTGCGTTGTGCTCAATGTGGTGTCGGCGCTTGTACCCGCTTTGTATGCGTTGCGACATACCATAACAGAATCGTTGAACTCGAAAAAATAAAATGTCATGATACGAACTATTTTACACCAACTATGGAACCAGCGCCGTCAGAACGGCTGGATATTCTTGGAATTGCTGGTTGTCAGTTTTTTCTTGTGGACAGTTATCGATCCTATCTATGTATTGACCGCCAACCGTGCCATCGACCGTGGCTATAATCCCGAAGGACTTTATGTGGTGAACATCGGCATGTACGACGCGACGAACGGGAACTTCAATCCCGATATGGCTTCCGACTCTATGAATCTGGTGGCTTACCATCGTATCGCCCGCATAGTGCGTGAGCAGCCTGAGGTAGAGTGCTGGTCCATTTCCGCTAACCAAAGTTTTCCTAACAGCAACTCGTGGAGCGGAACACAAGTTTTTGCCGATACCGCCTCTTTACACAAAAAAGAAGGCTACGTACATTCCCAGTGGTACAATTTCATAACACTTGATGGCAGCAATATGCTCCGTACCTACGGCATGAAAGATGTCCGTACGGGCGATGATATCCGGCTACCCGAACAGACTCAAGGAAAAGTCTTCATATCTGAACTGTTAGCCCTACGTCTATTTGGTACGGCAGATGCAGTTGGGAAAAAAGTTTATGAGGACGATGAACCTTCAGAAGTGGCAGGTGTATTCCGTGACTTCAAGCACCGTGATTACGAACAGCCTTATCCGCTCATTGTCCACATGTATGATGATATGCACGGAAGTCCTTATATGGCGTGGATGTATCCTTTTGTCATCCGTCTGAAATCAGGTGTGGACGAATCAGCCTTCATACAGCGTTTCCAGCAGGAAGTGGGGTCTCAACTATCCATTGGCAATTTCTATTTTGAAAGTCTGAAAAAATTTTCAGACATGAGTGAGGCCTATGCGATGGCAAGCGGCGTAACCAACAAGCTCCGCCTGCAATATGCCTTGACTGGTTTCGCCCTGCTTTGCATCTTCTTGGGTATGGTGGGAACCTTCTGGATTCGCAGTAATGCCCGTCGGGAAGAGATAGGTGTTATGCGTAGTATAGGAGCATCGCAAAGGTGTATTGTGCGACAATTCCTTATCGAAGCATGGTTATTATTGACAACAGCTTTCGTGCTGGTCATTCCTTTCTTGCTTTATAATGCGTATATCAGTGGTATGTATGCAGTGGAAATGAACCGTTATTTCGTACCGAATCCTGAATACTGGCAGAACCGTTTCGGCTTCCACTTCTCAATAGTTCTGATAATCAGTTATCTGATATTGTTGATAATAGCGCTGATAGGGACATATATTCCGGTTGTACGGGCTGCACGCACTTTGCCGGCCGATGCTTTAAGAAACGAATAAAGATTTATAATAAAAAAACATATAACTAACAATTAAATTATAACAGACTATGAACATGATTGAACTGACAGGGATCAACAAGATTTACCGTACTAACGAAATAGAGACACAGGCTTTGGAAAATGTAAACCTGAATGTGGAAAAAGGTGAGTTTCTCAGTATTATGGGGCCTTCCGGTTGTGGAAAATCAACATTGCTGAACATTATGGGACTGCTGGATGCTCCTACAAGCGGAACTATTAAAATAGCAGGAACAGTAGTAGAAGGGATGAAAGACAAGGAACTGGCTGCTTTCCGTAATAAGAACCTGGGATTTGTGTTCCAGTCGTTCCATCTTATCAATTCATTGAATGTGATTGACAATGTGGAACTTCCGCTCCTGTACAGAAACGTATCGGCAAAAGAACGCAGACAACTGGCAGAAGAGGTTCTGAAGAAGGTAGGACTGAGCCACCGTATGCGACACATGCCTTCACAACTATCCGGCGGTCAGTGCCAGCGTGTTGCGATAGCACGCGCAATTATCGGAAATCCGGAAATCATACTTGCCGACGAACCGACCGGTAATCTGGATTCAAAAATGGGTGCTGAAGTTATGGAACTGCTGCATCAGCTCAATAAAGAAGACGGACGCACGATAGTGATGGTTACACACAACGAAGAACAGGCTAAGCAAACCTCAAGAACTATACGATTCTTCGACGGACGTCAGATAGGATAAAATACCAAGAAACTTCTATATGATAAAAACATACTTTAAACAAGCCATTGAATTGATGAGGCAGAACCGCCTATTCAGTACTCTTTACATAGTTGGTACGGGGCTGTCTATCGCCATGACGGTGATTGTAGCGGTTGTCTATTATGTAAAATTGGCACCTATATATCCGGAGGTTAACCGGAGAGATACGTATTACCTGTCGGGAACGTCTTTCGAGCGGAACAAGGACGGGCGTTTTCAGTCGTGGAGTTATTCTTACTCGTACAGGGCATTACAAGAGTGGTTTTATCCGTTGAAAAATGCCCGTGAGGTGAGTGCTTCAACTTTCGGAGCTGTGAAGTACATTCAGCCTTCCGACCGTAGCGGTGATTTCCCGGTGAACATTGTAGAAACCGATCCGGCTTATTTTCGGATTTATGCTTTCCACTTTTTCGATGGACAGCCTTTCGCTCAGTCTGATTTGGAAAGTGGCATTCGAAAAGCTGTTATTACCGACAAGTTGGCGCGTCGTCTGTTTGGAAAGGAGAACGGAGTTGTCGGATATCAGTTTCTGCTGAATTACGAGACCTATCAAGTATGCGGAGTGGTTCGTGGCGCCAGTCATCTGACAAACCGCTCGTATGCGGACCTGTATGTGCCTTATAGTACGATGGAAGGGTATCGTGATGCAGCTTATCCAGAAGTCCCTTATTGTGGTCCTTTTCAGGTGACGGTATTGGTGGAAGACGGAAAGCAAGGTAAGGCCCTGTGTGAAGAAGTTCACGAGATTGTGCGCAAGCAGAATCTGTTGCACGAGGCCGATGGTCTAAAAATGAACATAGATGAAGATCCGGTTTCCCATCTGCATGCGTCTTTGATGATGTCAGTCGGTGGAGAAGGCAACTGGTGGAGAGCAGTCCGCTATCTATTGTTCATCTTGTTAATTCTGTTGCTGGTGCCTGCATTGAACTTGAGTGGACTGATAGCCAGCCGCATGGAAAGCCGTTTGCCTGAAATGGGGATTCGCAAGGTGTTTGGAGGAAGAAGGAACGAACTGCTCTCACAAGTACTTTGGGAGAATTTCATGTTGACTTTGGCCGGTGGAGTACTGGGAATGGCGATAGCTTGGATTGCTTTGTATGGCTGTCGGGAATGGGTATTCCGTGTATTCGATCGTTATGCATCGCTGATACCTGAAGGAACAGATGTCTATGTATCAGGTGAAATGCTGTTTGCCCCTTCTGTCTTTCTTATAACCTTACTGTTCTGTTTGGTACTGAACATACTTTCAGCCCTCATTCCGGCATGGTTGTCTCTGCGTAATCCGATTATGAATTCACTTTATGAAAAAAGATAAAAGCTATGTTTAGACTTATTCTTAAGACATTATGGTTCCGTCGGCTTCGCTACGGTTGGTTAATGGCTGAATTGATTATTGTGTGTATTGTCTCATGGGTGATATTTGACCCTGTACTGGTTGTGACGCATGACCGTATGATTCCTTTGGGGTATGATGCCGATCGTCTCTGTTTGGTGTCGTTGAATGTATTCCGCCCCAATGCTCCCGGGTTCGACAGACAGGCCACAGATTCGGCTTCCCTGGTAAGGGCTTACGATAATCTGGTACAGAGAGTGCGTAACTATCCAGAGGTAAAACATGCAACTCCTATTTTAGGGTGGCTTTATCCTAACTCACAAGGACAAGGAATTACGACACGTATGCCTGTAGGAGATACCATTCCTTGTCGGATGCGTTACATAGAGTTTTTGCCTCATACACAGTTTTTCGAAACGTATGGCTTTCGTCCGGGCAAGGGAATGACATTGGAAGAACTTTCAGATTATCCATACAAGGAAGGTGACTTGGTACTTTCGGGAAATACGCTGGAAACATTCTTTCATACAGACAATCCTCAGGGATGCCGCTTTTGGCAAATTAGTAGTAAAGATACACTATATACGAATGTAGTAGGTACTACAGGTACTTTCCGCATGTATAGTGACTGGCAACCCATACCTGTGACTTTTGTTCCAATGAATTCCATTGACTTGAGTTATTTTCCTAATGATGTAAAAATATTGGTTCGACTGGAAGAAGGGGTTAGCATGGATCGGTTCTTGCACCGGTTTCATCCGTGGATGGTGCGTGAACTGCGTGCCGGTAATTTGTATGCACAGAAGGTAGAGTCTTATCAGCAATTGATAACCAAACGCGAGTATAATACGGGAACGATGACACTTTATCAGCGAAATGTGGCGATGGCGGTGTTCTTCCTTATCAATTTGTGTCTGGGTGTGTCTGGAACATTTTGGGTGCAGACTCGCAATCGTCGTGAAGAAGTTGGGGTTATGTTATCTTACGGTGCTACGCGGAGAGACATTGTTGGTTTCCTGTTGGGTGAAGGAATTATGCTTACTACAGCTTCTACCCTGATAGGATGTCTGTTTTATTTGCAATATGCTATCAGTGAAGGATTGGCTCAAGGACAGACAGGTATGGAAACGACTGATTCTTATTGGGTTCATAACTTCGGGCAACACTTCTTTATCGTTTCGTTCATCATTTACCTGATTCTATTAGTTGTAGTGTTGGTCGGCATTTATATTCCCGCCCGGAAAATAAGCGCCATTTCGCCTACGGAGGCTTTACGTGATGAATGAAACCGTACGTTTCTTTGACGGACGTCAGATAGGATAAAAAGATTTAAAGATTTATATATGATAAAAACATACTTTAAACAAGCCATTGAATTGACGAGGCAGGACCGCCTCTTCAGCACTCTTTACATTACAGGAACAGGCCTTGCCATTGCAATGACGGTTATCATGGCTGTGATTTACTATGTAAAGCTGGCACCGGTGTATCCAGAAGAAAACCGAAGCAACACTTTATATTTAACCAATGCCTTGTTTCATTCGGAAAAAGAGAAATCCAACTTGAATGCAGGCCTAAGTTATCGCGCCTTACAGGAATGGATATATCCTCTAAAAAACGTTGTAGCGGTTTCAGCCCATTTGGGAAGCGGAATGTCTGGAGCCGGATATATCCAGCCAGCCGACCGCAGTGGTGATTTTCGTCCGGCATTAAAGCTGGTGGATCCTGCTTTCTTTCGCATCTATCCATTACGTTTTATTGATGGCAATCCATTCACTGATTCAGATTTGGAAAGCGGCATACGTACAGCTGTCATATCGGATGATCTAGCCCGACGACTTTTCGGAAGCACAGAGGAAGTAGTGGGACGTTCGTTCACACTTGACTATATTGACTATCGTGTGTGTGGAGTAGTCCATGGAGCAAGCTACCTTACAAATGAATCGTACGCACAGGTATATCTTCCCTACTCGGTTATTCCGAATTATAAGAAACCACTCACAGAAATGTTTCCATATTGCGGACAGTATAACATTACTTTCCTTGTTAGGGATAACGCACAGGCTGACACCCTTCGTGCCGAAATAAAGGAACTGACAAGACGTATAAATCTGGAACATAAGGATTCCTGGAGTATAGAATTGTGGGAGCAACCAACTTCACACTTCGCAAGTGTTTTTCAGGAACGTCCATCAGATGTCAGCTTCAGTTTCTGGAAAACGGCAGGATATATAATTGTAGTGGTATTGGTACTCCTGCTGGTACCTGCCCTGAACCTGAGCGGACTTATTGCCAGCCGTATGGAAAGCCGTCTGCCGGAGATGGGTGTCCGCAAGTCATTCGGAGCCAACAAAGGTGCACTTCTGTCGCAGGTTATGTGGGAAAATCTTTTCCTTACCGTAGCAGGCGGCATTATAGGACTGATAGTGGCATGGACCACCGTCTATCTGGGACGTGAATGGATTTTCACCCTACTCAGCGACTGGCCTATGGCCACTCCTGAAGGTGCAAATCTATATGTGTCCGGCGAAATGCTTTTCGCACCTACAGTGTTTGGCATAGCCTTTCTGCTCTGCCTTTTGCTGAACCTTCTATCAGCATTACTTCCGGCATGGATGTCGCTCCGTAAACCTATTGTATATTCTCTTTACGAAAAAAGATAATATTATGCTAAAACTTATACTTAAGAACTTATGGTCCCGTCGCCGTAACAACGGTTGGCTTATGGCTGAACTGATATTGGTAGCTGTACTTTCGTGGATTATATTCGACCCAGTAATCGTTGTTACTTACGACCGTCAACGTCCACTTGGTTATGACGCAGACCGGCTATGCATGGTATCAGTAGCCATGCTCCAGCCACAAGCTCCAGGTTATGATGCTCAAGGAGCGGATTCAGCTTCCCTGATGCAAGCATACATGAATATTGTTGAACGTACACGGCAGCATCCGGATGTAAAGAATGCCACTCCTATGGTTTCTTTCGCATATCCATGCTCTGTGGGCAGCAGCAGTTCCAGCCTGACAGCAGAAGGCGATTCTACAGATTTCAGCATCATGAATATTTACTTCTGGCCACATACCAATTTCTTTGAGACATACGGTTTCAAGCATGGAGAAGGCAGCATGTCAGTAAACCAGCTTTCTGACTATACTTTTAGCGAATCCGATATAATACTGACAGAGGATGCTTTGGAAGGCATGTTTCATACCAAGACTTATAACAGACAGCGCTGTTGGGAGGCAGAGGGAAAAGATACCACCTATGTATCTGTTGTGGGCACTGTAAAACCTTTCAAATATGCCAATGACCTTCGTCCTTTACCGACAGTCTTCATTCCTGAAAGTCATCCCGATATTCTTGATAATCTAGAAGATATACATATTGCTGTCCGTATAAAGGACGGAGTCAGCATGGAACGTTTCATGAATGATTTCAAGCCATGGATGCTTCGTGAGATGCGGGCAGGCAATCTTTATGCACGCGATCTTCAGTCGTATGACGACCTTATTTCTGAAGGCGAGTTTTCCAGCGCCATTTCACTTTATCGTCGAAATCTGAGTGTAGCAATGTTCTTCCTTATTAATCTCTGCCTCGGTGTAATAGGTACTTTCTGGCTACAGACACGTACACGCCGCGAAGAAGTCGGTGTAATGCTGTCGTATGGAGCTACTCCACACAACATCCGACGGCTACTGCTTGGCGAAGGTGTGGTACTGACTACCATAGCTACACTTATAGGATGCATAATATATATGCAATATGGTCTCAGTGAGGGATTACATCAGGAAAGCATCTATATAAGGGCCATTACACAACCATGTTGGGTGGAGAATTTCGTACAACACTTCCTTATAGTGTCGTTCATCATCTATATCATCCTGCTTCTGGTAGTACTGACAGGTATCTATATTCCGGCACATAGGATAAGTAATATTGCACCTACAGAAGCTTTGAGAGACGAATGAAACAGTTTTTTGTTTGATTCATAAACGATTTAAACTATGAAATATGCTTGGATACATAATTTACAGATACTTTTCAACCAACTGAATCAGCACCGTTTCTATACGGCGGTGTGTGTAGTAGGAACGGCGGTTACCATGGCCTTTGTGATGGTGGTGGTAATGGTCTATGATTTCCGTACGGCCGATGTAGCACCGGAGACACGTCGCAGCAGGGTACTTTACAACTACGGCACACAATGTATGCGTCCCGACGGTACTAATATGTGGGGATACCGGGGATTGGGTCCGACTGCCTTCCATGCTTTTTTTGACAACCTGCCTGGAGTGGATGACCTGACATGGCACGGAGATTTACGAAAGTCTGTGTGTGCTCTGCCAGCCTCGTCCGACCGTCACTCTGTATTGCTACGTCCCGTAGCGGCCAATTGGTTTGAATTTTTCAGTTACGATTTCCTGGCGGGACGTCCGTTTACTCAGGCTGAGTATGATGCCGGGCGGGCTGCTTTAGAAACGGCGGATGACGAGTGGCGGAGCGTCCGCAATCGGGATGACGGTGTGGTACGTCGGTTTGTCGTCATCACTGAAAAACTGGCGGGGGAACTGTTCGGAGGAACCGTCGAGGCGGTAGGCAAGCAATTCCTACTGGATTTCCAGGAAGTCCGTGTCGTAGGTGTGGTACGTAATGTCAGCTCCATTTTCCAGACGGCATATGCCGATGTATGGGAACCGTTTACATTGACTTACGAAGAAAATGTGAATCCTTCTATCAGTACCGCCGGTCTGATAGGATTTCATTATACCATCCTCCACTTGTCGCCAGATACTTCAGCTGAGGAAGTACGCGCTGAAGTGAATCGCCGGATGGAACAGCTAAACAAGCAGGGACTGGAGTATATCCTTCAGGATCCGCGTCTATATACACATACGGAGTACACCTTTTTCCGTGATGGAAGTATCAATGCGGAACTGGTTTATGGATTGTTGCTGGTGATTCTGCTGGTAGTTCCCGCCGTAGGCATATCAGGACTGGTTCACGCCCAGATGCAGAGCCGGTTGAGCGAGATAGCCATTCGTAAGGCGTATGGGGCGTCCAATGCCGATATTATCGGACGGTTGTTTTTCGAGAGCTTGACTACCACTTTGATAGGAGGTGTGTTGGGTTACGGCCTATCGTGTGTACTGGTATCGGCGGGTGGCACGTGGTTATTCGGCACAGGCGGGGTGGAACTGGAAGGTATCGTGTTTGATAGCGACCTATTGTTACGTCCATCATTGTTTCTGATGATACTGGCAGCTTGTCTGGTATTTAATGCCTTGTCCGTACTGTTACCAGCCTGGATAGCCGTACACAAGAGTATTTCATATACATTAACGGGAGGAGAATAAACTATGTGGAAACAGATTTTCAATCAGATATGGAACCAGCGACGTGTCAACACCTGGCTTTGGGCTGAATTATGTATCGTAACCGTATTGTTGTGGTATGGAGTCGATGTAATATATAATTTCGAAGGGGCAGCCTGGAAGCCCAAAGGATATGATACCTCGTGTGTATTCGATCTGACGATGGGTACCAAACCATTGGAATTCATTAACGATACTGACAATCAACGAGCAGGAGAAGATTTCACTTATCTGTACAACCTGATAAAGGATTATCCCGGAGTGGAAGAGGTTTGTGCCTATTACGGAAGTGTCCCTTATACGAATGAGGTGATGTTAGAAGGATATGCACCGCATACCGATTCTACGCATGTTGTAAATTGTTACATCAGATACGTGACATCTTCCTATTTCAAGGTGTTCCGCCTGAATCCATTGGCCGGGCAGTTGGACGAGGAGCATTGGTCGTCGGCCGAAAATCCCGCACCCACGCTTATGAGTGTAAACTTGGTGGATTCCCTGTTCCAATTGCCTCATGCGGGTGATGCGGTGGGCAGGACTTGCTTCAATCCCTATTGGATGAACACGAAGCATCCGGTGACTAATTACCGTGTAGCCGCTGTTCTGCCTCGCCACAAGCTGGATGACTATGACCGATATGAGCCTTTCATTTACCTGCCTGCTGACAAAGCCTTATTCTGGCAACATGTGGCGATACGGGTTTTACCAGACCAGGTTGCCGGTTTTGCCGAACGTTTCCGCCATGATATGCAGCCGGTGTTCGACCGCGGAATCTTCTATTTGGATAATATCCGTTCGTACGATGATATGAAAGAGGCTTACGACATACAAAAGGGAACTGTAAACTACCTCAATACGGTTTATACCGTACTTGCCTTCTTCCTTTTCAACGTTTTCCTGTGTGTTTGCGCTACCTTCTGGTATCGTACCCGTAAGCGTCGGTGTGAGATTGCTCTCCGTATGGCATTAGGAAGTAGCCGAAAGATGATAATGCAGTATTTCCTGTTGGAAGGTTTTGTCCTCTTGTTAATGGCGGTGATACCGGCACTGGTGATAACCATCAATATCCAGTTGGCCGATCTGACGGTACATACGTTGACCGATGTTTCGGTAGCCCGTTTCGTGGGATGTTTCGTCGGGGCGTTTCTGCTCATGGCTCTGATGATTGTTATGGGTATCTGGTATCCAGCACGCCGGGCCATGAAGATACAACCCGCCGAAGCATTGCACGATGAATAAACATTATTGAAAATTCAATTTTCCCGAATTTATGAAACGAACTGTTATACTTATTTGCTCTCTAATCTCTCTTAATATGGCGCTTGCAGCCGGAGAAACAGATTCTCCGGTACTGCGGCGCGCCATCTCACTTGACGAAGCTATCACATTGGCACGTGTACAGAGTGTGGATGCTGCCGTGGCTTTGAACGAACTGAAAACAGCCTACTGGGAGTATCGTACGTTCCGTGCAGACCTTCTGCCTGAAATAAACTTTTCCGCAAATCTGCCTTCGTACAACAAGAACTACAACTCCTACCAGCAGGAGGACGGTTCATATACATTTGTCAGAAACAACTATATGCAGATGAACGGACAGCTTTCCATCGACCAGAACATCTGGTTTACGGGAGGTAAACTGTCATTGAACACCTCACTCGATTTTCTGCGTCAGATGGACGGAACAGTAGGAAACCGATTTATGTCCGTCCCTCTCGCACTGACTTTGAGCCAGCCTATTTTCGGAGTGAATAACATAAAGTGGAACCGCCGTATAGAGCCGGTACGCTATGCCGAAGCAAAAGCCGCTTTCCTAAGCGCAACCGAGGAAGTGACAATGACAACCATAAATCATTTTTTCAACCTGCTGCTGGCAAAGGAAAATGTAATGATAGCGCGTCAGAACCTTGCCAATGCCGAAAAGCTTCACGAAGTGGCAAAAGCTAAACGCCGTATGGGACAAATCAGCGAGAATGACCTGCTGCAATTGGAGCTGAATGTGCTCGATGCCCGCTCTACCCTGACTTCAAACGAAAGTTCGTTGAAGAGCTGTATGTTTACTCTCCGTTCTTTCCTCGCCCTAAGTGAGGACGAAGAACTCGAACCTATAGTCCCGGATTCTGTACCGGACGTGCGTTTAGACTATGATGACGTACTACAGAAAGCTCTTGCCAATAACTCTTTCGCCCACAATATCCGCCGCCGACAACTGGAGGCCGATTATGAGGTGGCGAAGGCTAAAGGAAATATGCGCGAAATTACTCTCTTCGCACAGGTAGGTTTCACCGGTACGGACAACCGTTTCGACAGCGCCTACCGCCGGTTGAAAGACAATCAGGTAGTGGAAGTTGGATTCAAGATTCCAATACTGGACTGGGGCAAGCGTCGCGGACAAGTAAAAGTGGCACAGAGCAACCGCGAAGTGACAGAAAGCAAACTGCGTCAGGAATCCATGAACTTCAACCAGAATATATTTATACTGGTTGAGCAGTTCAACAACCAGCAGACACAGCTTCATCTGGCTGATGAGGCTGACCAGATAGCCAGAAAACGTTATCATACCAACGTTGAGACTTTCATGATAGGTAAGATTTCCACACTCGACCTGAACGACTCACAAAGCCAGAAGGATGAGGCACGCCGCAAGCATATCAACGAACTGTTTTATTACTGGTATTATTATTATCAGTTGCGCAGTCTGACACTATGGGATTTCGCGACGAACACAGGAATTGATGCCGACTTTGAAAAGATTGTCAGAAGATAAAACCACAGATTAAAGGAATTATATTTACTTTTGCAGAGTTATGATACTGATAATTGATGATGATAGTGCAATACGTTCCTCGCTCAGTTTCATGCTGAAGCGGGCAAAGTACGATGTTCTGGCTGTTTCCTGTCCTAAAGAGGCCATAAAAACAGTCCGTTCCGTTACACCACAACTTATTCTTATGGATATGAATTTCAGTCTTTCCACCAATGGCGAGGAAGGACTGATACTGCTCAGGCAGGTCAAGCTGTTCTGCCCTGATGTTCCTGTAATATTGATGACAGCCTGGGGAAGTATCCCGCTGGCGGTACAGGGTATGCAGGCAGGAGCTTTCGACTTCATCACAAAGCCATGGAATAACGCTGCCCTTATGCAACGTATAGAAACAGCTTTGGAACTGACATCAAAAGACAAGTCTGCCGATACGGTTTTAACTGACAATGACGGATTCGACCGCAGTCATATCATAGGCAAGAGCAAGGCATTGCTTGATGTTCTTACTACAGTAAAAAGAGTGGCACGTACAGGTGCTTCGGTACTGGTAACAGGCGAAAGCGGAACAGGCAAGGAACTTATTGCCGAGGCCGTACATCTGAACAGTCCGCGCAGGAACAAACCGTTTGTAAAAGTCAATCTTGGAGGTATCTCACAGACTCTTTTCGAAAGCGAGATGTTCGGACATAAGAAAGGGGCATTCACCGATGCCGTGACGGACCGTAAAGGACGTTTTGAACTGGCGGACAAGGGAACAATCTTCCTCGATGAAATAGGAGAGCTGGATCTGTCGTGTCAGGTCAAGTTGCTCCGTGTCCTGCAAGAGCAGACATTCGAACCTCTTGGCGAAAGCCGCCCGCGAAAGGTAGATGTGAGAGTGGTGTGCGCCACAAATGCCAACCTGGAGCAGATGGTACGTGAACACACATTCCGCGAAGATCTTTTCTATCGTATAAATCTGATAACGGTACATCTTCCGGCATTGCGCGAACGCAGGGAAGATATCCCATTACTTGCACGTCATTTTGCCGACAGCCGTTGCAAAGCCGACGGACTTTCTCCTGTTGAATTGACTGACGATGCTCTGGATTACCTGAGCCGCCTGCCCTACCCCGGAAACATACGTGAGCTGAAAAATCTTGTAGAACGTACATTGCTGGTATGCGGCAAACAGCAGCTTACAGCAGATGACTTCAAGGCACAGTATCATCCGGCTTCTACTACATCGGTAACTGAAAACCTGCAAGGTCTGACCTTGGAGGAGCTGGAGAGACGTACCATCATGCAGGCACTTGAAGCACACGGCAATAATCTTTCGCAAGTTGCCCTCTCATTAGGTATCAGCCGCGCGGCCCTGTACCGCCGTCTGGAAAAATACGGCATTTCGTTCAACGACTAAACCCAATAAGGATGAAACTGAAAAACCTGTTCTTTCTGCTGGCTATATTACTGATGTTCGCATGGGGTATCCTGTTCTTCTTCACTTTAAAAGAAAAGGGAACACTCCACTATGTAGGCGAGGCGGTCATAACGCTCAGCCTTATTGTCCTGGTTTATTTCTACCGCAAAGTGGTAAAACCTCTGGACAGTATAGCCAACGGAATGGATTTGCTTCGCGAACAGGATTTCAGCAGCCGTCTCGCCCCTGTAAGACAGGCTGAAGCAGACCGTATAGTAGATATGTTCAACAGGATGATGGACCAGTTGAAAAACGAACGTTTAAGACTCCGCGAACAGAATTATTTCCTTGATTTGCTCATCAATGTTTCTCCGATGGGAGTTATCATACTCGATTTCGACGGAAAGATTTCCATGATTAATGCTGCCGCACTACGCTTTCTGGGATACACATCGGCAAACGAACTGACAGGAAAAGAGTTCAAGAACCTGGAATGTCCGCTGGCTGAAGAGATAGACCGGTTGCCCAAAGATACAACAGACACTATCCGCCTGAGCGACTCTATGATTTACCGCTGCTCACGGCTTTCGTTTGTGGACAGAGGATTCGCACATCCGTTTGTTCTGATAGAGAGTCTGACCGCCGAAGTGGTTAAAGCCGAAAAGAAGGCATACGAGAAGGTTATCCGCATGATTGCCCACGAGGTAAACAATACAACGGCCGGTATCACATCTACTCTGGAAACTGCAAGCGAGGCACTGAAAGAGATGGAAGATACGGAAGACATACAGGAAGTCATGAAGGTATGTGTGGAACGCTGTTATGGCATGAGCAGCTTCATAACCAATTTTGCAAATGTAGTAAAGATACCGGAGCCAAATCTTGAACAGGTAAGGCTGAACGACAGAGTTTCCGCCTGCCGCATGTTTATGGAGACTGTCTGCCGCGACCGTAAAATAACTCTCCACAACGGGCTTTGTCCGGAAAATCCTGTTGTAAAAATAGATACAGTACTGTTTGAACAGGTACTGGTCAATATAATAAAGAATGCCGCTGAAAGTATCGGCGAATGTGGCGACATATACATCCGTACTACGGATTCACCCGTAACGCTCGAAATAGCAGATACAGGTAAGGGTATCAGCCGGGAAGTGGAAGCCAGACTTTTCAGCCCTTTCTTCTCCACAAAACCGAACGGCCAGGGTATCGGTCTGATTTTCATCCGCGAGGTACTGACAAAACACGGATGCACCTTCTCCCTGCGAACCTATTCCGACGGACTGACCCGTTTCCGCATCTCTTTCCCCAAGAATCCTCCTCTTGCCATTCTCTAATCATCAGGTATGCCATTCAGGTACCTGTCTGTCAGCAAGCCCCGGGCAAGTGGTCTTCCCCGGGCTCACGGTTTATAATATTATATCTGCCCTGATACAACAGACACGGCACTTTTTTTTCGGACTTCAGATATCCGTATGCAGACCCGGCCTTGTCGGCAGGATATTTCGATATACCGACGTATAATGCCTTTCCCACATCCGTTTTCCTCGAGCCCCACTCTCCGTACGGTCCGGGCCCCATATCATGTCCGGCCTTGGTAGAGATAAAGAGTTCGTCACGATACGGAGCGGATGAGGTCTTCATTATATGTCCGAAAGTCTCTTCCGCCGAACCGTACGAAGGTCCGTAGTTATTGGCCAAATCTATATGGGTTATACCATTATCGAAAGCATAATGCAACTTTTTCCTACTGTTTGACAATGTATCCACATCGCCGAAGTTATGCCACAATCCTAATGAAATCTCAGGGAGAAGAATTCCGCTCTTGCCGCATCTGCGATACTTCATCTTCCCTTCATATCTGTCGGGAGCTGCAGAATATACCGGTTCTATCATAATTATACCAGATTTATGTATTTGAGTTAATATGTTACAAACTTACATAAAAATCTTCGTTTTTTATGCCGGTGCAATAAAAAATCAAGCCCTACGTACTTGATTGATCGTCTATTGCCGTGCTCGAAGCACAAAATGTTGTAT
>NZ_JACJLQ010000039.1 GCF_016902295.1 Bacteroides caecigallinarum | reverse complement strand
GTGACTATGTGAAAAACGGGGTGTCCATACTTATTACGGGAGCTTCCGGTACAGGTAAAAGCTGGTTGGGTACAGCGTTTGGTCATCAGGCCTGCATGAACGGATATAAAGTTGCTTATTATAACCTGTACAGGCTCTTCGAGGAAATAAGCCTTGCCCGCATATCCAGTACTCTGCATCGTTTCTTCGCCAAGCTGGCACAGACTGACCTGCTTATACTGGACGACTTCGGAATGAAAGTTCTTGACGGACAACAGTTGCTTGACTTTATGGAGATTATAGAAGACCGCCATGGACAAAAAGCTACGATCATCATATCACAACTGCCGGTTGCTAACTGGTACGATGTGATGAAAGGCAACACGACTGCAGCTGATGCAATATTAGACAGGCTGGTACACACAAGTGTGCGCTTCGAGCTACAAGGCAGCAGTTTACGTCAAAAAAGACATCAAAACTGCAACGTTACAGACGAAAATCAATAAATTTGCATCGCCATAGGTAAAGAGTATGAAAAGTGAACGGATATCACCGTTTTGGGTGAACGGATATCAACCGTTTTCAGCAATATTATCACTATTGCTTTCTATTAGGCCAGTTCACCATTGTAAAAAAACTATTAACATTAATAAGTTAAAGCTCCTCCTGTAATACCGCCTATTATAGATGAATGATATGTTAGCATTTTAGGATCTCTCATGTTTAAATATTTTTCCATAAGTCCAAATCTACTAACACTATATCTTTTTTGACCATTTTCTACAATGTTTATAAAAGCATTTGGCCTTTGATATTGAAGCTTTGCCCATGATACAGAATTCCAATATTCAAAAATTTCCATTAATTTAGGACATATACCTCCTTCAGATTTATAATCAAACGGTGGTATAGCATAATTGATAAAGATATCTATTTTATCACTTTCATTAAACATTAAATCTCTTTTATTCTTATGTACAGATTTATATTCAATTCCTAATATATCTGTTGTTACATTCTGGTTTCGATATTCAATTAGACATTCCATCAATAACTGTGGAACAATATATTCAGGAATGAATTTCTCTTTAGGATGGACAACTTCTAACGAAGAAGCCAGTAATAACGGAAAAGCTAATAAAATATTGTTATTTTGTACTGTTGCTTTACTAGACGGAGCTATCAAACTGATTAATCTTATGTTTTGTGTATTCTTGAATAAAGCAACGTTAGCATATTCAAGATTTCCCCGTCCAGTTTCTTCCCAACATCCATAAATTGATGATGATAAATATAATGTAGGGAAACCTGTTATGCTAAATCTTTCATTACCTACTAAATAGTTCTTGTCAAATGGAATATGATACATCTCATTTTTCTCATACTGAACATATTCTTGAGAATTCCTCATTCTATAAAATGCTTTTTTCCCAGTTTTATAATCTTTTATATCCAATCTAGATATACTATCATCTTTAAAATATGTAGTATATAATAAGTTAAAAGCCTCATTTCTCCTTCCTGATAATGACAAGTTGACAATCTTTATTAAACTATTGCATATATCTTCCAATGTCGAGGTTTCAATCTTTTCATCTTTCACCTTTTCTTTCAATACTCTAAAAAGAGCATTTAATCTTGTGACGATATTAGAATTTTTGTAGGAAAAATCCTCTTTTACCTTATTTATTTCATGAAATAAATCTTTAAATTGCATATTCCTTTAATTAAATCATACTTAAATCAACACCATACAGTTTACATACTTCCTGATCTATCTCTTGTGCAATGACACGACTTTCATCTTCATTACTAATAGCAGACATCATTTTTTCCGCATATCTATTCAATATATCCGGAAGTTGTTGTGGTATCGGTATTTGCATAAAATTATCCCAAATCAATTGGTAACCGTTCTGAATACGTGGGCAATATTCTGATATAAGCCACCAACCTATACGTGAACAAAGTAAAGCTAATAATGATTTATCTGAAACAGACAGGAACCACATGGAATCATTAAAAAATATATTATTTTCATCATAAATAAAACACGGCTTCACTTGAAACTTTTGATAAAATATTTTCGGTTCTGCAAATTTATCATAATATGCACAAGCTCTAAGCTCCCACCAATAATCACCTTTATCAGTTCTCTTCTTTGCCTTATTTTTGAAAGGTTCAAGTCTTTCTGATATCGCTGGGTAACTATTTTTAAACCATTCCCAAGCTTTTTCTTCAGCTGGTAATGGTTCTATATCTCTATTAATTCTCATGCCCTGTGCTGTAAATCCTTTGGGGATAAAAATAAGAAATGAGCCAGGAATTGCTTGTACATATGATTTCAATCCACGTCCCTGTAAAAAAGGACGAAGTACTTTTTTTGAAGTGACATCTTTGTTTATTATTTGATCTGCTTCTACTTTTGACAAAATAAAAGCACTTGACAAACCAGTCAAGATTCCTCTATAAGATTCTCCTCCCACATATTTACCTAAGGTTGACATTTGTTTCTTACATTTACTTATCATATCGAAACTATATCTGCTGGAAATAGTCCAAATACCATTATCAATTAAACTAGTTTCAAATACTTCATTACACTCTTCTATACTGTCAACTAAAGTCTCGGGATTAATTATATTAAGAAGAGAATGACTCAAAGTTCCTCGATTCTGTTCTTTCTTCATACGAATAATGCAAGTATAAGTAGTTGCATCTTCAAAAATCTGATTATTCCCAAAATCGATTAACTGATAAAGATTTTTATTCAAAAACAATTCACGTAATGGACGCCCATACTTCACCTTTTCCCATTTATTGGGAACAATATATGACAAATGACCTCCATTTCGTAATAGATGTAATCCTCTTTCAATAAATAATGTATATAAATCCCCTTGAGAATCATGAGTTTGGTAAGTTTTCTGGGTAATACCTTTTTCATCGATTCTATGCATACTTGCATAAATAGAGGAATCGACCTTCAATTTTTCTAAATTAATGTATGGTGGATTCCCAATTATTACATCAAATCCTTCAAATGTACCGTCATCACTCAAAACTTCAGGGAATTCTATCATCCATTCAAGCGTTTGCTTTTTAATATTATATTCATCCCTAAAATTAGCAGATATATTTTCCTCAAACAGATTGTATTGTCTTGTTGGCAATAATTTACTTTTAATTAACGTAATATTATCATTTACTTTTCTTTTGAGTGCTTTTGACCGGCAGCGTTTATACTCTCTTACATACCATTTATAATCTCGTATTGAAGCCTGAGCTCCATCTATATTATTAACTTTCCGGCCAATGCACACAGGATGATTTGATGCCAAAGAGTTTCCACATTTAATATTGATATCAATGTTAGGAAGTGTCTGCAACACACGCTTTCCATCTTCATTACGATAGTAGTATGCGTTTTTTAACAACTCTATCCAAAGACGCAACCTGCAAATTTCTACACTTTTAGGGTTTAAGTCTACACCGAATAAACAGTTTTCTATTATTTCTTGCTTTTCTTCAAACAATGCTTCTTGAATACGCTGGCTTGTAGTATCGGATGGATTATATTTAAAGTAATCACCATCCTCATCGGAAATTACTAGCTCATCCTGTTCTACACGTACATCATAATCTTTTATTCGTTTAGGCTGTTCTTGCCTGTCCTGTAAAACACCGAGTTCACTTTTAATTGCAATCAGTTCATTTAATGCAGAAACCAAAAAGTGCCCACTACCTACTGCTGGGTCACAGATCTTAATCGAATTAATTATTTGATTGGCTTCAATTCTAACTTCTCGCTGTCCGTATTCTATTCTATCTTTTAAATCTTCAAAATCAGCACAATTCCAACCTTTCAACTTATTAAATTTGTCAACGACTGCTCTACGCAATGTTTTATGGCAAATATATTGTGTTATATATCCAGGAGTAAAGAAAGAACCATCTTTATATCCATTAATCTTTTCAAATATAAGTCCTAATACAGATGCATTTATCAGGGTCTTACTATTTTCATGTATCAATGAATTTTCCGATGAATGTTCAGCGCCAAAATCATAGGCGTCCAAAAAAGACAGAAAGTAATCCAAAGTCTTTATTTTTCCTGTTCTTTTTCTACCCTTATCATCTTTTAATACAGTTTGTTTATATATTTCCATTTCCCCCAAACGAATACCACTGACAGCAAAATAAGTTTCTTCTATTTTTGACATTTCGAAAAGGGAACTATTAAGATAAGGTACGTTAGGGAATTGCATATCAAGTTCTTTTGAACGTTCCTTTAAGGGTTTGGCCAAAACCTTAAAAAACAAATCATTCAAACCGTCGTAATCGTTTATATGTTCTGTATTCAGAAATTTAACATCTGTATCTATATTAAATGACTTTAATTGGGATTCCAAAAGCTTCAGGAACAATACCCTATTTACCCATATCAAAACAAGTCCTAATGCAGTTTCAAAACGTTTTTCTTCATCAGTCACACTAGAATAATCTTCCAACTTTGCATAAGTCTGTTCCAATAGAGAATAATCCTGTTTATTTTCTTTCAAACGGATAATTTTATGCGTTTCTTTATCTACAATCTCTTCAACTCCCATAATATAGAGTAATTCTTTGTAGAAATTTTTATTTAATGTGTTATGATCTGACTTAAATGGCTGTTTTAATAAATGTACAGGTGAAAACAGCTTATATGCCGAAACGAAATATTTATTATTTAAAATATCTTCACTACCAATATTTTTTTCAAAACGCTTTAAGTCCAAATATGTAAACTGTAATTTGGATTCTATTTCTTCAACTTTAGGTTTAATAATAGCATTATAAATATAATCAGTATTATCTCCACCTGTATCAGCATTCAAAATATTTTGTACAAACTTTCTATCTTTAGCAAATAACTGATAAAAAAGTTTTTTCTCAAAAATGAAATATTCCCAACAGTTGGTTATAATTAAATGTTTAACATCAGTGTTCTTTTTTTGAATTTCTTCTCTTATGTAATATAAAACCAATTCATATAATGATTTTTTCTTTAAATCATTTATAGAAACCATATCTGGACGTGACGGTCCTTTAAATTCAAAAAGGACCATAGGATGTCCATTATGCAAATTCACATTAGAGTATATAGCAAGATCAGTTCTATAGTATGTATTAACCATATAACTGTTACCCTTATATAAACTCTGACTTAAAAAGTCTATTACTAAGTTTTTATTAAATTCCTCGCTTTCTGAAGGGTTTATTCGCATGAATAAAGTCTGCATTGCATTTCTAAAAGCCTGCAACTCATTCAATGAAACACTTTCTTTAAGATAAGCTTTTAAAACAGATTGATTGGGAGTTAATATCTTATACATTTTATAGTCAAATAAATTATATTGATACAAAAATAAAGAATAAATCGGAATTTAAATAGTACTCCACATAAATGATTTTAGAAGAGGTATTTACTGTAAATATTTGAAATGTAATTAACTGAATATAATAAATATATTTTCATAGCATATTATAGAGATTCATAGCAAAGGAAACTCTAACTCAAACAGTTTGTTTACGCATTGTTTACGCAAGCGCATAAAAAAAGCAGCTACGAAATTCGTAACTGCCTGATTTTCTTCGTGGACCAGCCAGGGCTTGAACCTGGGACCTCCAGATTATGAGTCTGTTGCTCTAACCAACTGAGCTACAAGTCCGGTAATCGCTTTATTTTCGATTGCGATGCAAAGGTAGCGTTTAATTTTTATTCTGCAAACTTTTGAAGAAAAAAAATGAAACTTTTTATTCTACAACGTACGCTTAATATGTCAAGCAATGAAATATAACGGCTGGAGAATAATAAATTTCGCATGAGAAATAAAAGCAAAACGCAAGAAAGGAAAAACAAAAATTACTATTCATATTTTATAAATACAAGCTATATTTATATAGATACAACTTATATCTTTATAAATACAAGTTGTATTTATAAAAACACAGTCTATATTTATAGATTTATTCAGCACAAAATATATTTTTATTACCCATCCCAGAGGTTTATTTTAAGGCAAATCCATGAACACACATTACGGATTAAGAAGTTTTTAAACTTACCACACATTAACTTCGGATATATTGTTGTATTTTTGCAGCGATTAATCGATTAAAAATTAAAGACATGTCACAGAAAATGAATGAAAATCATCTGCACGGACTTACTGACCAGGAGGTAATTGCCAGCCGTCAGAAATATGGGGAAAACTTGCTTACTCCTCCAAAACGTCCGTCTATCTGGAAACTTTATCTTGAAAAATTCCAAGACCCTGTCATCAGAGTTCTTCTGGTGGCTGCCGTTTTTTCACTTATCATATCGATTATAGAGAATGAATATGCCGAAACTATAGGTATCTTCTTCGCTATTTTTCTGGCTACAGGTATCGGATTCTACTTTGAATATGATGCCAACAAGAAGTTCGACCTTCTGAATGCCGTTGGCGAGGAAACCCCTGTCACCGTAATACGAAACGGTAAGGTAAAAGAAATTCCAAGAAAAGAAATCGTCGTGGGTGATATCGTGATTCTGAACACAGGTGACGAGATTCCTGCCGACGGAACACTGGTAGAAGCTGTTTCACTACAGGTGAACGAGGCGAGCCTTACCGGTGAGCTTATGGTAAACAAGACTACCGACCCTGAACATTTTGACGACGAGGCTACATATCCGTCGAATGCCGTAATGCGCGGTACTACCGTTACCGACGGACACGGAACGATGAAAGTTGACCGTGTGGGTGACGCTACAGAAATCGGTAAGGTGGCCCGCCAGTCTACAGAACAGAGCGACGAAAAGACTCCACTAAACATACAGCTGGAGAAACTTGCCAACCTGATTGGTAAGGTAGGTTTCACTATTGCCATACTCACTTTCGTGATTTTCACAGGTAAAGACCTTTATGCATATTTCACGGCCAATACAGTAGAGACCTGGGAACAGTGGCTTGAAGTGGCTCAGATTGTACTGAAATACTTCATGATGGCTGTAACGCTGATTGTTGTGGCTGTACCGGAAGGACTTCCTATGAGTGTGACACTGAGTCTTGCACTGAACATGCGCCGTATGCTGAAGACCAACAACCTTGTACGCAAGATGCATGCATGCGAAACCATGGGTGCCATCACTGTGATTTGTACAGACAAGACCGGTACTCTGACTCAGAACCTTATGCAGGTGCACGAAGCACAGGTGGACGAATCAAATCCTGAACTTGTGGCAGAAAGCATTGCCGTAAACTCTACCGCTTTTCTTGAAGAGAAAGCTGAAGGAGAAAAACCGTCGGGTGTGGGTAATCCTACAGAGGTTGCCTTGCTTTTGTGGCTCAACGGAAAGGGTGCCAACTATATCTCACTGCGCGAAAATGCTCATACAGTGAATCAGCTTACTTTCTCTACAGAGAGAAAATATATGGCTACACTCGTTGACTCACCAGTAATGAACAAACGTGTCCTATATATAAAAGGTGCGCCTGAAATAGTAATGTCAAAATGTTCATTAAGCAACGACAAAATCAAGGCTTACAACGAACAGCTTCTTGCCTACCAGAATAAGGCTATGCGTACTCTTGGACTTGCATACAGAATCATCCCTGAGGGAAAACCGGAAGACTGTGCCGAGCTTGTGGCTGAAGGCGGTATGACATTCCTCGGAATATTCGCAATCAGCGACCCTATACGTCCTGACGTGCCAGACGCTGTCAAGAAATGCCAGTCGGCTGGTATCAGCGTGAAGATTGTAACAGGCGACACTCCGGGAACAGCCACTGAAATTGCCCGTCAGATTGGTTTGTGGACTGAACACGATACCGAGCGCAACCGTATCACAGGTACCGACTTTGCCGCATTGAGCGACGAAGAGGCTCTCGAAAGAGTTCTTGACATCAAGGTGATGAGCCGTGCGCGTCCTATGGACAAGCAGCGTCTGGTACAGTTGCTACAGCAAAAGGGTGCGGTAGTGGCAGTTACGGGCGACGGAACAAACGATGCTCCAGCCTTGAACCATGCCCAGGTAGGTCTGTCTATGGGTACAGGTACATCTGTAGCTAAAGAAGCCAGCGACATCACTCTGCTCGACGATTCATTCCACAGTATAGCAACAGCCGTAATGTGGGGACGTTCGCTCTACAAGAACATTCAGCGTTTCATCGTGTTCCAGCTTACCATCAATGTAGTGGCATTGCTTAGCGTCCTCCTCGGAGCATTCTTCGGTTCCGCCCTTCCGCTCACCGTAACACAGATGCTTTGGGTGAACCTGATTATGGATACATTTGCCGCCATGGCTCTGGCTTCCATCTCTCCAAGCATGGACGTTATGAACGAAAAGCCCCGCAAGCGTACCGATTTCATCATCAGCAAGGCTATGCAAAGCAATATTTTCATAACCGGAGCATGTTTCCTTGCCGTATTATTGGGTATAATGGCTTATATGAACAATTCTGCCGCAGGAATGGATGTTCATAACCTGACAATATTCTTCACCATGTTTGTGATGCTCCAGTTCTGGAATCTGTTCAATGCCAGCGTATTCGGAACAAACCACTCTATCTTCAAAGATGCCGGACATGCGCTTGGTATGCTCAGTGTGGCACTGATAATCCTTGTCGGCCAGTTCCTGATAGTAACTTTCGGCGGTAAAGTATTCCGTACGGAGCCACTTCCACTCATGGAATGGGTTTATATTATAGGCGGAACTTCTATTGTACTTTGGATTGGCGAAATCTGGAGAGGTATAAAGAGAATGGGAGCCAAAAGATAATTGACAAGGTTTTAAAATATGGATTCAAAAATCAAAAATATAATATTCGACTGGGGTGGCGTTCTTATCGACGTCACCTTAGACAGATTTCTCACCGAATGCAATGCCGTAGGCATCAGCTTCAAGGAAAATGAAATTACAGGTACGCACAAAGCGGGATTCTTCCTTGAATACGAGCTTGGCAAAATTTCTGACGAGGAATTGCGTAATGAGTTGCGCAGCAGGGCAGGCAGGAATATTCCGGACGCGGAACTCGACCGTATATGGAACACTATGATTGAAAGAGTTCCTGAAGAAAAACTTGAACTGCTTTGCAGGCTGAAGGATAAATACAACCTGTATATACTTAGCAATACGAACGCCATACATTGGGATAATGTAGCGCCGGAAGTATTCAGCTATAAGGGCTTGGGTATAGATGATTTCTTCAAGAAAGTATTCCTCTCGCATGAAATGCACCTTGCCAAACCGGACACCGCAATTTATCAGAAGGCACTGTCTGAGGCAGGAATCAAGGCAGAAGAAACAATGTTCATCGACGACTCAAAGGTGAACTGCGACGCAGCACAATCGGTAGGTATAAATGCCGTACATTACATTCCGGGAGAAGACCTCTCGCTGATTTTCAAATAACAAAAATGAAGTTTATAGAAGAATACGATAAAACCGACATACAGCCATGCGCGGCAACAATAGGATGCTTCGACGGAGTACACACCGGACACCGTTACCTGGTAAAACAGGTTCGCGACATTGCCGATGAGAAAGGTCTGAAGGGTGCCCTTATCACATTTCCTGTACATCCGCGTCAGGTAATGCAGGCAGACTATATGCCGGAACTGTTATCGTGTCCTGCTCAAAAGACTTCACTCATAAGTTCTCTTGATGCCGATTACTGCATAGTCCTCCCTTTCACTAAGGAATTGTCACGACTTACTGCGCGCGAGTTTATGGAACTTCTGTACAGCAGATACAACGTCCGTGCTTTGGTTATTGGCTATGACCATCGTTTCGGGCATAACCGTACAGAAACATTCGAGGATTATTGCCGCTACGGACAGGAGCTTGGAATGTCGGTAATAAAGGCAGAGCCTCTGAAATGCGGCATCACAGACACTTTCATCAGTTCGTCCGCCATAAGAAAACTGCTTAAATGTGGCGATGTGGTTACGGCAAACCGCTTCCTGGGATATAACTACTATATTGACGGTACAGTGACTGACGGACACAAGATAGGACGGAAAATCGGCTTCCCTACTGCAAATATCATTCCTTCATGTCCGGAAAAACTAATACCGGAGAACGGAGTTTATGCAGTACGAGTACCAATAGACAATACAGTTTACAAAGGGATGCTGAACATAGGCAACCGCCCTACCCTGAACAATGGCAGCAACATAAGCATCGAAGTACATATAATCGACTTCAGCGGTGATATATATCATCATCCTTTAAGGATTGAGTTTATCAGCAGAATAAGACAGGAGATAAAGTTTGCCTCAATGGAAGAGTTGATAGAACAACTTGAAAAAGACAAGACGATAATATCAAAAATAGAATAATTTTAATAACAACAAATGAAGACATTCGAAGAATTAGGCGTTTCCGAAGAAATACGCAGGGCGATAGAAGAAATGGGATATGAGTATCCTATGCCCGTACAGGAAGAAGTTATACCGTATTTATTAGGAAACGGAAATGACGTAGTGGCTCTGGCACAAACCGGAACCGGAAAAACAGCCGCATTTGGTCTGCCGCTGATACAGAAAATTAATCTTGATGAATGTGTACCGCAAGCACTGGTGCTCTGCCCTACACGAGAACTGTGCCTGCAGATAGCAGGTGACCTTACTGACTATTCAAAATATATTTCAGATCTTAAGATATTACCTGTCTATGGAGGTTCATCCATAGAAAGCCAAATCAGAAGCCTGAAGAAAGGTGTACATATCATAGTGGCTACTCCGGGACGACTCATCGACCTTATGGAGCGCAAAGTGGCCCGCCTTGAAACTATCAGAGACGTAGTGATGGACGAAGCCGACGAGATGCTCAACATGGGATTCACCGAAAGTATCAATGCCATACTGGAAAAAGTGCCGGAGGACCGCAACACTCTGATGTTCTCTGCCACAATGAGTCCCGAAATCTCACGCATAGCAAAGACATACCTGCATAATGCCAAGGAAATAACCATAGGAACAAAGAACGAGGGTAGCAAGAACGTTAACCATATAGCATATATCGTACACGCAAAGGACAAATATCTCGCGCTGAAACGTATCGTGGATTACTATCCGCAGATTTACGGTATCATCTTCTGCCGCACACGAATCGAGACCCAGGAAATAGCCGACAAGCTGATACAGGACGGATATAACGCCGACTCCCTTCACGGCGAGCTGAGCCAGGCACAACGTGACCTCGTTATGCAGAAGTTCCGCCAGCGTCATCTGCAGTTGCTTGTCGCTACAGACGTTGCAGCACGCGGACTTGACGTGAACGACCTTACCCACGTTATCAACTATGCCCTGCCTGACGATACGGAAAGTTATACCCACCGAAGCGGGCGTACAGGCCGTGCGGGAAAGACAGGTATCTCTATCGCCATAATCAATATGCGCGAGAAGGGAAAGATGCGTGAGATAGAGCGTATCATCAACAAGAAGTTCACAATAGGAACTCTCCCGGCCGGAAAAGAGATTTGCGAGCAGCAGCTCATCAAGGTTATAGACGACATAGAGAAAGTCAAGGTAAACGAGGAAGATATCGAAGCATTCCTTCCAAGCATATACCGTAAGTTTGAATGGTTGAGCAAGGAAGACCTTATCAAGCGTGTGGTATCAATGGAGTTCAACCGATTCCTTGAATATTACCGTAACGCACCTGAGATAGAACAGCCTAAGGCAAGCGAGAAAGAAAAAGCTGACAAGCCACGCAAGGATCGCGGCAGCGACAAGGAAAAGACTGCACGCAAAGCTGAAAAAGGTTACGCACGCCTATTCCTCAACATGGGTAAGACAGACGGTTTCTATGCTAACCAGATTATTGAACTTATAAACCGAAACACTAAGAAAGAACGAATACAGATTGGTCGTATAGACCTGATGCAGAACTTCTCATTCTTCGAAGTGGCAGAGCAACAGGCCGACATCGTAATAAAGGCTCTTAACAAAGTAACGCTGAAAGGTAAACGTATTATCGTTGAAATTGCCGGCGAGAACAACGGCAAGAGCGACAAGAGCGGTAAGAAACGTGACTCAAAAGCTTCTAAAGAAAAGAAAGAAACTCCTGCAAAAGAAAAGAAAGCCTCAAAGAAAGAAAAGCCAAGCCGTGAGGAACGCGGATACACATCAGCACGTGGTCCAAAGCACAAAGACGACTGGAAACAATTCTTCATCCATGACAATGATTCTTCAAATCCGGGATTCGACGATGCCGGAATGGGCAAGAAGAAAAAGAAAAAATAAATCATCCTGACTAAAAGACAAAATGCGCAGCCTCATACAGAAGTTGCGCATTTCGTTTTTTATTTAATGTCAGAACTTAAACTTATAGCTTGCTCCGGCTCTCACCCATATTCCGGGCTGCGGGATATTGCCATGATCATAGTAAGTTTTGTTCAACAGATTGTTTCCCTCTACATATATCTTATACTGCGATGCGTTCCATGCTAATCGTGCGTCAACGAGCGAATAAGGCTCGTATGCTACCATAGCGTTTCCTTTCTGGTAATTACCCATACGGTCCTGCCAACGGTATGACACATTCATCTCAAGCAACCTCCATATCCGGAAGTTAGCCTGCGCCACGAACTTATGTCTGAGATATTCCAATGCATATTTCGACTGGAGGTTTGGCGTAGTCTCCTTATCCTGGTCAATATAACTGTACGACAGATTGACGGAACGCAAGAATACATCACGCCGCATCAGTTCGCGTATGTCAAAGAAGATTGAAGCCTCAGCCCCCATAGTATTTATCACAGTATGGTTTACCGACTGCCACGGAGCATCATCACCTTGAGATATATCCTTTATCCAGTCTATCATATTCGTTCCGTGATAACGGTACAGACTCAACGTTCCACGTATTCCAGGACGAAGATACTTCACTCCCACTTCCACCGCCTGCATTTCTTCAGGTTTCAGATACTTGTCGGCTTTATGGCCGCCAACAGAGTAATACAGTTCTGTAAACGTAGGCATACGCAATGAAGTGTTGTACGAAGCATAAGCCTTCCAGTGACGAGCGAACTGATAACTAACATCAACACCCGGATAGAAACGGAACTTCATTTCATTACCGGTGTTCTTCACGGCTATCACCCCCGCAGAAAGAGTGAAACGCCTCAACACGATATTATGTTCCAGATGAAAACTCAGATTTGTACGATTAAGACTACGAGTAAAGTCCACATCAGCACCGGGAACTTTTACCGGAGAATTGAGCGGTTCTCCAAGCGAAGTACTCCTTACACCCTCATTCCTGAACTCCGCCCCAAAGGCTGTCTTTCCGAGAATAGTCTGGATGTAGTTGTTAAGGTTCACACCATAGACATCTGTCTGATGATAATTGAACGGAGATTTTTCCGGCATTCCACGATAAAACTCAAACCTGTCGTCCGACCGGTTCCAATAGACAGACGGTTTGAAATGATACACATCGCCCTTTGTCTCTGCTTGAACAGCCGTGTAATACTTTCTTACGTGTTCAAACTGCTCGTCGGAAAGAGTACTGTAGAAAGTGTTCGCGCCATAATCCTTGTTTGTGAACCCCGCATGCCAGCTCACATCCACCTGGTCGTTCTCATATCGTCCCTGATAGAAGAGCCTTGCATACTTGAAATCGGCATTAAGATTTCCTGCCTTACTACGGCTGAATCCGTCGCTGCGGCTGTAGCTGCCCGAGACCTGGTTGCTCAAACCGTTCTTCACATGGCTTACTATAGCCCCACCCTTGAAATAGCCGTAAGAACCGCCGTCGGCAAACACCTCTGCCCCGCTGTCCTTTGCAGTACGCGTAACAATATTGATGGCTCCCACCAGCGATGATGTGCCATACACACGTCCTGCAGGTCCTTCCAGAACCTCGATACGTTCTATTTCACTTAATTCAACAGGAAAATCGGCCGCGTTATGGCCTGTTTGTGGGTCGCAGATGTTTATTCCGTTCAGAAGGATAGTAATTTGGTCGAACGTTCCCCCACGAATACTTATGTCCGTTTGTACTCCCATGTCACCGCGCTGTCGGACATCAACACCGGCGGCATACTTTAACAAGTCGTTAATACTCTGTACAGGGGCGGCGGCAATAGCCTCGCGGTCGAGTACAGTCACGATTCGTGCTGCCTGGCTCACTGTGAGCGGCACACGGCTGCCGGTTACCTCCACTTCCTCCAGCTCATACATTTTCTCGCCTGCATTGTTTTTCTCGGCAGTCTGGGCTGATACACCCGAAACAGGTGCAGATGCCAGCATAGCTACTGTCATCACCCCGATACTTACCGGAGATTTCAATGTGGAGAACACTGCATACGAGCGATTGGAATAGCGTCTGAAACGCATAGTCCGGCTGCTTTTCTGAATGTTTTCTTTCATTGGTTAATAATTAAATTGATTAAAAATGTGGGGCAAAGATACGAAAGATATTATATAAACCAATAATGTGTCAACCGCATGATAAAAACTGTGTCAGCAAAAATGATCTACTATCATTCCTACTGACACAGTTAAGTTTGGCTATTTATTATTTAATCACTCTACTTTAATAGAGTCAACATATTTATTCCCAAATCTATCTGTTACAACAATCTCAACCTTTTTTGCTCCCTTTGAAGGTTTAACAGAAAAGAAACAATAATCATTTGCCTGAGGAACTGTTCCTTTAGCTTTCAACGTTCCATTAGCATGGTTTCTGCTAATATACATTGTATAATCAGGGTCTATAGAAGAGAATGATTTCATTTCGCCTTTATATTTTCCATCCTCTCTCCATTCCACTTTCCATCCTTCGTCCCAGTTCCATACTTTTACGCAAAGTTCATCAACATGACCAGGGAAAGTACCAATTGGATAAACTTTCATTTGATAATCTCTCGGCATACCCAATACTTTATAATGCCACTGCAATCCAATAGGAGTTGATTCAAACACTTGATACCCCATTGGTGTACCGTCATAGGCATATTTACATTCACCAAGCCACCATGCACCACCAATTGAAGCAACCATATGCTCCCTTACATTAGGACGCAACAAAATATTCGAGTGAATATGTGTATGCCCGGTAAGAATAGATACTTCATAATCCTTAAGTATCTCCATCAATTCTTCTGCACCTTCCAAAGTTCTGTCAAAATAATATATATAGGCTGGAGCATGCATAGCAACAAACACATGTGAACCTTTCGGTATATATTCAACATACTTTCTAACCCATTGAAGCTGGTCGGTTGTTATTCTTTCATCATACTTACGATTACCTTTATAGTCTATATTGTCAAGTACAATATAATAATCACGGCCCATATTGAAGGCATAGTAATTAGGACCAAAAAACTCTTTATAAACAAGTTCACTCTTTTTGTTGTCACTGAAATACTCTTCATGATCGTGATTTCCAATTACAGGATAAACTGGATACCCTAAGCTTTTCAAGTTATTCTTGAACCTGCCATAAGTTTCCTGATTGTCCCATACCATATCACCAAGCAATATAGCAGCTACAGGAATACTTCTGTCCATAAATTCCCTGCCATAGTTTCTCAAATCGGGGATAGCCTCATTTTCCATTCTAAGATATGCAGTATCATTGCCCGGCTGAGTATCTCCAACAGCAAACATTGTATATCTGCCTTGTGGAACACTAAATTCGAAAAGTTCAAAATCATGTTTCTTGGCCGAAACCGACTTATAAAAACAAGGCGTTCCTGTAGAATAAGAAGCTACATAACCTGAAGGAGTCACCACATAAATGAAATCAGATAAAGAGGTATCTGTATCAAGTTTGTAGTTCCCAAGAGAATCTGTAGTTGTAAAGTTCACTCCATCTGTAACTACAACCTCACTTATTCCCTTTTTTCCACAAAACACTTTACCTGTTATCTCTTTTGCGCAAACATTTATACTGTTTGCCAAAAGAATAAAACTCAAAAAATATATATTGCGATTCATTTGTTAATCATCTAAATTTAAAATCATCTTACCTGAACAAGTTTGATATTGTCAATAAACCAACGTTTGTAGACAGAACTTCCTGTTGTATCTTTATTATCACCCCAACCGTCAGACTTTATACTTATTCGCGTATCTTTTGTTATTTCAATTCCTTCAATAAAAATTTCAGCATGTAACCACTCAAGCTTGTCGACAGTATCTACAAAACTATGTCCAATAGGTTCCAATTCTGTTACATCACTTCCATTTGTAATAGAAACAATAATGTTCACAGGGTCGAATTTTCTTGTTCCTCCAACCATAGGAGCCCAATCGAAAGATAATTTCAGTTTTGAGTTTTCCGGAATATTATCTATTGAAGGCAAAGTTAAACCAGCTTGATAATCTGTCTTACCGAATTTAAGATAACAATCCTGTAAATAAATTGCATTTCCCGGAATCTGTTCCAGACCATATCCACGAGCCAACAAAGCTTCAGACGCCAATTGTCCTTCAGGATTCTTTGCCGAATATATCTGCGGTGCACTACCAGAACCATCATTCTCTACCGTCTGTCCTGCACCACTATTCTCTGCCCATGGTTTTAACCATTCGAAATCTTCAGAGAAGAATATAACTTCTGATACTCCATCGTCAACTACCGATTCAAGAACAATTCTTACTGTTGGAGCAGCCGTTCCTGCATAATAACCTTTTATTATTACATAATGACCATTCAATGAACTTAAATCATTCTCTTCTGGAACATCAATTAAAGATACTGAATTAACAGCACCATCTATTGTTATTACATTGTTCAACAAGACTCCCCTAAGAGTAATATATTCTCTCTTATCTGAAGTGAAAGAATCTATTTTATCAGTAATATCAACTGCTTGTGCATAGTTTATCTCATTATTTTCTGATAACACCGTAACATTATCGCATATTATACTAGACAGTTTATATGTATCAGATTCTTTTGTTCCCATAATATAAACTTCATCACCAACCTTGATATTCTCAGATGTCTCAATATAAATGTTATTGGCTGCATCAGTATCTGTAATCATACCACCTGAAGAAGTTACAGCAGAAACATACGCATTTGGAACTATAACGACCGTACCATCTTCCAAAGACACTGCATCAGATACAGAATACTCCTTACAGTCACGATATATATCTCCCTCTTGAGTAACTTTTACCTCAGCCCTACTTGCTAGTGTTCTTCCCCTGAAAACAACTGTTGCATTTCTAGGATTATCAATCGAACCATCTCTCATATTTTCAGATACAGATATAGTAACTTCCGTAGTACCTGAACCTGTAGTAGGAGTTACTGTAATCCATTCAGGAAGCTCTTCCATGAACCATTCAGCATCAGAATATACTGTTATCATTTTTTCTGTAGGTTTCTGAGCTGGAAAATTCAAAGAACTTGTACTTGATAGAACTGCACGTGCCACATTATCTTCTTCTTTGCTACAGCTACAAAGTAAAGTAATCATAAGACACAAAGCCAATGTAAATAATTTATTTATTAGTTTCATAATAGTCTATTATTATATATTTATTACTTTTAGAAAGAAAGTCCATCATTCCAGCCAGGGTTCTGAGTAAGATTAGGATTCAATGACCTTTCATTTATTGGTATAGGATATAAATAATCTCTTTCCTGAGAGAACTGAGTCCTACTTATATTTTTATGATAAAAGACATATCCCTCATTATCATCAGTAAGCATGATATCTTTTCCTATTTCATATACCTGAACACCAGCCTGAGCTTCAGGTTTAGAAGTTCCATTAGCATACAGAATAACGTCTGCAACATCATCACCTGTCAAATCATAATTACCAGGCCCTGGGAAATACATTCCATACAATTCCTGATCTATACAACTACCGGCTTTCCATCTTACAAGGTCATCAAATCTGAATCCCTCTTGTGAAAGTTCTATCGCACGTTCTCTTCTTATCTCAAGTATAACACCTTTATTATCTCCTGTCACATTTGAATAACCGGTTTCCTCAGAAGAAAGATATCTATCAGGGTTAGCATTTGCATTATCCATTGACAAATCAGGCATACCAACACGTTTTCTGATTTCATTAATAGATATATCAATATCATCCTGAGTAAGAGTACCAAGTTCTGCTTTTGCTTCTGCATAATTCAAAAGGACTTCTGCATATCTATATACAGGAAGGTCACAAGTAGACCTGTCATTTCTATCTACGTTACCTCCTGATGCTGTCGGTTCCTGAACGAACTTAATTGGCTGGTAACCAGTTACACTGACAGAGAAGTCAGGAGCCAAAACTGTAGTCTCACCTATTCTGGTATACCCTGGAGTACGTATGCTCTGAGACAAACGAGGATCACGGTCTTTCATTTCTTCTTTAAAAGTCATCTCCTGCCATCCTGGCTTATCTGTAAATGCAGTACCATCTTTCATAAGATAAGTATTTACCATCTTCTTTGTCAATCCAGGTCTTCCCTGAGTAGGCACAAGAGTATGTGCTGTTGCATTATGATAAATCTGCAATCCATAATCAAATTTTATTGCAAGGATATATTCATCTGTATTTGCATCTTCGCTTGCAAAAAGCATCATATAATCAGTATTAGGATTACCTGTAGAATATAGTTTATAAGGGCCATTATCTATGATATCTTTGGCAGCTTTTGCTGCTAAATCAAGATAATAAGTATATGTGTTACCCTCAATATTCAACTGATGATATTTTCTATATGTACCCTCATAAAGACAGAACTGAGCCTTCAAAGCAAGTGCAGCCCATTTGTTTACACGAAAAGGACTACTCTTTTCTTCATTCATATCAGGTAAGTTATTTATTGCATAATCTATATCCTCTATCATTTTTGTCATTACATATTCTCTTGAATCACGAGGCTTATAAAGAGCTTCATCATCAGAACCTAACTCCACATCATACCAAGGTACATCTCCAAATCTCTTAACTTTTTCAAAATAGAAATAAGCTCTGAAGAAACGTGTAAGAGCTGTATATTTTATAACAGCATCTTCGTCTTCACATTGATCTACATAAGCCAATAATGTGTTCATTTTACGCAAATCAGTCCATGTCCATCCACCTCCAGAAGCAGGAACAACTCTCTTTGTACCGCCAAGCATCTCGTCTGAAAGAGTCTGCTGTATATACAAATCGCTTTGGTCATCATAAGGCGATTTATCCAACAGATTATTATAGAAAGAGTTACTGAAAAGCTGTAAGTCTGTCTCAGTTTTAAAGTAATCCGTTTGAGTAATATCACTCATAGGACTGAGATTTAATAAATCATCACACGAAGTTAATCCAAGTGATAAAGCTATTATTGCTATGATATTTCGTTTCATTTTCATTAGTTTTATTTTTTATACTTCTTAGAATGTTATGTCAAGACCAAACATGAATGTCTTTGACCAAGGGTAATAAGCATTGTTATAAGCATCACTTCTGTCAAGAGCTGCTTCCGGGTCGATATATTTAGTATGCTTCTTCAATGGAGACCAATAACATAAGTTCTCACCTGAAAAATATATACGAGCCTGTTCTATTCCTATTTTCTTGCTCAATCTCACAGGAACAGTATAACCTACTGTAAGATTCTTCAAACGCATATATCTGATATTCTGAAGATATCTGTCATTAACCTTACTCAAAGGACCTGATGTAGCCGAATATGCCATAGGACGAGTGAAATAAGCATCCGGATTATCTTCAGCCCATACTTCATCGAGGAAATCTTCCTGAAGGAAAGTCAGATAAGGATAAGAATATGGTCCCCAGAACTGCATTGCCTGACCTGTAGGATACCAATAGTGATTTCCTGTTCCCTGGAAAAACACAGAAGCGTCAAAACCATACCAACTTACACTTGCATTAAAACCATATGACAAACTTGGCAGAGAATTTCCCAATATTTTACGGTCTCCCGGATCATCCACAGAGTTTGCACCAATCCCAAGAACATTATCTCCATCCAGGTCAAGGAACTTCAAGTCTCCTGCCTGCCATCCACCGGTTACACGATTATTGATATAACTCAAATCCACCTCTTGTGCATAAGCCTGAGCTTCCTCTGTTGTAGCAAATAAACCATCGGTAACGAATCCCCAGATTTCACCTAAACGCATTCCTTCATAATATGTTTTTGCAAACGTTTTGTCTTTGTTGTCATATTTAGTAATATAGCTCTTATAATTACTGATATTAAAACCTACACTATACTCAAACGGACTGTCTATTATAGAGAATTGGTCTCTCCAGTTGACTGCAAGTTCATATCCTCTAGTCTGCAAATCTGCCGTATTCATATCAGGAACACTTGCTCCATACACAGCAGGCAATTCTATACCATCTGTCAACATATTCAGTGTATTTCTCACATAACCATCAAATGTTACATTAAGTCTATTACCGAACATTGACAGATCAAGACCTAAATCCCATTGCTGCGATGTTTCCCATGTCAAATCTGAAGAAACGGGAGCACTCAATGTTGAATATTTTGCCATAGAACTACCTTCGCCAAATGAATAAGCCGCAAAATCACTTATAGACACCAATCGCATGTATGTATAATATGAAGAGACATTCTGATTTCCAAGACTACCAAAAGAGGCTCTCAGTTTCAAGTTATCTACACTTTCAGACAAAGGTTTGAAAAATGGCTCTTCCGAAATACGCCATCCTAAAGAACCGGAAGGGAAGAATCCCCATCTGCTACCTTGCGCAAATCTTGACGTACCATCATAACGTCCGCTAACTTCAAACAAATATCTTCCGGCATAATCATAGTTGATACGACCGAAGAAACCAGCCAAGGCATATGCATTCTGAGAGCCGTCTACTCCTGTTATAACCTGTCCTTCAGAATTCTGTCCAACCAAGTTAAAGTCATCAAGTGATGTGGAAGAAAGATTCTCTCCATAAGCTGAGATATTCTTCAATCTCATAGTCTCATAATTAAAACCTATTACTCCTGAAAGATGATGAACTTCATTAAATGTATCATCATAATTTGCAAAAACATTTGCTGAATAATAGTTACGTGTATTCACAGATTCATCCAAACGATTTGCACCGGCTCCTGTTGCATACGAACCGAGTTCTGCATCAGGATATTCACGATAATACAATACATTAGAACGGCTCGTATTTCTAGTCTGATACAAACGATAAGTAAAATCTGCAGTAAAACTTAAAGGTTTTATAGGAGTGATAACCAATCGTGAAGTATTTGAAAAATCATTTGTACGGTCTACATTTCTATGAGATCCTTCTCCAAGCATAATATGACGACCATTTCCAACTTTATAATTAAGATATGGTGTGCTATATAACCATGAGCCATCAGGATTTTTCATAGGGAAACAAGCCAAAGCATGGCGGGCACCATAAGCAATGGTGTTTTCAACACTTCCATCACCCTGGAATGAATACTGCGATCCATAGAAAGATGTATTATTAGTGAAATTTGCCCATTTATTGATTCTCATATCAATTTTAGAGCGCAAATTATACTTATTGTAAATATCAGGATTTTCCTTAAGCATACCTTTCTGATAATTATATGCACCAGACACCATATACTTTACATCCTTATTTCCACCGCTTATAGATACATTATGCTGCTGAACAGGACGATTATCGTTATACAACATATGCCACCAGTCATAGTTTCCATAATATACCCATTGCTTACGTCCGTTACGTTCATCAATGACAGTCCATGGACGATCAGGATTCTCTGTCTTGTCATTGACACGGGCCAACAGCTGCTGCATGTCATAATCAGTATAGTCAACATACAATCCACCATTTTCAGCTTTCCAGAATTTATTTATTGTATATACAGACCAGTAACCTGTATCCTCATAATCTGTAGAAGTAGTAGGTGCCTCCCATCCTAAACGGCCACTATATCTTACTGTAGCTTTGCCATCCTGTTCTGCACCTGATTTGGTTGTTATCAATATAACACCAAAAGCAGCACGAGCACCATAAACAGCTGCTGCAGAAGCATCCTTTATTACAGAAATTGATTCTACGTCGTTGGGATTTACTCTACTCATATCACCTACCGCTCCATCTATCAATACCAATGGATCAGAGCTGTTAATTGAAGTTACGCCTCGGACATTTATGGCTGCAGAACTTCCAGGAACCCCGGATGAAGTAGTAACATTAAGTCCCGGTACTGAACCTTGCAACATGTTTGTCAATGAATGGGAAACTCTGTTCTCAAGTTTCTCACTACCTACTGTAGTTATAGCACCTGTAAGGTTAACTTTCTTTTGTGTACCGTATCCAACAACTACCGCTTCTTCAAGCATAATTGCATCTTCCTGCATATACACTACTATATTATTTTCTCCAGGCTTTACCTCAATTTTCTGGGTGAGATATCCCACATAGGACATGTGAAGTGTAGTTACCTTTTCTACAGGAACATTAACCTGAAACGTTCCATCATCAGAGGTTATTGTCCCCATTGTTGTACCGGCAACCTGAATAGAAACTCCAATAAGAGGTTCTTTAAGATTATCCATTACCTTTCCGGATAAAACTCTGTTCTGCCCTAATGCAACTGTAATGTTACTCATAAGAAGCACAAACATGAGTAAAAAATACGCTTTGAAAACTTTCATAATTTGATTTTTAAATAATAATTCTCTTTTTTTATTTTGCTAGTCTATAATTGTCGATTGAAAAGTCTTTAGGACGTTGCATGTTTTCAGTCCAGGTATTACCAAATTCATCCTGTACTTCTATACGAATGTCCATTTCTGCATTTTCTACATTTACCTTAAAGAAATGTGGGAATTGAGTTGTTATAAAATTAGGGACAGACGACAATGTAGAGGAATTAAATCTTTTGACTGTCATTGCTGCTATATGTAAAGGATCAAAAGCCCACACCTCCTCGACAGGCAACTTTTTACCATACTCATCAGTCACTATAATCTTCCAACGTGAATTCCAGTTCCATATGTTTATCAATACATTATTATCATTATTTACCGGATAAGCATTTACATATTGCATAAACTTATTTTTTACTGATGAAGAGACATTTGATGGCATGTCTGGCACGTCACTTAATGAAAAACTAACATTATTTAAATCATAACTACGGAACTGATATGACACATCATGGCCTGTCGGTTTATATATCCATTCTATATCCTTATCTGATACATTCCAAATGGAATATCCTCCAGGCGTTCCATCCGGTGACAAATGTATACCTTCTGTCAAATATCCTGACCACCACCAAGATCCACACACAGCGCCTACATTGTGTTCATGAATATCGCGCCCACCTGTAATTGTATTTTCCGGAGTTACATTATAGTTATAATGTGTATGTCCAGTTACGAAATTAACCTTATAGCCATCAAGGATATTAAATAATTGGGTAGTATTTGTTACATCATGGTCTATCTTGAAACCATTGGACTCGGATGGATAAAATACCTGAGCATGCATTATAACCACCAATGGCACAGACTTATCAATATATGATAAATCCTTAACCAACCAGTCGAGCTGTTCAGATGAAATCTTTTTTTCATAATTACGTGAAGTAGTCCCATCATAATTACTGCAATCAATATCGTCAAGAACAATATAATGGATTTTACCAATATTGAATGAATAATAAGTAGGAGCAACGTAGTCTACAAATTTCCCCGCAGCCTCAATATCCGAAGTTGCCTTATAATCATAGTCATGATTACCTATAGTATGAAAAACCTGTAAATCCTTGAAATAGGTATTCATTGTGAACAGATACTCGCCAAATTCATAGTTATTGGAATACCAATATAAATCCCAAGTCATATCACCAAGTGTTATGGCATACATCTTTTCACCTTTATTCTGTTCTCTGTAAAGGTTTACATCTTCGATAAAATCCATAAATTGCTTTACGTCATTTGTTCTATTCGCAAGGTGCATATCGCCAAACATGAACACTTTATATGAATTCTGATTTTCCACTGTTTTCAATGAGAAATCTATTCTTTCCGTAATATCGGAAGAACCTTTAAGTTTTTTATAAAACTGTGGCAATATGCCATCAGATAAAGCCTCATAGTTAGCAGGTATAGACATGAAGACATATCCAAGTTTTTTCTTTGACTTCAATTGATATATTCCTTCGCTATTTGTACAAGCAACTTCAAATCCATCAGAAACAACCACCCCCTCAACAGGTCCTTTTTCTGATGATACTATTCCGTATACCGTTGTTTCTGAATCTGGTTCGAAATCCAAACCATCAACAATACTTATATAAGTCTTACCTATCTGTTTTTTCCTATTATCACGCTTTATATAAATAATATAATAACCCGCTTCTATATTCTCACTTAAACTTATAGTAAAACTATCAGATGATATTGACACTACCGGACAAACATACAAAATACCATTTTCTGACTCTAACAGAACATTATCTGTATCAATCAAAGAACTTGCATTAACATCAGAAAAGGTATATTGATCACCCAAACTTACCTCTATCAAAGAAGGTAATTCAAGACTAATATCAAAATTATCATCTATTTGTGTAAAAGATTTACCACAACCAGAATTAATAAAGAGGACAAAGAACAACAGTACAACTTTAACACATGAAAGCAGAGACTTTGAATTAAGAAACAAGGTCTTTAATAAGAAATAATTTTTACTCATATCTGTTAATACAATAATTCCATACAAAAGTAAATATTGTATTACAAATAAAGATCAGCCATTACACACACCATATAATTAGTATTATTTTTTTAATTACTGTGAAATATATTTGCAATACTAATTACATAGTCAATACTTTCTTAAAAATAACAGATTCAAAAGTTGAATAAATTTATAAATTCTAACAATATACAAGATAAATATAAGAGAAACTATTATTCAATAATATAACATCAATGTTTTAAACATATTACAAATGTGTTCAACAGCCAGTTAATACAATATATATCTATGTATATCAACAAATTAACACCCATGTCAATTACTACATCAATATAGTTATCAACATGGGTGTTAATTATATGTGGAAAACGTATAAACGTCTTTTTATTTCTTCTTCAATTCCTCTGCAGGAACTATACGATAAAGCTTGTCGCTCGGGCGGATTCTGTCAGGCACCTTGAATGATACGTGTACACCTTTCTTAACTACATCTACAGGTTTGAGAGCAACACGCGCCTCTTCAAGATCAACATACATTGCTCCGGTAGTAGGACCGGTGATAAGGAGTTTATCGCCTACCTTAATTTCTGTAGCCTCGATGAGGAACTCGGCCACACCGATATTTGAGAAATATTTTATACCGCGTCCGGCATATACTTTTCTTTCTGTTGCTTCAGAACCATAGTTCTTGCTCCACTCGCCAAGACGTTGCCCCAAGTAGTATCCGTTCCAGAAGCCACGGTTGAACACTGTCTTAAGGCGTGTATCCCAGTCGGTTTTCTTTTCTTCGGTGAATGTACCGTCAAGATATGACTGAATAGCTTCCTTATAGCATTCCACCACAGTACGTACATACTCAGGGCCGCGTGCACGTCCTTCAATCTTGAACACACGTACTCCGGCTTCTATCATCTCGTCCATGAAATGTATGGTCTTAAGGTCTTTAGGCGACATGATATACTGGTTGTCAACTTCCAGTTCTATATCGCTTTCCTTGTCCTTTACTATATAAGAACGGCGACACACCTGCATGCACGCCCCACGATTGGCAGAAGCATTAAGTTCGTTAAGGCTCAAATAACATTTGCCTGATACTGCCATACACAAGGCTCCGTGGCAAAACATCTCTATCCTCACTTTCTCACCCATCGGGCCTGTTATATTCTCTTCCTGGATAGCATCGTATATCTTGCGTACCTGCTTCAGGTTAAGCTCGCGTGCCAGCACAACGACATCGGCAAAACGTGAATAGAACTTCAGAGCCTCGGCATTACTGATATTGAGCTGAGTGGAAAGATGGACTTCCTGGCCTACCTGATTACAGTATGCCATGACAGACACATCGGCTGCTATGACCGCGCTGATGCCGGCTTCCTTTGCCGCATCCACAATCTTGCGCATCAGCTCTATGTCCTCATCATAAATTATCGTATTTATGGTAAGGTAGCTTTTCACTCCATGCTCGTCGCACAAGGCTGCAATCTCACGTAAATCGTCAATAGTGAACGTGCTTGCCGAACGGGCACGCATGTTAAGACTCTCTATACCGAAATAGATGGAATCCGCTCCGGCATTAATAGCTGCCGCCAATGACTCGCGCGAGCCTACAGGCGCCATTATCTCGAAATCTTTAATTGAATAATTCATTTATCTTTCATTGAGTTATGACCGCAAAATTACTCAAAATAATCATTACTTCCATATTTACATGCAAAAACAAAGGCATGACAAGTATTTTCATCAGTCAGAAAACATCTGTCATGCCTGCAATATCAGAAACGATATCCCACAGAAAGCATAAAGCAAAGGTTCTTCGGTGATTTACCGTCGTCACCATACAACATGTTGTACGGATGCTTATATGGAGTTATGAAACCTGCCTGTCCTGTCAGATTCACAAGAAAATGATTGTCAATCTCAAAACCTACACCATACTGTAAACCTACATCGAAACGGTTCATTTTTCTGTTATCACCAAACAAATCCAGACTATAGTCATCATTTGTAAACGCAGTATTACTATATTCCTCCTTTCCGCCTATACCGACAGCAAAATAAGGACCGGCATTTAAAACCACCTTAAAGTCATCTATAACCCTGAATTTCACAGCGGCAAGTATCGGTAGTTCCGCGTAATGAGAGAAAACCTTAAACGTCGATTTCTCGTAATAGCCTCTATCATCTTCAACATCAACCTCACGCATTCCTTTACTTGTGAAGTTCACTCCTGTCTGCAAAGAAAGCATCTCGCTGAAAGCGTAATCTGCACCTAATCCTACTGTATAACCAAACTTGGCATCTTTGTCTGCATGACTCATATTGGCTACAGACATACCAGCCTTAACATCCCATCTCAACTGTGCCGAGACAACCAGTACTGAGAATAAGAATAATAAACTAAATGATAATCTTTTCATAAATATATTCAATTCTTTTTCAATAAAGGTGAGTTCTATCAATTCAATTTATCCTCTTGTATCAGACAGCAGAACTCTTTAACTGCCCAATTTGTGAGCTTTAGTCTTTCAAATTTAGCGAATATTTTCTACCCCCCCCAATTTTTACAATAATTAACTTGTGTTTGTTGTAAAAATTGGATGTGCAGGCATAATTCACCCCAACAACTCAGGTTTCAGCCTGATTATTTGCGTGTAACGACTGATGTTATACACAAGACTGGTGAGTGCTACATTGGCTTTAGCACGAATAAGCCCTACTGTACGCACAACAAGTCCACGCATGGTTTGTTCCTCAAACCCGAATACATGCTCGACAAGGCAACGTGTCTTGGATTTTTTCCTATTGTCTGATTTCTGCTCCTTGGTAAGCGGACGGTTACGGTAGCCCTTTTCGCAAATTATCGGATTCATCTTATGCTGTTTTACAATCTCCTCTTGTCCGACATAACCGGCGTCCAAATACAAGTCCTTGCCTTCGTCTTTTTCATCCAGCAGTCCTTCAAAGCCTTTGGAATCATGCACTTCTGCCGACGTGGTATCATAAGAAAGTATGATCTTATTGCGTTTCTCAACTTTAGTATGCTGCTTGTAGCCGTAAAAAGTCTCATCACGCTTCTTTGTCCAGCGGGCATCTACATCCTTGTGGCACTTCTTGTGGGGATTGTCATTCCACAACTTATCACCCGCTCCCTGTTTTATCTGCTCATTTTCATCACGGGTGTTACGTTGGCGAGGGGCAATAACAAAACTGGCATCAATGATGCGACCCTCATTGAATTGCAGACCCTTACTTTCCATGAAACTATGAAATTCCGAAAAAAGCTTGTCATAAACGCCTGTATTTGTCAGGAGTTCGCGATACTTCCACACCGTCTTCTCGTCAGGAACATCGTCAACACATTCAATACCAAGAAACTTGCGGAAACTCGTACGGTCAACTATCTGATACTCTATCTGATGGTCACTCAAACCATAATAACGCTGAAGAAACAAGACCTTGAACATCAGCACACAGTCTATCGGCGGACGACCGGCATTACTTTTGCGCTCTCCGGTAAAAAGGGCTGATTCAAGAGTAGGACGAAAGATCTCAAAATCAACATACTGAGACAACACTTCAAGAGGATTGCCCATTTCATTCAAACGCAATTCACGATTCTCTGACTCAAATAGTTGATTATAACGAAGCTTACGGTATCGGGATAACTTGTTCATTATAAAATTCTTATTTTCTGCAAATTTACGCTCTTGGAACCATATAAACAACTGTACTACAATATTTTAATTTATAGAACTCCTCTAAAGTAAAAGAGAAAAACTGAAAAGAAGCTGAAATAATAAAAACATTTTCACATATTCCTTTTTCTGAACTCGCGCGGAGTACATCCCGTTATTTTCAGAAAAGCTGCATTGAAACTGCTTACAGAATTGAACCCACAGGAAGACGATATTTCTGTAACTCCCTTATCTGTAGTAAGAAGCAGTCTTTGCGCACCGGCTATCCTTTCTGCTGTGAGATACTCATATATGGTACATCCGAATACCTTTCGGAATATGGTATTGGCATAATCAGGGTGAAGGCCGACAGATTTACTGATATCTGCCACCTTAAGCGGATTACGATAATTACGAACTATATATACAGCTATCTGTTCTACCACATTTGTTTCATAATTCTTCATCTGTATGTTACTGCCGGTATCAGCCAAATAATTCGCCATTCTCATCAAACGTGCCTGAAGCTCCATTCTTATGATACTTTCCATAGACGGCTGATAAATATCCTTTACCCAGTGGGAAAACATAAATTCATCATATACAGTAAATCCTGTATCACACTCTACCATCACATTACCTTTGAGAATCATATCAACAAATGACGCAGGAAGATTCCAACTCAGAAACATTGAGAAAGGAACCGTACATACATAATAAGGGTTACACTCATCATAACCCACAATCTGATGAGGTATCAACCCCCAAAAGACTATCAGCCTACGAGACGGTACAACAATCTTTTTGTCATGAATAAGATATGTCATCTCGCCAGATGGAAAGAAGTTTATCTCTATTTCATTATGCCTGTCCTGATGAGGCATCAAATCAGGTAACCATTTCTCGCATGTCAGGCCGTACTCATTTATTTCTCTTCCGGTATTGTTAAACTTCTTGAAAATCTCGGTATTCACTATGTTTACAACTAAAATCAGATTGAATATATATATTATCAGGCATAAATTTGCAATTATAATTTGAAAAGCACAAATATTATGAGCAAACTGAAACTTCTTTTATCATTTCTGATGGTAATAGCATTAATTTGCAAGCCTTCTTCTGTAATGGCAAGAAAAGAGTTCAAATGTCTGAAACCAAGACTTGTCGTACTGACCGACATAGCTCCTGTGAATATAGAGCCTGACGATATGGAATCGGCTATAAGACTTCTTTCGCATGCTGACCTTTTCGAGATTGAAGCCATCATTACTACAAGCGGATGGAACAGCAGTGGCGGAAAGTATCCACAAGGATGGACGGACAGCCTGAAAACAGTAATCAACGCATACGAAAAAGATGTTCCTAACCTGATGAAACGCTCACAACAGAAAGAGTTCATGAGTATAGAAAAAGAATCGGATAAACAATGCATAGGCTACTGGCCAAGTCCGGAGTACCTGAGAAGCCGAATCATGATGGGAAGTCTGGATTTCGGATATAAATCTTTAGGTAAAAACAATAATTCAGCAGGCAGTGATTTCATTATAAAACTTGCTGATGAAAAAGATGACCGTCCTATTTTCATCGGACTATGGGGTGGCGGAAACACTATAGCGCAGGCTGTATGGAAAATAAAAAATGAAAGAAGCGAGGCTGAACTGGAAAAGTTTCTGAAAAAGGTCTATATATACGCCATAACAGACCAGGATGTGGCATGGAGCGACAGAGGCAAATATACACTGAGCTCTCACTATTGGCTAAGGAAAGAATTCGGCGACAAAATTAATTTCATTTGGGATGAAAGCGCATGGCTATCACAGTGTGAATTAGGCGCAGGCAACTGGGGTGAATACGCCAAACATATTCAGGGACATGGCAACTTAGGCAAGATTTATCCGAAAAACAAATATGGAGTGGAAGGTGACACTCCATCATTCCTGTATGTTCTGCCAAACGGGCTAAACGACCCTACAGTTCCTAATCAAACGGGATGGGGAGGATATTTCGTTTGGGACAAGACTTTAGACAACGAAACTTACTGCTACACTAACTCATCAAAAGAAATCAAGGATATCTCAAACAAATATGAAAGATACTTCTACGAAGCCACTTTCAATAACTTCGCAGCCAGAATGGACTGGGCAAAAGACGGAAAAGGTAACAAAAATCCTATAGTAACAGTTAATGACAAGAATGGCCTTGAAGCGATAACTATCAAAACAAAAGCAGGAAAATCCGTAAAGCTTGACGCATCGGGAACATTCGATCCGGATGGTAACCAACTGACGTACAAATGGTGGTATATGCCTGAAGCCGGGAACTACAAAGAGAATATTGAGATAAAGAACGCTGATACAATTTCGTCAGAAGTTATTATTCCTGCTGCCGCGAAAGGCAAGACAATACATATCATCTGCGAGGTGACAGACAATGGTGAACATAACCTGAAAGGTTACAGACGAATAATAATAAACGTAAAATAGGAATTTACAAGACATTTTTTGGTGCCGACTATAGTCAGCAGCATTGCCCACTATAGTCGACAGCTCTGCTGACTACAGTGGGCAATGAAAAATATATAGTATTTAAGTTTCGCAAGTAAAAAAATATAGCTTTTAGTTCTGTATGTCACAGAAAATGAGTATCTTTAAGTACCACCTTCAAAGAACTCATACTAAAAGCTATGAAC
>NZ_JACJLQ010000038.1 GCF_016902295.1 Bacteroides caecigallinarum | reverse complement strand
TCGTCACGCCGATGGTACTGCGTACAAGTGGGAGAGTAGGTAGTCGCCGTTTTATAGAGTAGAGCCCTGAAGCATCGCTTCGGGGCTTTTTCGTTGTTATAAGATATAGTGTTATCATTAGCCTTTAAAATGTCTTCAGTGGCACATAAATAGAAAAAAGGGACCATCCCAAAATTTAATTTGAAATGGTCCCTGATAAGTAGTTTTTTGATTTAAAATACCAGTCAATGAAATATGTTATCTAACTTGGATAACTAAATATCTTGATACACTCCAGAATTCGTTAGGCTTGGTGATTTCTAAGACATATTGTCCTTTATCATCTTTCTCTAACTTATATGAACCTTCTGGATGGCTTGTAAGCAATTCTGCGCGTTTAGAATATAATTTGATAACCTTTTCTTTGCGGATATCTATTTCAGTGAAATATTCTTTGTTGAAGTCGTTATTCTTAAGAACATCGCCTCCTTTAAGTATCTTCTGGTCTTTAAGTTCGCTCTTTGTACCGAATACATACCATGCAGTATTCAGCGCTTTATCCTGAGCTGCAACTGTCTTGCTTTTTTCTTCATTTTCTGCAGATAGTTGGTCAACGTTCTTTGTAAGATCCATAACAGCCTCATCGAGTTCTGCTATTCTTATGTTCTTAGATGCTAATTCTGTTTGAAGTGTTTCAATTTGCTGTTGTTTTGCGGCAAGTTCAGCCGTAAGATTTTCAAGTGCACGTTTTAGTTGTGTACTTTTATAATTGCTGTTTTTCAGCTGGGCTTCCAGTTCAGCGATTTTTTCTCTATTGCTTTTCAGCTTTTGACTGATAAATCTGATATCATCTTTTATTTTGTCTGCTGCTGACTGGTTTTCAATAACGCTACCGTTCAAATCAACTCTGTTTTCAGCTTCATTAATCTCGCGAAATCCTTCCTGAATTTCGTTAAAAGCTCCCATTATTTCGTCCAGCTCATTGTTTCTGTTTAATAATTCAGACATTAATGAATCGTTTTGAGCTTGAAGCGCATCTCTTTTTTGACCAGAATTGTTACATGATGATAACAAAGCGGCAAAGCACATTGAGAATAATACTACCTTTTTCATGATTATATTACTTTTTAGAGTTATTTTTCTGTTCTTCTTTTCCTCCCAGTATAATTACGATTTCGCCACGTGGTTCTGTTTCGGTAAAATGTTGTATAACCTCGTCCAATGTACCACGAACACTTTCTTCATGAATTTTTGATATTTCGCGGCATACAGAGACAGGACGTTCATGACCAAATATTTCGGCAAATTGAGTTAATGTTTTTACAAGTCGGTATGGCGACTCATAAAATATCATTGTTCTGGTTTCATCAATCAAAGAGTTTAGTCTGGTCATTCTGCCTTTCTTTTGTGGAAGGAAACCTTCGAAGCAGAAACGTTCGTTAGGAAGCCCTGAAGCAACAATTGCCGGTACGAAAGCTGTTGCTCCCGGAAGACATTGTACTTCTATTCCATTGCGTACACATTCACGTACGACCAAAAATCCCGGATCGGATATACCAGGTGTTCCTGCATCAGAAATAAGGGCTATTGTTTCACCCGCTTTTATGCGCGAAACGATATTTTCAACAGTTTGATGTTCATTGAATTTGTGATGAGACTGCATTGAGTTTTTAATCTCATAATGCTTTAGGAGAATTCCGGATGTGCGCGTATCTTCAGCAAGAATCAAATCTGCTTCTTTAAGGACACGAATGGCACGAAAAGTCATATCTTCCAAATTTCCTACAGGAGTAGGAACTACATATAGTTTACCCATATTTGTTTTTTTGACATCATTAATAGCAAAGGTAGAAAGTTTTTGGTCTTGATGATGCTTTCGTGTTAATATTTAACAGATGTTGTGTTTTATGATGAATATTATCTATTATATTCCTAATTTTCATGTCTAAAAATTAGATTTTATATTCAAGAGTTGTATTTTTGCACTTAAAGTAAACATATAATTTTGTATTATGGGCGGTCAGAAAAAAATAACATTCGATAGTTTTATTCGTGGTGCTATTGGTGGTGCTATATTGATAGCTGTACTGTATTTACTGGATAGGCTGAGTGGAGTCCTGTTACCTTTTTTCATAGCTTGGTTAATTGCATATCTGATGTATCCTATTGTAAAGTTTTATCAGACTAAGTTTAAGATTAAAAACAGGGCATTAGCTATTTTTGCAGTTTTATTTAGCATTCTTGTGGTATTGGCTGGGGCTATATATCTTTTGGTACCTCCAATGATAGAAGAATGTGTCAGGCTGAAATCACTTCTTGAAGTATATTTTTCTGAGGGTAGTAAATTTACATCTATACCTAAAGACATTACCGATTTTCTGCATAATAATGTAAATTGGACTTGGGTAAAGGAAAATCTTACTTCTGAGAATCTTATTGATGCTGTAAAGAGTGTATTGCCTAAGATGTGGTCTTTATTATCGACATCTTATAATATTGTTCTAACCATATTAACGTTGTTCTTTGTATTTATGTATTTGTTTTTCATCCTGTTGGATTACGAAGAAATAGCCGAAGGTTGGGTTGGTTTGTTGCCTGCCAAGCATAGAGGTATGGTTATTGGAATTATTAACGATATAAAGGACAGTATGAACAGATATTTCCGTGGTCAGGCGTTAGTCGCGTTTTGTGTCGGTATTCTGTTCAGTATAGGTTTTCTGATAATAGACTTTCCATTAGCAATAATTCTTGGTTTATTCATAGGACTTTTAAATATGATACCATATCTGCAAGCAATAGGATTTATACCCACCATAATTTTGGCTTTGCTTAAAGCTGCTGATACAGGAGAAAATTTTTGGATTATATTAGGTATGGCATTGATAGTATTCTGTGTTGTACAGGCTATTCAGGATATGTATCTTGTTCCGAAGATTATGGGTAAGATTACCGGATTGAATCCGGCCATCATATTATTATCTCTTTCTATTTGGGGATCATTGATGGGGATGTTGGGTATGATTATCGCTTTGCCAGGTACAACATTGCTTCTCTCATACTATCAGAGATATATTAAGAATAAAGATTTGATATATATGCAACAACAGGAAAATTCTACGCAAGATGTTAATGAATAAACATAAACGGCATAAATGAAAAATTTTTCATTTATGCCGTTTATGTTTTTTAATGTTTTATTCCTTTTCCTTGATGATTCCTATACATAAAGCTCCAACTATAAGGAGTACTCCGGCTAATACAAGCATATTCACTTCTGGCGGAACATTACCCTGAGTTGTGAACATTTTCAAAATCCATCCTCCGGTAATTGCTGCAACAATCTGAGGTACACATATTGTTCCGTTGAACAGTCCCAAATATGTTCCCATGTGTCCTCCTGTCAGTGCATTAGTCAGAATTGTAAATGGTAATGCCAACATAGCTGCCCAAGCACAACCTATAAGAAGGAATGATACAAAAAGACCGTATTGGTTATTTATGAACATAACTGATATAAATCCTATTCCACCGAGTATCAGACTTAATGAGTAAGCTAATTTGCGGCTTTTAATTAATGGTATTATTGTTGCCCATATAACTGATCCTATCGCTTGTACGGCAAACAGTATGCCTACCCAGTCGCCCGCATTCTGATATTGAACGGATTGTGTGTCGAGTACAAGATGTTTTACTCCGTCTTTGATGACTTCTACAGATGGAGTATTGAATACTTCTGCTGCTACCGTTCCGTTGGTATATGTCCACATAAACATGAAGGCCGCCCAGCAAAAGAATTGTACAAGTCCTACAGTCCAGAAAGCCTTAGGTGCTTTCACAAGCAGGCTGAAGATATTCGTTTTCTCTTCTTTTTTTTCAGTGTTTATTCCGTGATATTCGGCATATAATTGTGGAGGATATTCTTTTACTTTTACTGTAGTATATATTACGCATAAAATAAGTATTGCGGCTCCAATATAGAATGAGTATATAACTGAATCTGGAATAACTCCTTTTGGAGCTATATTACTGATTCCTATAGCTGCAAAAATGAATGGGAACAGATAACCGGCAAGACTTCCCGCATTGCAGAGGAAACTCTGAATAGAATAGGCAAGTCCTTTCTGTTTTTCATTTACCATGTCGCCAACCATCATTTTGAAAGGTTGCATGGCAATATTGATTGATGTGTCAAGAAACATTAGCGAGAATAACCCGAAAATCATTGCTGCCGAAACACTCATGCCGAAACTACCGGCATTAGGCAACAGACACATAACCAGTACTGCAATGAGCGCACCGACAAACAGATATGGTATTCGTCGTCCGAAACGGCACCATGTTTTGTCGCTCAAGGCTCCAATGATGGGTTGCACGATTATTCCTGCCAGAGGAGGCAGTATCCAGAAGTAACTCAGACTGTGCGGGTCTGCTCCAAGGGTAGAGAATATTCTACTGATATTTGCACTTTGTAATGCGTATGCAATCTGCACACCGAAAAATCCGAAGCTTATGTTCCATAGCTTCCAGAAACTTAAATCAGGTATTTTTTTCATGATATAGTTATGTTTTTTATAGTTTTGTTGGTCTGTAGGTTAATGAAATATCTATTGGTTATAAGTTCATGACATCTTGTTCAAATCTGTCTTTGTCTCCTTTGGCTTTATTCCTGATTTTGCTTCTGTAATTATATACTGTAGCCAGTGAGTATCCAAGGAAATGTGCTATACGATTTGCATCTGTCACCCCCAGTCTTATCAAGGCAAATATTCTTAGTTCCGTATTAAGATGCTCATCCTTTTTGGGATATATTTTACCGTCATCCGTAAGCAGATTGTTGAAGTCTTCTACGAAATTTGGGAAAAGATCCAAAAATGAACGGTCAAATTCATCGTAGAATAGTTTTCTTTCGTCTCGTATGAATTCTTCCGATCTTATGGCCTTGAACAGTTGGTCTATTTTTGATGCCATTGCAAGCTTTTCAAGCGAACGCCTGTATTGTTCCAGCTTTTCCAGATAAACAACGCATCGGTCCAGATATTTAGCTATATATACTTCCTTTATTTTACCTGTTTGAGCAAGATTTCTATTAGCTTCAACAAGTTTCTTGTTGGCCTTGTACAGATTTCTTCTCATAACAGATAGTTTTTTCATCCAATAATAAAGGTAGAAAGTTGCTATTATAAGAAGAAATGCCAATACGCTTATACCAATTAGCAGTCGTCTTGTCGCATTTTGTTTTTCGGCTTCTTTTTTCTGGTATGCATTATCTATAATAGGGTATATCTGTGTTACCTCAAGAAATCGTAGTCTTGCATTGGCAGCTACCGCATCTTCCATAGAACATGACAAATAATTGTAAGCTCTGTCCAGATTTCCTTGATGGTACATAAGTAATGCCAGTTTCTGTAGCGAAGCATATTCACGTTCAGCCATTTTTATATCCATTATAGCTGTACTTGCAAGATACTTTATTTGGCTTGATGTATCTCCTATAGCCTCATAAGCATCTGATAAAGTATAGTTCACATATACTTTTCGTTTTAAGTTTATTGAATCGGACAACAACGGCAATAAAGCTTTTATAGCATTTCTATAATCACCGTCATAAATCATTCTTTCGGCTTGATTTATTTTGAAATCAATATCTGTTATTCCCAGTTGTGAAATGGAATCTCTGTAAGTTTCTGTTTTTAAGGAATAACATTTGCTGGCATTGTCGTCAGCAGTATAATCGGCAAGCCATCCGTAGTATGCCCTGCGAGTTCTATAGTAATATCCTAAAAGTCCTTTATTGGTTATATTGGCTTTATTAACTTTGTCAAGTTCATTTTTAGCCTCATTATACATTCCCATAACTCCGAATACTTCAGCTCTGTTTATTAGTATCTCGTCTTCAAGTTCCGGATTGTTAAGTAACGGAAAGTATTTGTGCTTCATATTAATATAATATAATGATGAATCTGCTTGATAATGCAAGTATTCATAGAAAAGAGCACCACTAATGTTATATTTTTCAGTTATATCATTAGAACGCTTGAGACTGTCCTTTAGTTGGGATAACTTTTCTTCTCTCAGATTATGATAATATTTTTTGTTTGAAATGACTTTATCGAGTTCTTTCAACAACTTTTCATTCTCCGGATTGGCTTTTAATATAGTAGGTATGATAAGAATATAAATAAGTATTATAAATATGTTTTTCATGACATTAAATTTAGAGCTGATACAAAAATATGTTTTTTTATCAATAAGTACAAAAACATGACTATTATTTTACTGATGTTTGAATACGTTTTTATTTATATTTTTTGAATAACATAATCTGCCTAATATGCTTATTAATAATGATATAGCTATTTTACATATTTATATTTTTATTGTGTCGGTGATAAAATGTCCACAATAATCTTAATTTTGCAATATAACAATATATAAATATAAAAATCGATATCATGAAACAAACACTGTTAACCGTTATGGCTGTATTGTCATTATTATTCCCTTTTTCATCAAAGTCGTATGCTGTAATTAAGAAAGTTGCCCCTACATTCTGGTGGGCAGGGATGAAGAATTCAGAATTGCAAGTTTTGCTTTACGGCGAAGACATAGCTTCTTCCGAGGTCTCTATTTCCAGTAAAGATATTTATCTGAAGGAAATAGTCAGACAGTCCAATTCAAATTATCTTATCATTTATCTTGACCTGAATGATGCGAAGGCACAGAAGTTTGATATAATACTCACGAAAGGTCGTAAGGTAACTAAAGTACCGTACGAACTGAAAGAGCGCACACGTAAAGGCTCGGATATAGAAGGATTTACTTCAAGTGATGTTCTTTATCTTATAATGCCGGACAGATTTGCCAACGGAAATCCTGAAAACGATGTAGTGCCTGGAATGTTGGAAAATAAAGTTGACCGTAATGAACAGTATGCCCGTCATGGTGGAGATTTTAAAGGTATATCAGAACATTTGGACTATATATCAGATCTTGGTGTGACAGCTGTCTGGCTTAATCCTACACAGGAAAACGACATGGAAGATGGATCATATCATGGATATGCCATAACTGATTACTATCAGATAGACAGACGTTTTGGTAGTAACGAAGAATTCCTTCAATTGGTAAACGAGGCCCACGGTAAAGGATTGAAAGTTGTTATGGATATGATTTTCAATCATTGCGGAAGTGAGAACTATCTGTTCAAGGACAGACCTCAGGATGATTGGTTTAATTTCCGTTCCAATTATGTACAGACATCGTTTAAGACAGCAAGCGTAATGGATATTCATGCCTCTGATTATGAAAAGGCCATAGCTACAGACGGATGGTTTACTCAGGTTATGCCTGATTTGAATCAAAGAAACCGTCACGTTGCCCGTTATCTTATCCAGAGCAGTATATGGTGGATAGAATATGCAGGAATAAACGGAATACGTCAGGACACTCATCCATATGCTGATTATGATTTTATGTCAACATGGTGCAAGGAGGTTCTTGAAGAATATCCTCATTTCAATATCGTAGGCGAAACATGGCTAAACAGCAATGTTCTAGTTTCTTATTGGCAGAAAGATAGCAAGCTTGCCGCTCCAAAGAACTCTAATCTTCCTACAGTAATGGATTTTCCTCTTACCGATCTTATGACCAAAGCCTTTGATGAGGAAACTACCGAATGGTCAGGCGGTCTTTACAGATTATATGATTATCATACTCAAGACTTTGTGTATGCCAATCCTATGAGTCTTTTGACATTTCTTGATAATCATGATACATCTCGTTTCTGCAAGAATGAAGAAGATTCAAAAAACATCACACGTTATAAACAGGCAATAACATATTTACTTACAACGAGAGGAATTCCTCAAATATATTACGGAACGGAAATACTTATGGCTGCCGATAAGAGTGAAGGAGACGGATATCTGCGTCGTGATTTTCCTGGTGGATGGGAAGGAGATGAAGTAAACTGTTTTACACGTGAAGGCAGAACAGAACTTCAGAACGAAGCATTCGATTATACTCGTAAGCTTTTGAATTTCAGAAAAGGTAACGAGGCTATATGTAAAGGTACGATGAAACATTTCGCTATACGTAATGGAATTTATGTATATGAAAGAAAGTACAACGACAGTTCTGTAGTAGTATTTATGAATGGAACAGATGAAAATCAGACTTTAAATCTTGCACCATATAAGGAAGTACTTCCGAAATCCGAGGCTATTGACTTTATTACAGGAAAGAAAGTGGCTTTAAAAGATGAATTACTTCTTGAAAAACGTGGAATACTACTTTTGACATTCTAAAAATCATTTATAAAATCAGTTATTGCTCTATAAATATAAATGTCATATAATCAGATGTTTATGTGGTATTTTCTTTAATATGACATTTATATTTTATTTCTAAATCAATAAAAGCGTTACTAAGAACAATACTTTTGCAGCAGAGAGTTTTTTTAACCTGAAATTTTAAAACTTAAATACCTGAAAAGCTATGAACCTTAAAAGTATTTTTTCATTAACATCATGTATTTGTTTCGCTATGGCAGTAAATGCCCAGAAACTTACTTCTCCTGATGGAAATTTCGTCATGAATTTTAGTCTCAGTCCTGAAGGAGCACCGGTTTATGAACTTTCTTATAAAGATAAACCGATTATTAAACCAAGTACATTAGGACTTGAACTTAAAAAAGAAGATGCAAACAAGAAGACAACTTTCGAATGGACAGAACGTACAGACAAAGATCAGCTTGATGCAAAAATCAATCTTATGACTGGTTTTAAAATAAAAGATACAAGTACTTCCACTTTTGATGAGACTTGGAGTCCTGTTTGGGGAGAAGAAAAAGAAATTCGTAATAACTATAACGAACTGGCTGTTACACTTGACCAACCGTCAAATGACCGTTACATAGTAATACGTTTCCGCTTGTTTAACGATGGTTTAGGCTTCCGCTATGAGTTTCCTCAACAGAAGAATCTTAATTATTTCATTATCAAGGAAGAACATTCCCAGTTTGCAATGGCTGGAGACCATACGGCTTTCTGGATTCCGGGAGATTATGATACTCAGGAATATGATTACACTACATCACGTCTGAGTGAAATTCGTGGAAAAATGAAAGACGCAATCACTCCTAATTCATCTCAGTATGTATTCTCGCCTACAGGAGTTCAGACAGCTCTTATGATGAAAACAGATGATGGCCTGTATATTAATCTTCATGAAGCAGCATTGGTGGATTATTCATGCATGCACCTTAATCTTGATGACAAGAATATGATTTTTGAATCATGGCTTACACCTGATGCCAGAGGTGATAAAGGTAACATGCAGACTCCATGTGTTTCACCTTGGCGTACAGTGATAGCAAGTGATGATGCACGTAATATATTGGCAGCCCGTGTTACACTCAATCTTAATGAACCATGTAAGATAGAAGATACATCATGGATACATCCTGTGAAGTATGTAGGCGTATGGTGGGATATGATTACCGGAAAAGGTTCATGGGCTTATACTGATGAAGTTCCTAGCGTCAAACTTGGAATTACAGATTATAAACAGACAAAACCTAACGGAAAACATTCTGCCAATACAGAAAATGTGAAGAAATATATTGACTTTGCAGCTGCACACGGATTTGATGCGGTACTTGTTGAAGGATGGAATGAAGGTTGGGAAGACTGGTTTGGTAAAACAAAAGATTATGTATTTGATTTCGTAACTCCTTATCCAGACTTTGATGTGAAAGAGATTCATCGTTATGCAGCCGGCAAGGGTGTTAAGATGATGATGCACCATGAAACATCTTCTTCTGTAAGAAACTATGAGCGCCATATGGACAAAGCCTATCAGTTTATGGTAGATAACGGATATAACTCTGTAAAGAGTGGATACGTGGGTGATATTATTCCTCGTGGAGAACATCATTACGGACAGTGGATGGTTGACCACTATCTTTACGCAGTTAAAAAGGCTGCCGACTATAAAATTATGGTAAATGCTCATGAAGCAGTACGTCCTACAGGTTTGTGCCGTACATATCCTAATTTGATTGGTAATGAGTCAGCTCGTGGAACAGAATATGAATCATTCGGTGGAAGTAACGTAAATCATACCACTATACTTCCTTTCACTCGTCTGATTGGAGGTCCTATGGATTATACTCCAGGTATATTTGAGCTTGATTGCAGTAAGATGAATCCTACAAATACATCTCGCGTACGCAGTACATTGGTACGTCAGTTGGCACTTTATGTCACTATGTACAGTCCTCTTCAGATGGCAGCAGATATTCCTGAGAACTATGAACGCTTTATGGATGCTTTCCAGTTTATTAAGGATGTGGCTATAGACTGGGACGAAAGCCGTTACCTTGAAGCTGAACCGGGTGAATACATTACTATTGCACGTCGTGCCAAAGGTACAGACGACTGGTATGTAGGATGTACAGCAGGATATAACGGACATAAATCCGATCTTAAACTTGATTTCCTGACTCCTGGCAAGAAATATGAGGCTATTATATATGCTGATGCAAAAGGAACATCTTGGGATAATAATCCACAGGCATATACTATCACCAAGAAAAAAGTGACAAACAAGTCAAAACTTAAACTTACTGCTGGTGTAGGTGGTGGCTATGCTATATCAATTAAAGAAATCAAATAGTCATACAAAATCTGAATAATATATTTTTGAAGGTAAAAACTAGGTTTATACAGTTACTTAAAGGTAGGAACAGCCTGTTAGGTATTGTAAAATCAAAATATGAAAGATGTTTTATTAGGGTAGAAAGTAAGTTTTCAATAGGTATATTTTATTTAGGCTATTTATTAACACTTAATTAAATAACAAATGAAAAGTAAAATCTTAAATTCTAATGGAAAATTCCTGCTATTATGTTTGGTAGGAATGCTGATGGCTGTACAAGGCTTTGCACAAGCAATAACAGTCAAAGGTGTCGTGAAAGACAAAACTGGAGAACCCGTAATTGGTGCAAATGTTGTTGTGAAGGGTACAACTAATGGCTGTATTACTGATTTCGACGGAAACTTTAGTTTAGAAGCTAGCCAAGGAGATATACTTGTTGTATCTTTTGTCGGCTATCAATCACAAGAACTTCCTGCAAGTACGGATATGCAAATTGTTTTAAAGGAAGATGCAGAATTGCTTGATGATGTAATTGTAATTGGTTATGCAACAGGAAGCCAACGTACGGTATCTGGAGCAATTAAGCGTGTTGGTCGTGAAGAAATGAATGCAGGTGTTGTTACAAATCCTCTACAAGCTATTAAAGGTAAAATTGCTGGTGTAAATATTGCAAAAACCGGTGGTGACCCAACAGCTTCTGCTTCTATTCGTGTGCGTGGTACAACCTCTCTTTCCGGAGGTAATGATCCGCTTGTTATTATAGATGGGGTTTTTGGAGATTTGTCTATGCTTAATGCTATATCTCCTGCTGATATAGAGAGCTTTACAGTCCTTAAAGATGCTTCAGAAACAGCGCAGTATGGTTCTAGAGGTGCAAGTGGAGTTATTGTTGTAACTACAATAAAAGGTAAAAATGGAACTAAAACATTGAGTTATGACGGTAGTTTCGGTATAGAGACTGTATATAAGAACTTAGAGATGCTTGATGCAAACGCATACCGTCAAATTGTTGCTGATAGAGGTTATGCCAATGCTCTTGATATGGGATATAATACTAACTTTATTGAGGCAATGCAACAGACTGGATATACTCAAAATCATAGATTATCGTTTGGTGCAGGAACAGAATCATCTAATTATCGCGCTTCTATAGGTGTCATAGATCAAAAGGGTATTATTCTTGATAACTATATGAGAAACTATACTGCAAAACTTGATGCTTCCCAGACAATGTTCAACGATAGAGTTAAGATTGATTTTGGTATGTTTGCTTCTAAAGTAGATAAAAGATATGTGAACGATTATCAGAAGACTTTCTATTCTGCAGCTTCATTCAATCCTACTTTCCCTGATTTTCCTAATGAAGATGGAACATGGCCGGAAGATCCTAATGCGAACGAAACTCAAAACCCTCTTGGCCGACTTACTATAAAAGATGTAGAATCAAACAGCTATATAAATGCTAATGCCAGGATAACATGGACTGTTATAGATGGACTTAAATTGAGTGCTTTTGGATCTTATACCTATAATGTTAAGGAAAATTCAAAATATACTCCTACAAATATTAAGGCTGGTATGGGACAAAACGGTATAGCCGAGAAATATGACAACAAGAGTGGAGTCCTTTTGGGTAACTTTACTGCAAATTATAAAAAGGCATTTGGAAAACACTATATTGATATTCTTGGATTATCTGAATTACAGAAGTATACATATTCTGGTTTCAACGCAAAGGCTAAACAGTTTGGAACAAATTTCTTCGAATATAATAATCTTGGAGCTGGTGCGGAAGTCAAATATGGTGATGTCGGTTCTTTCTTGAACGGATATTCATTGGCTTCATTCATGGGACGTTTTAACTATAGTTACGCTGACAAGTATATTGCTACTGTTAATATGCGTGCTGACGGTTCTTCAAAATTAGGAGCAAACAACAAATGGGGTTTCTTCCCATCTGCGTCTCTTGCTTGGGTTCTTAAAGAGGAAGCTTTTCTTAAGAATGTTGATGTAGTCAGCAATTTAAAGATAAGGACTGGTTATGGTCTTACAGGTAACCAAGATGCAATCAGTGCATATAACTCATTAAGACTTATGAGTCCTACAGGTGTTACAACTATTAATGGCAAACCTGTAACAACATATGGAATTAATAGAAATGAGAATCCTGATCTTAAGTGGGAGGTTAAGAGAATGTTTGATGTAGGTATTGATGCAGGATTTTTCGAAGACAGACTAACAGCGACATTGGATTATTACTACTCAAAGACTAGTGATTTGCTTTATAATTATGCTGTTCCTGTTCCTCCATTTGCATTTAATACATTGCTTGCAAATCTTGGAGAAATGGAAAATACAGGAGTTGAAGTTGCAATTTCAGGAACTCCTTTAAAGAATAAGGATATGGAATTGAATATATCTGCCAACTTCTCATGGCAAAAAAATAAATTGCTTTCATTAAGTGGAACTTATATGGGACAAGAACTGAATGCTAAGGAATTTATGAATTTAGGAGGAATGAATGGAGCTGGATTTATTGGTGGTAATAACCAGATTATTTACCAAATGGTAGGGCAACCTCTAGGTGTATTCTATTTACCAAAATGTGATGGAATTATTGATATGAAAGGTAATGGCGAATATACATATCATATTCTTGATATTGATGGTCAGGAAGGTATTGATCTGTCTGATGGAAAAGACCGTTATATTGCAGGTCAGGCAATTCCAAAGTTCTATTTAGGTGGTAATGTAAACTTCAGATATAAACAATTTGATATTCAGGCACAATTTAGTGGTGCTTTTGGACATAAGATTTATAATGGAACATCTTTGTCATATATGAATATGAGTCTGTTCCCTACATATAATGTGCTTACTGATGCTCCTAGGTTGAATATCCATGATCAGACTGTAACTGATTATTGGTTGGAAAGAGGTGATTATTTACATATCGACTATGTAACTTTAGGATGGAATCTGAACACTCAGAATTTGAAAAATATAAATTCTTTAAGAGTTACATTCTCTGTAAACAATCTGTTTACATTTACAAACTATTCCGGATTATCTCCGATGATTAATAGTTCTACAGTTTCAAGTAGTTTGGGTATCGATGATAAACAGTTCTATCCTCTTACTCGTACTTATTCACTTGGATTAAGTGTTAATTTTTAAATTGAATGAATTATGAAAAGAAATATTTTATATAGTATTACTATGGCTGCATTCTTGGGATTAAGCAGCTGCGCTTCGTTTTTGGAAGAGAATCCTAAAGATCAGATGCCTGAAAATGAAGCATACAAGAATCCTCAAATGATTTATCTGAATACTGTTGCAAACTTATACACAATGATAGGTGGCGACGGTGGAGGTAAAGGATTAGCCGGAACAGACCGTGGACTATACGATCTTAATACTTTTACAGCTGATGAAGCTATTCTTCCTACAAGAGGTGGCGACTGGGATGATGGTGGTCTGTGGAGAAATCTGTTTACTCATAATTGGGGTGAAAATAATGACCTTATTATTGCAACTTGGGATTATCTATATGGATTTATAGTTCAATGTAATCAGTCAATTGACAAGTTGGAGAGTTTAAAAGAAGCAGATCCAAGTAACCAATATTATGAAGTCTATCAATCTGAAGTAAGAGCTTTGCGAGCTATGTATTACTTCTATCTGTTGGATATGTATGCGAGAGTACCTATTGTAGAGTCTTCATTAACTCAGATGAAGGATGTAAAACAAGCTACACGTACTGAGGTATTTAACTTTGTAAAAAAAGAATTGGAAGAATCCATTCCACTATTAGAGGATGAAAAGAGTGCAGATCCGGGAGAATATTATGGTAGAATGACGAAGGCTGCTGCATATTTCCTCATGGCTAAGCTTGCTTTAAATGCTGAAGTTTATACCGATGATGACTGGACAGACAATGTACGTCCTGATGGAAAGAATATTAAATTCAAGGTTGGTGATACAGAAATGAATTGTTGGGAAGCTGTTGTTGCTTACTCTGATTTAATAACAAATTCTGGATACGCATTAAACCAAGGGACAGATGGATTCCTTTCAAATTTTGCAGTAAATAATGAAGGTTCACAGGAAAATATATTTGTAATCCCAATGGATCCGTCGTTATATAAAGCAAGAAATATGTATTTGGTCCGTTCAAGACATTATGATGTAGGTAAGGCTTATGGATTTGGTAATGGAGGATGGAACGGATCGTCTGCGACAATTGAAGCTATGAATGCATTTGGTTATGGAACGGCTAATCCTGATCCAAGACTTGACTTGACATATTATACAGGAAAGGTGAAAGGTCCGGATGGTAAGTATGTTATTCTTAGCGAGACTGGAGAAGAACTTGAATATCTGCCAATGGCTGTAAAATTAATGTTTGATAAGAGTGACACATCAATGAAAATGGCAGGCGCACGTATGTATAAATATGAAGCAGATGCTACTGCTACTGAAGATGGCCAATGCCCTCATAACGATTGGGTTCTTTTCAGATATGCGGATGTATTATTAATGAGAGCTGAAGCATTGATTCGTGATGGTAAGAATGGACAGGCTGACCTTGATCAGGTGAGAAATAGAGTTGGAGCACCTCAAGTTACTGCGACATTAGATAATATTCTGAAAGAAAGATTGTTGGAATTAGCATGGGAAGGATGGAGAAGACAAGATTTGATTAGATTCAAGAAATTCAATGATGCAATAACAGACAGACCTAAGACTGAAGCTTATTTGCAAGTATTCCCAATCCATACAAATACATTAGCTGTTAATACTAACCTTTCTCAAAATCCAGGTTATAAGAAATAACAAACTTAAAAAATGATTTATATGAAAACTATAAAATATTTAATAGCATTTGCTTTATTCATCATGCTTGGAACAAGTTGCCAGGATAATGAAAACTGGAGAATCATTCCATATGAACCAGAACCTACTGAGCCAATTGAAGGTCCGGAGTTTTTACGTATAGCAGGAAATCATCAAAGTTGGAATCCTGGGGCAGAGGTGATAGGTAAGCTTTATCCGGTTGATGCTGATGGAAATTATGCGGGTTATGCATATTTGGACGGTGAGTTCAAATTTACTTCTCAAAATAACTGGGACGGTTCCAATTATGGTTCAGGTGATGCCGAAGGTAGTTTATCCACAGATGCTCAAGCCGGTAATCTAACGAAGGATAAAGGGTATTATTATATAACAGTTAATATTAAGGATTTAACTTATAAAGCTGATTTACGGAACTTTGGTGTTATAGGTAGTGCTACATCTGGAGGTTGGAATGATGATACTGATTTAGTTTATGACCCTAGTGATCTTAAATTGAAAGTAACAACAACATTAACAGATGGAGAAATTAAATTTAGAGCTAATGATGCTTGGGATGTAGAGTTTGGTGATTTTGGAGCAGGGGAAAAAGAAGGAGAATTAGCTGCTAAAGGCGGTAATATTCCTGTTAGTGCTGGAGACTATCAGATTGTTGTTGATTTGTCAAATCCAAGCTACACTTATGAACTCATTAAGCAGTAAATAAGTTTTTAGATAAGTATTTGTAAATAAAGTGTGCTGGGATATTGATTCTCAGTACACTTTTTGTTTTTAGTTATGAAAAAGAATATTTTATTACAATTAATACTCTGTTTAATTATTTCATCATGTACAGAAAACAATTCAGATGTAAAATCGGAGGATTATATTGAAGGACTCACCTGGCTACCTGAAAATCCTGATGCTGATTCTGAACTTACTATTAATTTTAAGGCTCCTGTAAAATCAAAGCTTTACGGATATACTGGCGATGTTTATATTCACACCGGAGTTATTACTGAGGGTGTATGGGCTTTTGTTCCTGCCGAATGGAACGAGAACATTGCCAAATGTAAAATGACGAAGAAGGAAGATAATTGCTGGTCTATCTCTCTTACTCCGTCTGTAAGAGAATGGTTTGCTTCGGGTGAGACTGCTATCAATAAACTTGGTATAGTAATACGTAGTTCCGATGGTAGCAAGAAAGGAATTGAGGAAGACTCTTTTATTGAGGTAACCGATAATAAATACACAGCTTTCCAACCTGCTCCTATAATTGAGCAGACTATACCGGCAGGGACGGTAGAAGGTATAAACATTTCAAGTGGAAGCAGTGTGACTTTTGCTTTCTATGATAAGGATAAGAATGGAAATCATAAAGATTTTGCATACATATTAGGTGATTTCAATAACTGGACATTAGCCAATGACGGCACTTCTCAAATGTATAGGGATAATTCTGCCGGATGCTGGTGGATAACTGTTGAAAATCTGGACCCGGCAAAGGAATATCGCTTTCAATATTATACAGGAACTAAAGACGGCGATGTAATCAGACTGGCCGATGCTTATTCCGAGAAGATTCTTGACCCTGATAATGATAAGTATATACCAGAATCAACATATCCTTCGTCTGAAATGGTTTATCCGGAGAAAGGTATAGGAATAGTTTCTACATTCAAGATTAATAAGGATGAATATTCATGGAAAAATAATGATTTCAAAATAAAGGACAGGGACAATCTCCTTATATATGAATTGCATCTCAGAGACTTTACCTCAACATCCGATCTTAATGGTGCGATTAGCAAACTTGACTATCTGGAAGATCTTGGAATAAATGCCATAGAATTGATGCCTGTACAGGAATTCGATGGTAATGACAGTTGGGGGTATAACCCATGCTTCTTCTTTGCTATGGACAAGGCGTACGGAACCAGGGAAATGTATAAGAGATTTATTGATGAATGCCACTCCAGAGGAATAGCTGTTATCTTCGATGTGGTTTATAATCACGCTACGGGAGCACATCCATTTGCGAAACTTTATTGGGACAGTAAGAATAACAAGACTGCAGCCAACAATCCGTGGTTTAATGTTGACGCACCTCATCCTTATAGTGTATTCCATGATTTCAACCATGAATCTGAGCTCGTGAAGACTTTCGTAAAACGAAATCTCAAATTCTTGCTTGATGAATATAAGATAGATGGATTCCGTTTTGACCTTACAAAAGGTTTCACTCAGCGACAGTGTAATGAAAGTACCGCATCTGATTATGATGATAATCGTATTGCCGTTCTGAAAGAGTATTATGATGCCATCCATGAGGCAAACGAAAATGCGATTGTCATATTGGAACATTTCTGTTGCGATGAAGAGGAAAAGGAACTTGCCAATTATGGTCTCAAACTATGGAGAAATGGCAATTATGCATATTGCCAGTCTGGTATGGGATGGAGTGAAGGCAGTGGTTTTGAGAGTATATATACAGGAACTAATGGCATGAGGTTCGGTGGTTATATAAGTTTTATGGAGAGCCACGATGAAGAACGTACCGCTTTTAAGGCAAAGGAGTACGGTAATGGTGACTTAAAGACTAATCTGGCAAACCGAATGAAAAGTATGGCTACAAATACGGCTTTCTTCCTTACTGTGCCCGGACCGAAGATGATATGGCAGTTCGGTGAAATGGGATACGATGTCTCTATTGAGGAGAATGGTCGTACGGGACGTAAGCCTTTGCATTGGGAGTATCTTAATGATCAATATAGAAAGAATCTTGTCGATACTTATACAATGTTGCTTAAACTTAGAAGTACATTACCACAACTTTTTTCTTCTGATGCGACATTCAGATGGGAAGTTTCTGAAAGTTATTGGGAAGGATGTCGTAATATTTCAATTGAAAGTATAGACGGAAAGAAACTTTTTATTGTTGGTAATTTTACTACAGAAGAACAGATTTCTTCTGCTAAGGTTCCTACAGGATGGGGAGAATATTATAACTTTATTAGCACAGAACAGTTAAGTGATGTTGCTGGTAAAAACACTAATATAGATCCGCATGATTTCATTATATATTCTAATTTTCTGATGAATTAATTTAAGATAATATCATGATAAAACTAAAACAATTGATGACATTACCACTGATAGTAACTACTATAGGTTGTGGAGAAACTAATAAGTTTGAGTCGTATGCGGACTATCCATCTTTCACTTCAGATTGGACTGAGATGGTATATACTCCGGAGTCAACAAACTTTATGTTATGGGCGCCTACCGCCGAGGCTGTAAGAATAAATATATTTGATGAAGGTATAGACAGTCAGGCAGTAAGGACTGTTACTATGCGCCGAGGCGAAAACGGACAGTGGAGTGCTAATGTGAACGAAGATTTGAACGGCAAATTTTATACTTTCAATGTTTGTGTTGATGGAAAATGGCTTGATGATACACCGGGAGTTATGGCTAAGGCAGTAGGAGTAAACGGAAAGAGGGCTGCAATTATAAATCTTGATGATACCGATCCTGAAGGATGGAATGAGGATAAACGTCCGGAACTGAAGAGTTTCAATGACATTATTCTGTATGAAATGCATCATCGCGATTTCTCTATGGACAGCCTTTCGGGAATAGAGCATAGAGGAAAATTCCTTGCGCTTACGGAAGAAGGTACCAAAAACATTTATGGACAGACTACTGGTATTGACCATCTGAAGGAGCTCGGTGTCACTCATGTTCATATTCTTCCGTCATACGATTATGCGTCTGTAGATGAAACTAAGCTTGATACACCTCAGTATAATTGGGGATATGACCCTCAGAACTATAATGTGCCCGATGGCTCTTATTCTACAGATCCGTATAAACCTGAAGTCAGGATACGTGAGTTCAAACAGATGGTGCAGTCACTTCATAAGGCTGGTATAAGAGTGATTATGGATGTGGTTTATAATCATACATTCAATACCGATGACAGTAATTTTGAATTGACAGTTCCCGGATATTTCTATCGTCAGAATGAGGATGGAACATTTGCCAACGGCTCAGGCTGTGGAAACGAGACTGCAAGCGACCGTGAGATGGTGCGCCGTTATATCGTGGAATCTGTAAAACATTGGGTGAACGAATACCATGTCGATGGTTTCCGTTTCGACCTTATGGGGATACACGATATGGAGACTATGAAGGCTATCCGTGCAGAGCTTGACAAGATTGATCCTACTATTTTCATTTATGGTGAAGGATGGGCTGCTGCCGCTCCGAAATATCCTAAAGAGAAACTGGCTATGAAGGTCAATACATGGCAGATGCCTGGCATTGCTGCATTCAGCGATGAGTTCCGCGACAGCTTGCGTGGCTCGTGGAGTGATGATACAAAAGGCGCTTTTGTTACTGAAGGAAAAGGATATGAGTCGGGTGTAATGTTCGGTATCGCTGCTGCGCTTCCTCATCCGCAGCTGAAAAAGGCATTGAAGGACTATCCGGCTTCATGGACTGCACAGCCATCGCAGATGATTAGCTACATTAGCTGTCATGACGACCATTGCATAGGCGACCGTCTTCTCATTACGGCACCAAAAGCTGATACAAAACAGCGTATGCGTTTATTGAAGTTGGCTGAGACAGCAGTATTTACTTCACAGGGTGTTCCTTTTATCTTTACAGGCGATGAACTTATGCGCGATAAAAAAGGCGTAAAGAATTCTTTCAACAGCCCTGATTCAATCAATGTGATAGACTGGCGTCTGAAAAAAGAGCATAATGATTCGTATGAATATATAAGAGGACTTATCGCTCTTCGTAAGGCTCATCCGGCATTCCGTCTTGGTGATGCTGAAAAGGTGTATGAACATCTTGAGTTCATAAATCCAGGAAGTAAGGGTGTAGTGGCATTCCGTATTAAGGGACAGCCTGAAGGTGAGGTCTGGAAAGATATAACAGTAATTCTTAACGCGAAAGACGAGAATGTAAGTGTTGAAGTCCCGGAAGGAACATACAGAATAGTATGTTATGACGGAAAAATTTCACCAGAAAAAGGATTGAAGGACACTAAGGGAAAAACTCTTGTTGCCGCTCCTAAATCGGCTACTATCGCTTATATAAAATAAGGCATGGATATGAATAGATTTTTCAACAAAAGCTTATTGGTTGTTGCGGGCATGTCGTTAGTCATGTCTGCATGTACTGAAACTGCTGAAAGAGTTTCACGTTTGGATTCTTTGGGAATAGCGGTAACTCCTGCCGAAAACCGGGAATATTCTTTCACTGATAAGAAGTCTGGATTCTGGTATGGCACAACACATCAGGACTCGGTCTTTTTCTGGTCAGGATGGAATATTTCCAAGAAACGCATTTTTTCTGACTATCAGTTGAGTGTGGACGGAAAGACTTTAAAAAGAAAAAGTGCTACTTGTATCATGTATCCTCACAAGCTTGTCCGCCAATGGGATAACGCTACAGAAACTTTATGTCTTGTCGATAATTACCCTATACTGTATATAGGTATGGATGATATCAAGGGAGACAGTATAGGGATTTTTCTGAACGAAGATTTGTTGTCCGATTGTCAGAAAGGTAAGACCGGTGTTTTTTATACTCCAAAAGAGGACGAAGCTAACAGGATTCTTTTGTCGCCTGCTGTAGATAATGGATTTATCATTACCGGAAATGTGATAAAGACCCCTGCAGCTTCTGAAGGTTTCATTATTACATACGGGACTTCTGAAGAATGCGAAGCTTTGTTACAGGAATTTCGTAGTAATGGAGATGTATTGTTGAAGGAACGTGCAGAAAGAATGAATTCGCTAATTACAGAATATAATCCTGTATCATCAAATATGGAAGAGTTGGACAAAGCTTTGAACTGGCTTACACTGACTACCGACGAACTTGTAACCGAACAGCAGGGTAAGGGTATCTATGCAGGATTGCCGTGGTTCAATGAATATTGGGGACGCGACATGTTTATTTCAATGCCCGGAGCATGTCTGGTAAGCGGCCAGTTTGATGTGGCGAAACAGATATTGCTGGATTTTGCCAAGTTCCAGGACACTGACCCAAATTCTCCTACATACGGAAGGATACCTAACAGAGCAAATCCCGAAGGTATATTATATAATACTACAGATGGAACTCCACGTTTCGTAATACAGGCGTTTGAGCTGTTGGAATATTCCGGCGATACAGCTTTTGCTGGAGATATTTATCCTGCGGTAAAGTTGAGCATTGATGCCTCATGTATAAATTTTACTGATGACAGAGGATATCTTACACATGCCGACGCGGATACATGGATGGATGTGAAACGTAACGGAATACCTGGTTCTCCACGAGGAAACCGTGCCAATGACATTCAGGCTCTATGGTACGGACAACTGGAAGCCGGAAGCAGACTTGCCGAACTGGTAGGGGACAAGGAGTCGGCTGAAAGATGGCTCAGACTGGCAGACAAGGTAAGAAACAATTTCGAGCATGATTACTGCGACAAGGAGGGTAACATGGTTTACGACCATCTTAACACTGACGGAACTCCGGACACTCAGTTCCGCCCGAACCAGTTGTATTGTTTTGACATGATAGGCGATGAAGAGTTCAAGAAGAAGGTAACACGTCGCTGCTGGGAAGAACTGACATATCCGTGGGGAGTCGCTTCTCTTGCACAGTGGGATTCTCAGTTTCATCCACAACATGAAAACTGGCATTACTATCATAAGGACGATGCTTACCATAACGGAACGGTATGGCTTTGGAATAACGGTATAGCCATGCAGAGGATGATAGAATATGGTCAGGTTGAGGCTGCCTGGCAGCTGTTCCAGAATATGAACCGTCAGGCACTTGTGGAAGGAGCTGTTGGAAGTCTTAGCGAGAATGCCGATGCCCATCCGCGTGAGGGAAAAACGTGGGTAAACCGTTCGGGCACATTCCTCCAGGCATGGAGTAATGCCGAGCATCTAAGAGTGTGGTATCAGTATTTCCTTGGAATACGTCCTGACATGATGAACCGTGTGATAACTATAGAGCCTAAGTTGCCTAAGGAGATTACAAGTATTGAGACCAGTGTAAAGATAGGTAAGGGAACACTTTCATATACATATCGTGACGAAAAGTTCAGTTTCAATCTGAGTGGTGACGATGCGGAAATCAGATTTATAGAACCTGAAGAAGTTAATGATTCTGTCTTTAATGATGTAGAGTTCTGCTCTCCTTCACCTTTGCCGCATTATCCGTGCTTTGATATATATTATGAACCGGCATTGACCTATTGATTGCATTACGAAATGAAATATAAAGCTATATACCGTTATTTAGATGGCGGTATATAGCTTTTTTTTATAATTTTTTGTGGTATATAATTTATTATATTCAGTTATATAAAAGTAATCATTAAATTCTTTCTCTATGAAAACATACATATTCATGCTTTTTATTATCTCTATTTTTTCATCATGTAGCCAATATGCCATAAATGAAGATGAGTCCGGTGAGACCGACCGCATAAACCTATATATGAAATTTCAGAAAAATGCCGGAGGTGAGGCTTTTGATTTGGAATATCCTGTCGTAATATATAGCGTAGATAAGGAAAATTCTGCGGTGACTGAGTTTTGGTATAACGATGGTGATGCTGTTACTGCGTCATTATCCAAAGGAGAATATTCCATAAATGCCTTTCTTGGAATGAACGATGCCTGTTTTATAAAAACTAACGATATTACAGGCAAGCCCATGATTGCTGTCAATGGTAACGGTGTGTCCGACAGGCCACTTATGGCGGCACATGCTTCGATAAATCTGAACAAGCAGACAGAGATAAACTTTATTCCGGCCTATGTAATGTCGTCATTAGAGTTTGAGTTTAGTAATATCCCTTCCGAAGTAAAGAATATTGATGTTAAGATATACCCTGTAAGTTGTGGATATAATATCGAAGGAGGCTTTTCTGATAGAAAGGAAATGGCATATATTGAGTGTAGGCATGACGATGAGAAATGGACATCATGTCAGAAGTTTATATTTCCGGTTCAGGGAGAAAAAACGAGTGTAACAGTAAGTATTGATTATGGTGATGAGGTGAAGGACTATCTATATACATTTTCCGGAGGTTTGAAGTTAGGTCAGCCTTATCGTTTTACCGGAGGATATGATGATAATCTGAGTCTGAACGGTGAATTTCAGTTTAGCGGATGGAAAGAAGAGGAAGAAATATTTATGGATTTCGATGGTGGATCTGATGATGATATTACCGTCGATGAAGGTGATGAATCTGGGGATAATGCTTCCGGCGAGAATGGAGATTTGGTCTATGTTGAGTCTATGCCGACGGTAAATACTGTATGGAGAGATTTTTATTTGTGGAAACTGGAGGACACAGGAGCAGGTGAGGCGTTGGCTACAATCATATCTCCAGACCAATGGTTCCAGATTTATGCGGAAGGCGAGGCAAAGGAAATACTTAACGGATATGAGATTGATGGCATTTCCGGATGGAGAACTTTCACCAGAGAAGAAGCCGAAGAGTTTTATAAAGAGTTTTCAGCCGAACTTGACGAGTTGAATAATTTATTGGAAAGAAATGGTCATAATATTTTTTATACAGATGATTCCCGTAGATATTTGTGCGAAGATGGAGATTATACATTTGGACTTTATGGAAAACTTAACTTCTATAAGGCAGGAAAAACTGTGAAATATTATCTTAGACCGGTCAAAAAAGTCAGTCTTAGAATTAAAGACTAAATAGCATAAACAGACAACTAAATTCAGTACACTTCAGGGCTGCACGGGCTTTTTAAAAAACATGGCGGCGTTTTAATTAAAACGTGGCGGTGTTTGATATAAAACGTCACCGTGTTTTCCCTTTGCTCATTTCTACTCATTATGTGCATATTTTGCGGCATTTCGTTTTGTAGTATAAATGCTTTCATTAAATTTGCCGTCAGAAATTACTAATACCAAAATATTTTATCTAATGAGTTTAAAAATTGTAGTATTGGCTAAACAAGTTCCTGATACTCGGTGTGTTGGGAAAGATGCCATGAACGCAGACGGTACAATTAACCGCTCTGCTCTTCCGGCAATTTTCAATCCGGAAGACTTGAATGCCTTGGAGCAGGCTCTCAGACTGAAAGATGCTCATCCAGGCTCTACTGTAACTATGTTGACTATGGGACCTGGCCGTGCTGCCGAAATTATCCGTGAAGGTCTTTATAGAGGTGCAGACAACGGATATCTGCTTACTGACCGCGCTTTTGCCGGTGCTGATACTTTGGCTACTTCATACGCCCTTGCCACTGCTATCCGCAAAATTGGTGAGTATGACATCATTGTAGGTGGTCGTCAGGCTATCGATGGTGATACTGCTCAGGTTGGTCCTCAAGTAGCTGAAAAACTTGGATTGCCTCAGATTACTTACGTTGAGGAAATTCAGGAAGTAAAGGATGGACGTATCCGTGTGAAACGCCACATAGACGGTGGTGTGGAAACAGTGGAAGGTCCGTTGCCTATAGTACTGACAGTAAACGGTAGTGCCGCTCCTTGCCGTCCACGCAATGCAAAACTGGTACAGAAATACAAACGTGCCCTTGGCGCACAGGAAAAAGCTGCTATCACAAAAGATGGTGCTGAACTTCCATACGCTTCGCTTTACGAAAGCCGTCCATATCTGAATATCACTGAGTGGACTGTTGCTGACGTAAACGGTGACACTAAGCAATGTGGTTTGTCAGGCTCTCCTACTAAGGTGAAGAAAATTGAAAACATTATCTTCCAGGCTAAGGAAAGCAAGACTATCACAGGTAGTGATGCTGATGTAGAAAACCTTATTGTTGAACTTTTGGCTAACCACACTATTGGTTGAGTTTTGATTTAAACTCAAAAACTTAAAAACTTAAAAACTAATATGAATAACGTATTTGTATATTGTGAGATGGAAGGCAGCCATGTTGCCGATGTAAGTCTCGAACTTTTGACTAAAGGTCGTAAGTTAGCCAATGAGTTGGGATGCCAGCTTGAAGCTATTTGTGCCGGAAGCGACCTTGCTGATGTAGAAAAACAAGTTTTGCCGTATGGAGTTGACCGTGTTCACGTGTTTGATGCTCCGGGGCTGTTCCCTTATACTTCTCTTCCTCATTCATCTATTCTTGTAAATCTTTTCAAGCAGGAAAAACCACAGATCTGTCTTATGGGTGCTACCGTTATCGGTCGTGACCTCGGTCCTCGTGTCTCTTCTGCATTGACAAGCGGTCTGACTGCCGACTGTACTCAGCTTGAAATCGGTAGCCATGAAGACAAGAAGAATGGTGTGACATACGAAAATCTGCTTTATCAGATTCGTCCTGCTTTCGGTGGTAACATCGTTGCTACTATCATCAATCCTGAACATCGTCCTCAGATGGCTACAGTGCGTGAGGGTGTGATGAAGAAGGAAATCCTTGATGAAAACTATCAGGGTGAGGTTATTCGTCATGATGTGGCTAAGTTTGTTCCTGAAACAGACTATGTTGTTAAAGTTATCGACCGCCACGTGGAAAAAGCTAAACATAACCTGAAAGGTGCTCCTATTGTTATCGCAGGTGGTTACGGTATGGGTTCTAAGGAAGGTTTCGACATGTTGTTCGAACTTGCAAAGGAACTTCATGCTGAGGTTGGTGCTAGCCGTGCTGCTGTAGATGCCGGTTTCTGCGACCATGACCGCCAGATTGGCCAGACTGGTGTCACTGTTCATCCTAAATTGTATATCGCATGTGGTATCTCAGGACAGATTCAGCACATCGCAGGTATGCAGGACGCAGGTATCATCATCTCTGTAAACAACGATGAGAATGCTCCTATCAATGCGATAGCCGACTATGTGATTAACGGAACAGTGGAAGAAGTGATTCCGAAAATGATTAAGTATTATAAGAAAAACAGTAAATAATGGCAAACTTTTATACAGAACATCCGGAACTCAAGTTTCACTTGAACAATCCGTTGATGGAGCGTATCTGTCAGTTGAAAGAACGCGATTATAGAGATAAAGAAGAATACGACTATGCTCCGCAGGACTATGCTGATGCTGTCGATTCATATGATAAAGTGCTTGAAATCACAGGAGAAATAACAGGTGAGGTGATTGCTGCCAATGCTGAAGGCGTTGACGAAGAAGGTCCTCATTGCGCTAACGGGCGTGTGGAATATGCGTCTGGAACAAAAGCAAACCTTGACGCTATGGTTAAGGCCGGACTTAACGGTATGACTATGCCTCGCCGTTACGGTGGTCTTAATTTCCCTATCACTCCATATACTATGTGTGCGGAAATCGTTGCACAGGCTGATGCCGGTTTCGGTAATATCTGGTCTCTTCAGGACTGTATCGAGACTCTTTATGAGTTCGGAAATGAAGACCAGCACAGCCGTTTCATTCCTCGTATCTGTGCAGGTGAAACAATGTCTATGGACTTGACTGAGCCGGATGCAGGTTCTGACCTTCAGAGTGTGATGCTTAAAGCTACATACGATGAGGCTAACAACTGCTGGCGTCTGAACGGTGTTAAGCGTTTCATCACTAATGGTGATGCTCACTTGCACCTTGTGCTTGCACGTTCGGAAGAAGGTACTCACGATGGTCGTGGCCTTTCTATGTTTATCTACGACAAGAACGATGGTGGGGTAGATGTACGCCGTATAGAAAATAAGCTTGGTATCCACGGTTCTCCTACATGCGAACTTGTTTACAAGAATGCTAAAGCTGAACTTTGCGGTGAACGCAAGTTGGGACTTATCAAGTACGTTATGGCTCTTATGAACGGTGCCCGTTTAGGTATTGCCGCTCAGTCAGTAGGTTTGAGCCAGGCTGCATACGATGAGGCTTTGGCATACGCTAAAGACCGTAAGCAGTTCGGTAAGGCTATTATCGAATTCCCTGCAGTATATGATATGTTGGCTACTATCAAGGCTAAACTTGATGCAGGTCGCGCCCTTTTGTATCAGACTGCACGCTATGTAGATATCTACAAGGCACTTGATGATATTGCACGCGAACGCAAACTTACTCCTGAAGAACGCCAGGAACAGAAGAAATATGCTAAGTTGGCCGACAGCTTCACTCCTCTTGCCAAGGGTATGAACTCTGAATATGCCAACCAGAATGCTTACGACTGTATTCAGGTACACGGAGGTTCAGGTTTCATGATGGAATATGCTTGTCAGCGCATTTATCGTGATGCCCGTATCACAAGCATTTACGAAGGAACAACTCAGTTGCAGACAGTTGCAGCTATCCGTTATGTGACAAACGGTGCTTACGCAGCTACTCTTCATGAATATGAACTGATTCCTTGTGCTCCTGAATTCGAAGGCTATATGAACAGAATTAAGGACATGACCCGCAAACTTGAGGCTTGTACTAATGCTGTTAAGGAAGCGATGAACCAGGAACTGCTTGATTTTGTTGCACGTCGTCTGTACGAAATGTCTGCTGTGTGCGTAATGAGTCATCTGTTGCTGCAGGATGCTACTAAGGCTCCTGAACTGTTCGCTCAGTCTCTTAATGTATATGTTAACTATGCTGAGTCGGAAGTTGAAAAGCATTTCAATTTCATCCGTAAGTTCAGTGCTGAAGAACTCTTGAATTACAGAAAATAATATCTGAAAAATAAATAGTTTTCGGAGGACGGGATATTGACGTATCTTGTCCTCCGATTTTTTTGTTTTTACTTCTCTGTTTATATCTTTGTGCAGAACAAAAAAACGTATTTATGGCAAAAAAAGAAGAGTATAAGATAAAGAATCAGGAATATCTGAAGGAAATCTCTACTGAGGAAGGTGTGTTGGTACATCCTTCCGGCATACTTTATAAAGTTATCAACAGTGGTGATGGTAAGGTTTCGCCTGTTGACAGAAGTATAGTTACCGTGCATTACCGTGGAACACTTATCAACGGCAGGGAATTTGACAATTCGTGGAAGCGCAGTTGTCCTGAAGCTCTGAGACTGACGGATGTGATAGACGGTTGGCGTATAGCCTTGAAACTGATGCATGTGGGCGACAGATGGATGGTGTATATTCCATATAATCTTGGATATGGAACACGCACGTCAGGACCAATTCCGGGTTTCTCAACGCTTATCTTTGAAATAGAACTGTTGGGCATTGCTTGAAAAAGCTATCTTTTTAGTAGATACCCGAACTTTTTGCGAAGCCAGTAATTAAACCAGAATAATAATGGTAAAGTAATTAACATTGGCAGGTAGAACAATGTTTCAGATGGAATGGAAATATTTGATAATCGGTTTGTTATGTCTGCCAATTTTATGTTTGTATAATTTAGAATGATTAATATGCATGTTGCAACCATCAATAGTGATGTTATGATGATAGTAATGAATGTCCGTTTTTCGCGTCGTTTCTCCTGAAGTATGACCTTTTTGTTTATTTTTTCCATCATTTTATAACTGAAGTTGCTCGGCAGACGGAATTGTGGCTGCATACTGATGGCTTTTCTGATACATCTGTCTGTATTTTCGGCCTTGAGATTATCTGTATTTATAGTTTTTCCCATTATATTTCCTCCTCTTTCTTCATTAGAATATATAGTTTTTTTCTTATTCTGTGTAGTTTTACTTTTATAGAACTCTCTTTGGCATTCAGTATTTGCCCGATTTCCTGAATCGTTTTCTCCTGTTCGTAGAATAATGTAATCAAGCCTCTTTCGTCAGGTGGAAGCATAGAAAGTGTTTTCTGTAGTCTTTTGATGTTTTCTTCCGATTCGTCGTTCATTGTATCGTCAATTTCCGTATCGGATATTGTGTTCCATATATTTTCATCGTATACGTTCACCTCGGTTTCTTTTTTTCTGGTAAATGATATGGCTGTATTGTAGGCTATCCTGTAAAGCCATGTAGAGAAACTGCTTTTGGCATTGAAAGATGAGAGACTCTCAAAACATTTCATGAATGTGTCTTGTGTCAGTTCCTCGGCGTCATACTCACATCGAACTATACGGACAATAAGATTGAAAACTTGCTGCCCGTATGTGTCAAGAAAATATGCGAAATCGTCTGTCTTTCCTGACAATATTCTTTTTATGATATCTTGTTCGTCATTTTTCATTTGTCTATTTAGACGCATGAACTGCTGTTTGGTTACATCGGATATAATTTTTTATTTTTTTAGTGTAACCTTTTTGTTTATCTTTCGTCTAACATAGCAAAGGAACAAATTTTCAATATTAAAATATCGTATTTATGGAAGAATTAATGATTGTGGCTAATGTAGCCATCGTTTTCGGAACAATTTATAAGTTGTTCGAACTGTTTGTAGGAAAAAAAGAACGACAGATGTTGATAGACAAACTTTCTGAAAATTCATTGTCTGAAGGGAAATTTAAGGGATTTATTTCTTCATCTCCGTATTCTGCGCTTCGTATAGGAGGTCTTTTATTTGGTTTGGGATTCGGAATGTTGATGGGTTATATTATTATTAATAACTATTTCTCTCTATATTGGGAGGATGATGTTAATAGACAAGTAAGAGAAACAGCCTCGATTATATATGGTGCAAGTACTCTGTTTGGAGGTGGTTTAGGAGTTATAGTGGCATTTCTGATAGAAGTGTTTTGCACCAGAAACTCTAAGTGAATGTTTAATTCACATTATCGTAATCTCCTGTTATCCTGATTGTAATATTGTGAGGTTAACTTTGCGGTGTCTTAAAACAGGAGGACTGAATATGAATGAAGTTAATTATGTAATAGAAAGTTTACCAAATGGTGAGTTTTATGCTTACTTGCTTGATTATAATCAATGTTGTGCTTATGGCGAAACTGAAAATGAAGCTATAGAGAATCTTCAAGATATATCACATGATTTCTTTAATGAAATAAGTTCGGTTTTTACTCTTGAAGATATGGCATAGTATGCTATTAGAAAGTATAAGATTAATAAAAACACTCTCTTTCTTTCCTGAGGTCGTGTCTGTGTGATACAGGTATGGCCTTAATTTTTTTTATATATAATAATGTGTATAAATTCTATCGGTAGAAATACCTTTCAAAATCGATTAAATTCTATTTATCTCTTTTGCCTTGATTTGCAATGAATTACATTTGATTTGATATTTTTCTGAAAAAAGTTTGTTATAGGTATTGCAGGAATGAAAAAAGTGTGTACCTTTGCATCCGCTTTCGAGAGGGAGAGCAGTTAAGTTGATATACTGAAGATTGGTTGAGGAAATGTGAAAATCCTTTTTAGTATCTTACCTTGTTGTTGCAAGGGAGCGAGAAAGAAAGTTTAGATTTTCAGTCAAAAAAACTTTTTTTGAAAAAAAATATTCGAAAAAAGTTTGGCGGTTAGAAATAAATCCTTTACCTTTGTAATCACTTTCGCTTCCAGTCGGAAGTTAAGTTCTTTGAAAGATTTTAGATAAACAAACAGAATGTAGTACAAGCGTCACATTATAATAATGTAGTGTGATGAAAAAAAAGAATAAACCGTCAATTAAAATAATTACGGGATCCTGGACAGAGACAAAGACATATCCTTAACGGATATATAAAAATATTTTACAATGAAGAGTTTGATCCTG
>NZ_JACJLQ010000037.1 GCF_016902295.1 Bacteroides caecigallinarum | reverse complement strand
GCTGCCGGTAAATATTTTATTGCCTTTATTCATATGAATATACCAATGGAAGCCTTTGGAATCATTCTACCGTAAATCATTTTAGAGGAAAGATAGTGCAAACCGAGTGAAGCACAAAGTTTTCAAGCTTTTGTTTCTGGGCGCAGCCTATCTTATCAAAAGACAATGCTTCTTATTTTATAACAAAACAATCTAACTTTACTATTGTTTACATCAACAGTAATAAATTGCATCTTTTAGTTTTTGTAAGTATATTTGCATATATAAGTATTCCGTCAACTATGGATAATGACATCAAAGCATACGATACGTACCGCAACAGGACTTTCGGGGAAAAAGGACTGCCCGAAAATGTCCGTCACGAACTGAACATCGACAGTTTGTGCGAAAAGCTTGACTTTACATCATCATGTATAGGCAGACAGTATTTATATCACATAATATGCAAAGATGAGATTTCGGAAATCAGGGATAACGAATCTCTGATAAAGGAACTACATGATGACATTCCATTACGGAAACAGCTCATAGGGTTACTAGGGAGACTGAATAAACCTGATGCTTACACAATAACAGAGTTATTATACGGAAAGAATACTGATTATTCGCAAAGCTATATCAACGCAATCAATATCTGCCGGTGGATGCCGTTGGTTTTCCTTCTATGTACTTTTTTAAGCAACATTCCGGGGCAGTTTCTTATCCTTCTTCTTATATCATATATCGTAAACTGCTATCTGCATCTGAAACAGAAAAGTCAACTTTCATTATATTATTTCTCCATACCACAACTTTACAGACTTATTCAAACAGCTGGAAAGATTGCGGCAATCAGTCTATTTGCCGATACGGACAGAAATATCCATCATTACATCAACAATTTAAAGGAGCTGACCAAGAAATTGCGCTTATTCCGTATAAGTATAAATCTGGACAGCAACGCGGCAATGCCTTTATTCATGTTTACAGAGTTGCTGGACATATTCTTCCTTCATACTACAATAAATGTAATAAACTCATTCCGTCTGATTGATAGCAAACGTAAAGATATCGACGGTGTTTTCCGTTTCATCGGATTTCTGGACGTGATTTGTTCATTGTCTTTTCTTCGCGAAGAGCTACCTTATTATTGTCATCCCGCAAAACAGGATAATGACGAAAAGCTGTTGGCAAAGTCCGTCTATCATCCTCTGATAGACAACTGTATTCCAAACGACATATCAATATCCACGAAATCAATCCTCATTACCGGCTCGAATATGTCGGGGAAAACCAGTTTCATACGCACCATTGCGATAAACGCCATAACCGGCAAGGTTCTCAACACCTGCTTTGCGAATGAATTCAGAATTGACACGGACAGACGCATTCTTTCTGTGATAAATACTGAGGACGATCTAGAAAACGGGAAAAGTTATTTCCTCACAGAAACTGAAAATGTGAAAAAGGTATTCGACCGTGCTATATCGGGCAACTATCTTCTGGTATTCGACGAGCTGTTCAAGGGGACAAATACCGCAGAACGCATTTCCATCAATGCTGCTGTATTGAAAGAACTGGCAGGACATAACAATATAGTACTGGCTTCAACTCACGACAACGAGCTGACCTCTCTCCTTGACAATGAATACGAGCTTTATCATTTCTGCGAGGATATCGAGAACGATACTCTGGCTTTCGATTACAAAATAAAGAAAGGCACTGCCAATGAGGGTAACGCCATAAAGATACTCGGACTATACGGTTATCCGGATTATATTACAAAAGAAGCAGAAAAAATAAGAAACTGTGGTACTTTTACCGGCTCAAAGGAAAATAAATAAGACTATTATATCTTTATTCCATTTATTTTGCTTACTTTGTAGAAACTAAAAAAGAAAGGAATAGCTATGGCTAAAAATAAAAAAGAAAAAAAAGGCGGAAAAAGAATGAAGAAAAAAGAGATGTCGGAACTCATCATAAACTATTTCCGCAACAAACCGACTGAGGCTATAAGCCTTAAGCAATTATTCCTGGGACTGAAACTAACAACTCATCCTTCAAAAATGCTATGTACCGATATTGTGAAGGATATGACAGAAGACAACTTCCTGATTGAAGCCGAAAAGGGAAGGTGGAAACTGAATGACAGAGGTCAGATTATGACAGGAACCTTTATCAGAAAGAGCAACGGCAAGAACTCGTTCATACCTGACGATGGAGGGGAACCTATCTTTATTGCTGAAAGGAACTCGGCCCACGCCATGAACAACGATAAGGTGAAGATTTCTCTCTGTGCAAAATGCAAGAAACAGAAGATAGAAGGACAAGTGATAGAAATTCTGGACAGGGCAAAAGCTACATTTGTAGGCACACTGAAAGTATCGAAAAACTATGCCTTCCTCATCACAGAAACAAGCACACTTGCCAACGACATCTTTATACCTAAGGAAAAGCTTAAAGGAGCAAAGAATGGCGATAAGGCTGTAGTGAAAATCACAGAATGGCCGGACGAAGCCAAGAATCCTTTCGGCGAGGTTATTGATGTATTGGGCAAGGCTGGCGAAAACAACACTGAGATGCACGCCATACTGGCCGAATACGGATTGCCTTATACTTATCCACAGTCTGTAGAGGCTGCCGCAGAAAAACTGTCAGCAGAAATCACGAAAGAGGATTATGCCGAGCGTGAGGACTTCCGAGGTATCACCACATTTACTATCGACCCGAAAGACGCGAAGGACTTCGACGACGCGCTCTCAATCAGACAACTGAAACCGGGACTTTGGGAAGTAGGTGTACACATTGCCGATGTTTCGCATTATGTCAAGGAAGGCAGCATCATAGACAAGGAAGCACTGAAACGTGCCACATCCGTTTATCTTGTGGACCGTACGATACCTATGCTGCCCGAACGTCTGTGCAACTTCATCTGCTCACTGCGTCCTAACGAAGAGAAACTGGCTTATTCAGTGATATTCGACATGAACGAAAAGGCTGAAGTCAAGGATTATCGAATCAGACATACAGTGATAAAATCGGACAGACGTTTTACGTACGAAGAAGCTCAGAATATCATTGAAACCGGCGAGGGTGAATACAAGGAAGAGATACTAGAACTGAACAAACTGGCCCAGATACTCCGCGAAAAGCGTCTTGCTGCAGGAGCCATTGATTTCGACCGTTGCGAGGTGAGATTTGAAATTGACGAAAAAGGAAAGCCTTTGAGCGTTTATTTCAAACAGTCAAAGGAAGCGAACAAGCTGATAGAAGAGTTTATGCTTCTGGCAAACCGTACCGTAGCCGAACACATAGGAAAAGTTCCTAAGAACAAAAAGGCGAAGGTATTCCCATACCGTATCCACGACCTGCCGGACCCGGACAAACTGGACAACCTTAACCAGTTTATCGCACGTTTCGGATATAAAATCCGTACGAGCGGAACCAAGACTGAAGTATCAAAGTCTATCAACCGCCTGTTGAAGGATGTAAACGGTAAAGGAGAACAGAACCTGGTGGAAACAGTATCACTGCGTTCAATGCAGAAAGCAAGGTATTCTATCCACAATATCGGTCACTATGGTCTGGCATTCGACTATTATACTCATTTCACTTCGCCTATACGCCGTTATCCTGACCTTATGGTTCACCGTCTGCTGACACGCTATCTGGACGGAGGAAGAACTGCACAGGCCGACAAGTATGAGAGCATGTGCGAACACAGTTCGGCCATGGAACAGACAGCAGCAAGTGCAGAACGCGCATCCATCAAATACAAGCAGGTAGAATTCATGAGCGAACATATCGGAACCGCTTACGATGGAGTAATCTCCGGAGTAACTGAATGGGGTATCTATGTCGAGATAAACGAAAACAAATGTGAGGGTATGATAGCCATGCGCGACCTTGGCAATGACTATTACGAGTTCGACGAAAAGAACTATTGCCTTATCGGCAGACGTCATCATCAGAAATTCAGTCTTGGCGATGCCATCAAGATAAAAGTGGCACGCGCCAATCTGGAAAAGAAACAGTTGGATTTCGTACTAGCGGAATAAAAGTCCAATAAAATAAAAATACCGTTACAGTATCCTTATCGTGGATTACCTGTAACGGTATTATTTTTTATTTATTCAGATACTCGCAAAGTTTCTGGACGGCTCTTGCGCGATGACTGATCTTATTCTTTTCATCATTACCCATTTCAGCAAAAGTCTCAGAATAGCCGTCAGGCATAAACACAGGGTCATATCCGAAACCGGCTCCGCCTTTTCTCTCACGAATTATGCTGCCGTTTACTATTCCTTCGAAGAAATGTTCCTTACCGTCCTCAATCAGGCAGATAACCGTACGGAAACGGGCCTTGCGGTTTTCCTTGTCCTGCATTTCTGAAAGCAGTTTCTTCATGTTAGCTTCAGAATCGTGCCCTTCTCCTCCGGCATATCTGGCAGAATAAATTCCGGGAGCACCATTCAGAGCCTCAACTTCAAGACCTGTATCATCGGCAAAACAGTCAAGGCCATAATTCTCGTATATATACTGCGCCTTCAATGCCGCATTTCCTTGCAGAGTATCTGCTGTTTCAGGGATATCTGCATGACAGTTTATATCATTAAGGCTCAGAATCTCTACCTTGTCGCCCAATATAGCACGTATTTCCTCAAGCTTATGGGCATTATTAGTTGCAAAAACAAGCTTCTTCATAATCACTTAACTTTTAGAGGGTCAAAACCTTCACCATAAACTCCGACAACGTTACTTTGAGAAATAAATGCATTAGGGTCAATATCCTTAACCAGACGGAAAATATCGAGCGACTGACTCTTTTTGGCAAGAACAACCACTACCTTTATATCCTGCTTGCTGTACCATCCCTTACCGTCCAAAAGAGTCACACCACGGTTAATCTGAGTAGATATACCTTCAGCTATCTCATCATGCTTACGCGAAAATATAAGGAACTGTACGGACTGGCGTGCACTGTTAACCACATAGTCTATCACTATACTCATGATAAACAATACGCAGAAGCCAAACAAAACTCGTCTCCAGTCATGGAATATAAAGTAACAGGAAGATATTATCACTATATCGCAATACATTATCATTCTTCCAAGGGTTACATCCTTATACTTGTTTATAATCCATGCTATAATGTCCGTACCTCCTGTACTACCATTATTGCAGAATACTATTCCTATACCGAATCCAAGAAGACCGGCGCCTATTACACATGCCATAAAGTCCTGACCTGGGCCCAGCAACAAAGGCAACTTACCATCATCACCTTCCATAAGTCGCTGAAAAAGCCATAAGAAGAAAGTAAGAACGACAATAGCAAATATTGTCTTTACACTAAATTTAGGTCCAAGTATTTTCAGGGCAAACCCCATCAATATGGCATTGATAATAAAATAGGATATCTGTATCTCTATTCCTGTGACATAATATATAATCGCACAAATACCTGTTGCACCACCGGTGGTAATCTGATATGGAAGCATAAACGCAACCCAGCCAAAAGCATAACACATCAGACCAAAAGTGATGGCCAGGTAATCCTTAGATTCCCGGCCAAGTTTTCTTAAAAGTGATATTTCCATTTAGCTCAATCTTACAGAACGACATTTACTATCTTCTTAGGAACAATAATCACTTTCTTAGGAGTCTTTCCTTCAATCCATTTCTGAGACTGTTCCTCAGCAAGAACCGCAGACTGGATTGTGTCATTGTCTGCATCGGCAGCAAACTCCATAGTGAAACGTGCCTTTCCGTTGAAAGAGATTGTATATTTCACTGTATCTTCTTTCAGATAGTCTTCGTTGAATGCAGGCCACTGAGCATCACATACAGAAGTTGTGTTTCCAAGTGTTGCCCAAAGTTCTTCAGCCAAGTGTGGAGCAAACGGAGCAATAACAACCACAAGGTCTCTCAAAACAGCCTTGTTGCGACATTTCAATGAAGTAAGTTCGTTCACACAAATCATGAATGCACTGATTGAAGTGTTGTAAGAGAATGTCTCGATGTCTCCAGTCACTTTCTTTATCAGTTTGTGTACTGCCTTTAGTTCTTCTTTTGTAGCTTCACCGTCCTGAGGAAGGAATTCGTCATTACGGCTGTAGAACAGACTCCACAATTTCTTCAAGAATCTGTGAACACCATCTATACCGTTAGTATCCCATGGTTTAGACTGTTCGATAGGGCCAAGGAACATTTCATACATACGCAATGTATCTGCTCCGTAACGTTCAACAATCATATCAGGGTTTACTACGTTGTACATAGATTTACTCATCTTCTCAACTGCCCATCCGCACACATACTTGCCGTCTTCAAGGATGAATTCAGCATTGTTATATTCAGGACGCCAGTTTTTGAATGCCTCAACATCAAGGATATCGTTTGATACGATATTTACATCAACATGAAGAGGAGTAACGTCATACTGGTCTTTCAATCCGAGAGAAACGAAAGTGTTTGTATCCTTGATACGATATACGAAGTTGCTTCGTCCCTGAATCATACCCTGGTTTACAAGTTTCTGGAATGGCTCTTCCTTAACGCTTACACCGAGGTCGAACAGGAACTTGTTCCAGAAACGTGAATATATCAGGTGACCAGTAGCGTGTTCTGTACCACCTACATATAGGTCAACATTCTGCCAGTATCTGTCTGCCTTTTCCGAAACAAGGGCCTTATCATTGTGTGGGTCCATATAGCGCAGATAGTATGCGCTTGAACCTGCGAAACCAGGCATTGTATTAAGTTCGAGAGGGAATACGTTTACATTGTCTATCTTAGAGTTCTCAACCACCTCGCCGGCATTTACGTCCCAAGCCCATTTAGTGGCATGACCCAATGGAGGTTCGCCAGACTCAGTAGGAAGGAACTTGGCTACTTCAGGCAACTGCAAAGGCAATTTGCTCTCGTCAATCATATATGGCATACCATCCTTGTAGTAAACAGGGAATGGCTCTCCCCAGTAACGCTGACGTGAGAAGATGGCGTCACGCAAACGGAAGTTAACCTTTACACGTCCGAGGTTATGTTCTTTCACATACTTCTTTGTAGTAGCGATTGCTTCCTTTATTGTAAGACCGTTGAGGTTCAAATCGCAATAAGGAGTCGCTCCGGCCTTTGGAGAGTTACAAACAATACCTTCCTTGGCATCGAAGCTCTCTTCGCTTACGTCGCAACCTTCCACCAGCGGAACGATAGGCAAGTTGAAATGTTTTGCAAAAGCATAGTCGCGGCTGTCGTGAGCAGGAACAGCCATGATTGCACCTGTACCATAACCGGCAAGTACATAATCACTTATCCAGATAGGCACAGCCTCGCCTGTAAACGGATTTACCGCATACGAACCGCTGAACACACCTGTCACGCGGCGGTCTGATATACGTTCGCGTTCAGTACGTTTCTTTGTGCGGTCAAGATAAGCCTCAACTTCAGCTTTCTGAGCTTCAGTGGTGAGCTGTGGAACAAGTTCGCTTTCAGGTGCAAGAACCATGAAAGTAACACCGAACATTGTATCCGCACGTGTTGTAAAGATAGTGAATTCCATGTCACTGTCCTTAACCTTGAAGCGAACTTCAGCACCTTCCGAACGACCTATCCAGTTACGCTGTGTTTCTTTCAGAGAGTCTGTCCAGTCAACAGTCTCAAGTCCGTCGAGCAATCTCTGTGCGTATGCAGAAACTCTCAAGCACCACTGGCGCATCTTCTTCTGCACTACAGGATGTCCTCCACGTTCAGAAACACCGTCAACGACCTCATCGTTTGCCAATACAGTACCCAATGCAGGACACCAGTTCACCATAGTCTCGCCAAGATAAGCTATACGGTAGTTCATCAGGATTTCCTGCTGTTCCTTTTCTGACTTTGCGTTCCATTCTTCCGCTGTGAAACTCAGTTCTTCGCCACAAGCCACATCAAGACCTTCAGTACCTTTAGTCTCGAAAGCCTTAATCAGATTCTCTATAGGTTGAGCCTTACCGCATGAATTACAGTAATAGCTGTTGAACATCTTCTGGAAAGCCCACTGTGTCCAATGGTAATAATCAGGTTCGCATGTACGTACCTCGCGGTCCCAATCGAAGCAGAAACCTATCTTGTCGAGCTGTTCACGATAGCGTGCAATGTTTGCCGCAGTAGTTACAGCCGGATGCTGTCCTGTCTGGATAGCATACTGTTCTGCAGGCAATCCGTAAGCATCGTAACCCATAGGGTTAAGAACATTGAAACCCTGAAGTCGCTTGTAGCGAGCATATATATCACTGGCGATGTATCCCAATGGATGTCCGACATGAAGTCCTGCTCCCGACGGATAAGGGAACATGTTCAATACATAAAACTTCTTTTTTGATTCATTTTCCGAAACTTTGTAGGTCTTGTTTTCCACCCACTTCTGTTGCCATTTCTTTTCTATCTCCCTGAAATTATATTCCATAGCGATGTACTTTATATATTTGATTTTACGTTATTTATCCAATTTGTCCGCAAAGATACAATAAAAAAAATAAAGATACTCCAAAAGGCAATAGAATGAAAACAAAAAGCAGCGACAAGATAAAAAAGTATTATATACAAAATTTCTTGTCGCTGCCAACATTTATCCTAAAGCGCTTTAATATTCTATATTCAAACGATGATTACTCCGATTCCAAAAATTTTTCCGCCCTACCAGGTGTAAGCAATTCCCATAAAGATGCGACTACCCATCCGGGAGCAAAAATATCATTATAGTGTCCTTTACCGTTTTTGCCATAATCCCAATTTGTATGCTGGACAACTTCAGGATAAAATCCAACTTTTGCTATATCACACATGTGTCCTTCATAAGGCAGCAATTGCCGCATTGAAGTGTTCATAACATCTGCGAATTCAGAGAAACGCGGTTCATTATATTCCTTCGACAACCATCTGAGGACATCCGCAAAATCGAATACAAAAACATCGATATGATTATTCTCGGCAGAAACATTTCCCCAACCACGTGTTTTCAGTCCGACTTCACCGAGCATCTGTCCCTCAGCGAAAGGCACATCCCAAGTATAATACCATGACAATGCAAAATAAGCGGATTTCTTAGCCAAATCTGCATAATGCCGTCTTTCTTCTCCTTCCGTAACAAGAGCAAGATAATAGGCCGCAGTAGAAGCATATAACGAAGCCTCCTTGTCCTCACAATTCGCATCAAGGGTAGATGAAAAATAATCCGACCTTGATATTACCTCTTTTTCAAGATAGTTTACGGAACGCTTAGCTGCTTCCAGATAGTTTATATCATTAAAATATTTATAACCCATAACCAATGGCAGAGTAGCAGAAGCCGTGCTACCTCCACTTTTATCAACAGCGGAAAAATTATCTTTAAATTTTCTTGGGAAACGGCCATTCTTTTTTTGAAGTTTTACAAACATATCGAGCATGTGCCTGATTTTCATCTCCCACTCCATGTGTCTGCGTCCATGCTTCCTTTCATAATTCAGATAATACAGAACAGCATAAACTCCTTCCGACTGGCGGCGTATGCTATGAACAGAATTGATGGAATTGCGTTTGAAATCAATTACCTCGTTGAAAAAGCCTTTCTTAGAGAAGCCATGAGCCAGATAAGAATCAAAAACAGATCTGGCATTTGTTATCAGATCATCGCGCCGCATACTTTCACCATATTCCAAAGCATTAAATGCATTCAACAGAGTACGTCCTACAAAACCGACTTCCGCCATACCGGTCTTATCGCATGTAGCTGTATTCAGCTCGACTCCGGAGTAATATTTGACATTTTTATCACCGACAAAACTCTCTACAAAGAAATTGCTCAAGACTTCTTTCATCCTGTCGTCGGTATATGATTCATCGACAGGTAATGGTTTATAAACATCATAACTATATTCCCATAAGGACTTTACACAATCTGCAAAGTCTTCAGCACTTCTTTCTCTTATTTCCCAGACCAGCTTCATGCCATCTCCTTTTTTAAGATACTGATAAGCAGTAACAGGTGGCGCTAATGTCAGTTTCCTGATATATGTATATGGAGCTTCCTTATATGGATATCCAAAAGACAATGAGGCTTTTCCTTCAAGATTCTTAAATCCTGTATATCCCACAGATGTTTTACCTGAAAGCATCACTTCTCCCTTATTTCCTGAAGCGATAGCGTCCGACTCAAAACCATCTATTCTTATTACAGAATATAGTCTGTTGCTTTTCTCATCGAATATTGAAGTCAAAGGTGTGCTTAACCTGTCCTCACGTACTATCCAACTGTCTGATGAATGGAATGATGGCGCTTTCTTCGGTGAGCGCAAATTCTTACGATACCAAAAGCCGGGCATATAAAACAAACAATCATCATGTTTGGACTCTGTCGTTACAAGCTCACCAAAATTAAAATATATATCTTCTAAAGCCAGAACAGATAATGTCAGACGTATATTACCAGATACTTTCTCTACTTTCTGGGATAAAGTTACAGGTATTTCCTTACTACTCACAAGGTTGTAATCCAATCTGCTCCCTCCAACCTCATGCAAGGCCAAAGGATAACTCACAGCATCTTTGCCTGGGACTTTCAATGAAATCGTAGCTGACACATTATATCTATTTAATTCAATGGCATTCCCAACTAAAAATCCAAACAGGCACACTGTTATAAAATACACATTCCTCAACCACATAGCTTAAGCCCGGTTATATAAAAAAAGAGGATACATGAACACAATTATTCCATATATCCTCTTCAATGATTATTTAATTAATTCTTAAATTCTCCCCAGTCAGTCAGACGCATATCTCCCTTATCAAGGAATACTTCATGCATTCCCAGCGCTGCAGAAAGGCTGTGGTTGGTCTGTCCCTTGTTTGCAATCTTAAGATAATCCCACAATAACTGCTTGTAGTCAGGATGAGCACAATTCTCGATAACAGTCTTGGCACGTTCCATAGGACTCTTACCACGCAAATCGGCTATACCCTGTTCTGTAATAATAACGTTTACTGAATGTTCGCTGTGATCCTGATGTGAAACCATAGGAACAATAGAACTGATACAACCACCTTTAGCGGTAGAAGGACAAGAGAAAATTGAAATATATGCACTTCTTGTAAAGTCGCCGGAGCCACCGATTCCGTTCATCATCTTAGTACCACAGATATGTGTAGAGTTTACGTTTCCGTATATATCGGCTTCGATGGCAGTGTTCATGGATATAACTCCCAATCGGCGTACAACTTCCGGACAGTTGGAAATTTCCGAAGGACGCAATACAAGCTTGTCGCGGAAGAAATCAATATTATCATAGATATCCTGCAGACAGTCGTTTGTCACACTCAACGAACATGTACTACCGAATTTTATTCTACCAGCCTTTATAAGGTCGATAACAGAATTCTGAATGACTTCTGTGTACATTTCGAACGCAGGGACATCAGGATTCTTTCCAAGAGCGCTCAATACAGCATTCGCAATATTACCAACTCCCGACTGAAGTGGCAGGAAAGTAGAAGGGATAATACCCCTACGCAAATCGTTAACAAGGAAGTCGGCTACGTTCTGACCAATTTTATCAGTAATAGGATCAGGATCGTGGAAACCACGGGCCTCATCAGGAATATTCACCTCGACAACAGCAACAATCTTTGCAGGATCAACCTTTATATAATGCGAACCAATACGGTCGTTTGCATGCTCTATCATTATTGGGCGGCGATATGGCGGACGTTCAAGTTCATATATATCGTGCATACCCATCAGGCTGTTCTTGTTATGCGCAGCATTCAGTTCCACAATTACTATATCAGCCAGACGTGCAACAGTAGGAGAAATACCTACACCGGCAGTGAGGTATATACGCCCGTCGGCAGTAAGTTCGCAAGCCTCCATTATAGCGACATTCACCTTACCCATAAAACCTGAACGTATCCGCTGGGCCATCTGAGACAAGTGTATATCTGAATACTTAACCTGTCCGCTATTGCAAGCCTTACGGAAATCTGTATTTGTGGTATATGGTGCCCTGAAATCAAGAGCATTGGCACGTACTAAAACGCCATCACACGAATCACCCGTAGATGCTCCCGTAAGAACACTAACCTTAAACTGTTCACCTCTGGAATGCTTTTCTTCTGCTATTTTTGCCAATTCAGCAGTAACAGCCTTAGGAGTTCCGGCAGGAGTAAAACCACTCAATCCGATGACATCACCATCTTTTATAAAACTTGCAGCTTCTGCCGCTGTCATAAATCTATAGCTCATAATATTGTGTTTTTAAAAGTATTGTTTGTATTAGAAACCCATATATTTTTTCTGAAGTCGTTCAAAATTAGAAAAAAAACATCAAATCCAATACTTTTTGTGACATATTTATGATGAAAAACATGTTTTTTATACAATATGACTAAAGGAAACCTCAATTCAGGAAATGAAGAACATCAGAAAGGTAAAAAAACGGTTTGTCATTCGAATCAAAACATCAGGTCATTTAATTCAAGAAAACAGGACATTCGTGATGTTACATATAAACCTGTGTCTTTTAACAAGATAGACTATACTCCGGGATCAAAAGTCGAAAACCTTGTTTCCACTTTGTGTTTCGCTCGGTTTGCACTATCTTTGCAGAAGTTTTAATCAGTAAATTAATATAATATGACTAAAGAAGCAACAGGAGCAGACTTAAAATCTGCAACTGAACAGGACAGCAAGAAACTGTTCATCGAAACTTACGGATGCCAAATGAATGTGGCAGACAGCGAAGTGATAGCATCTATCATGCAAATGGCAGGCTATTCTCCATGCGAAACCCTTGAAGAGGCTGACGCTGTATTTATGAACACTTGTTCAATCAGAGACAATGCGGAACAGAAAATCCTTAACCGCCTTGAGTTTTTCCATTCTCTGAAGAAGAAAAGAAAACATCTGATTGTAGGAGTTCTCGGATGCATGGCAGAACGTGTAAAAAACGATCTTATAGAAAACCACCACGTTGATCTCGTGGCAGGACCTGACGCTTATCTCACACTTCCGGAGCTGATAGCATCGGTAGAAGCAGGAGAAAAAGCTATCAACGTGGAACTGTCAACTACAGAAACCTACCGCGATGTCATTCCTTCGCGTATCTGCGGCAACCACATCTCAGGATTTGTATCAATAATGCGCGGATGCAACAATTTCTGCCATTACTGTATTGTGCCTTATACAAGAGGACGCGAAAGAAGCCGTGACGTAGAAAGCATACTGAACGAGGTACGCGACCTGGAAAAGAAAGGCTACAAAGAAGTAACTCTCCTGGGGCAGAACGTCAATTCATACCGCTTCGAAAAAGACGGTGAAGTCGTGACATTCCCTATGCTCCTCCGTCTGGTAGCAGAAACAGTACCGGGAATGAGAGTACGTTTCACTACATCACATCCAAAGGATATGAGCGACGAGACTCTACATGTCATTGCTGAAGTGCCAAACGTTTGCAAGCATATCCACCTGCCTGTACAGAGCGGAAGCTCACGCATACTGAAACTGATGAACAGAAAATATACACGCGAATGGTATCTCGAAAGAGTAGAGGCCATACGCCGCATAATCCCTGACTGCGGACTTAGTACTGATATATTCTCAGGCTTCCACAGCGAAACAGAAGAAGACCATCAGATGTCGTTGTCTCTGATGCGAGAATGTGAATACGACTCGGCCTTCATGTTCAAGTATTCTGAAAGACCTGGTACATACGCATCGAAGAACCTTCCTGACAATGTTCCTGAAGAGACCAAGATAAGACGCCTGAACGAAATGATTGAGTTGCAGAACCAGCTTTCTGCAGAGAGCAATGCAAAGGATGTAGGTAAAACATTCGAAGTTCTTGCGGAAGGTGTTTCAAAACGTTCGAAAGACCAGCTTTTTGGACGTACAGAGCAGAACAAGGTTGTGGTGTTCGACAGAGGTTCACACCGTATAGGTGATTTCGTAAAAGTAAAGATTACAGAATCAAGCTCGGCAACGCTTAAAGGTGTTGAGGTTACTGAATAACAAAAGACTCCAGCAATGCTGGAGTCTTTTGTTATTTATATATTAGGAGTATCCCAAATCTTTGTTTCTGTGCAATCAATATCAATCCACTTATCGCCACATTTAAGCTTGAAGTCACCTTTCTCCAAACGCCACTTGCCGTCATAACCAACAAAGGCTAGGTCACTGCCCTTTATCTTCATGATTACGGTCTTCGTCTCACCAGGCTGTAATGAAACCTTCTCAAAGTTACGCAGACGGATGTTGTCAGGAGTACTGCTGGCAACCATATCCTTTGAGAAAAGAAGAACCGGTTCCTTACCTGCAACACTTCCGGTATTTGTTACATCTACAGATACTGTTATTTCATCACCGGCTGTAAACGTAGTCTTGTCTGCACGAAGATTTTCATAGCTATAGGTAGTATAGCTCAATCCGAAACCGAACGGCCACTGAACATCCATAACTGAATCATAGTTATAGTTACCACCCATCTGACCCAAATTCTCACAAGGCTTGTAATCGTATGTTGCCAATGCATTGATATATTTAGGATATGTAAACGGCATTTTGGCACTGAAGTTGGCATCACCCGACATCAGATTTGCCAAAGCGTCGCCACCATAGTTACTTGGAAGCATCACGTTTATAACTCCCTGTGCCAACGGTTCTATATCGTTTATGATACGCGGACGTCCCTGATTCAATACCAATACAATAGGTTTACCTGTCTTTGCAAGTGCTTTTACAAGATTACGCTGATTTTCCGAAAGGGTAAGATCGGTAAGATTTCCAGGAGTCTCACAATAGGAATTCTCACCTATACATGCCACTATTACATCGGCACGTGAAGCAGCCGATACTGCCTTGCCTATCTCAGGAGCATTCTCCTCCCACCAGTTGTCATTCTTATATGGGGCATATGTAACACCAGGTTCATAAATGATATTCTCCTTGCCATACTTGTTGCAAAATGCCTCGTATATGGTATTATATGCCTGGGCACATTCATCGGCACGGTGCCCCTGCCAGCTGTATGACCATCCGCCATTGAGACATCGCATGGAATTGGCATTAGGACCTGTCAGAAGAATTTTCTTACCTTTCTTTATTGGAAGTATATTGTTATCGTTCTTTAGAAGCACTTCTGACTCTTCGGCTGCCTGAAGAGCGACTGCAGCGAACTCTGCAGAACCGAACTTGTCATACTTATTGATATCCCAATATGGATTCTCAAACAGTCCCAAACGGTATTTAAGGCGTAGAACACGTGATACAGCATCGTCTATTCTACTCATTGGAACCTCACCCTCTTCTACAAGTTCTTTCAGATAAGTACAGAAACTTACCTCGTATGGAACCATAGACATGTCTATACCTGCGTTGATTGCTATCTTTATTGCTTCCTTCTTGGTAGCCGCAATATGGTCACGCGTACAGAGATTGTTGATATCTGCCCAGTCGGTAACAATCATACCGTCCCAATTCAAGTCTTCTTTCAGCCATTCGGTCAGGAACTCACGGTTGGCATGGAAAGGCATACCGTTGTCAACTCCGGAATTGACCATCACGCTCAATGCTCCGTTACGAACAGCAGCAAGGAATGGAGCGAAATGTTTCTCGCGCATGTCGCTGCGTGATATTGACGATGGTGTACGGTCCTTGCCGGATACAGGAACACCATATCCCATATAGTGTTTCATACAAGCAGCTACATTATACTCACCGATGTGGTTGGGATCTTCTCCCTGAAAACCGACAACAGCCGCCTTACCCATCTCGGCATTTACATAGCAGTCCTCACCATAGTTCTCCCACATACGCGACCAGCGTGGGTCACGTCCCAGATCAACAACAGGTGCATATGTCCATGGAATACATCCGGCCTTGGTCTCGTAAGCAGAGATTTCTGCTCCCTTACGGACAAGATCACGGTTAAACGAAGAAGCCATGTTTATACCTTGTGGAAACATTGTACCGCCAAGGGTATAGGTCGTTCCATGTATCTGGTCAACACCATATATACAGGGGATTCCTATTTCCTTCATGGAGATGTCCTGGATCTGCTTTATTGCCTCAGCCCATTTCTCCTTGGTCTGTGCTATACTCAAAGGTACATTAAGCAATGAGCCTACCTTATATTTCCCTATTACCGTGTCAAGCATAGCAGGATTAAGCACAAAGCCATGCTTCTTGCTTTCCTCAAAATCGCTTACCACATCTATTGTTATTTCACACATCTGACCTATCTTTTCCTCTAAGGTCATCTTTCCAAGCCATTCCTTTATGTTGGCCTCAATCTCTGGATCCGATGGAATGGCAGCTGGAACTCTTTTCTCCGATACGCCACACGAGCTCACACCTACACATAATGCTGACGCAATAAAAAGGTTCTTTAGTTGATTCATAGTTATTAATATTTGTGTCCACATCTAAAAGTGGACAAATTTTAAAAGTTGAACATTATTTAAAACTGTTTTTTTACATAATAAACTATAGTAAATAAATTCGAGGTGTATTTATAATGAAAAAAATCCTTATAAAAGTCCTCTTAAAATCAAAATAGAGCCCTCATAAAAAATTTTTCTCTTTTTTAAATTGTTTTATGCCACTTGAATCTGCTTTTTTCTGTCAAAAATGAAAAGTCAACGTATGTTGTCAAATCTGCACTGTATCACTTGACAGACTTGCCTTTCTCAATCCTCAGAAAAAACATGGGCAAATTCGAGGTAAAATGCGGGCAAGTTTAAAGTGAAACTTGCCCGCATTTTATAGCCTATTTGGGGACACTTTTTTATATGTTTCATGATTTACATTCTAAAATATCATGATACAGATACAATATTAATATTTTATGTTGAATATAATAATATTTTAAATCACTTATTTAATTATTAATTTTGCAATATAGTATTTCAATAAATCCAAGACCGATTAATAATTGACCACAAAATTAATTTCAAATATCAACAAATTAAGATTATGAATATGAAAAGCATGTATTATTGTCTTTTTGCAGGTCTTTTGCTTGGGTCATGCTCCGACAATATTTACGAGGTTACCGATAATGGTGTAGTCGTAAAAGTACAGAATCCAGGCAACGACAATGCAAAACTCATCCGTCTTCAGGTAATGGGTGATAAACTTATCCATGTATCGGCAACACCTGAAAAGAGATTCTCTGATGACAAAAGCCTTATTGTTATTCCACAAAAGGAAAAGATATCATTCGATGTAACAAATAATGGCGACACAGTTTCTATATCTACAAATGATATAAACGCATATGTTCTTGCCTCTACAGGTGAGTTATGGTTTACTGACAAAAACGGAAAAGTTATTCTACAGGAAAACAAAGGTGGAGGAAAAACTTTTACTCCTATAGAAATTGAAGGGACAAAAGGATATTCAATAAGACAAGTTTTCGAGTCACCGGAAAATGAAGCTTTCTACGGACTCGGACAACATCAATCCGAAGAATTTAACTACAAAGGTAAAAACGAGGAACTGTTCCAATACAATACTAAAGTTTCAATACCTTTCATCGTATCAAATAAAAACTATGGTGTTCTGCTGGACAGCTATTCACTCTGCCGTTTCGGAAATCCTAATGACTATTCACAACTGGGCGAAGTATTCAAATTATACGACAAAGAGGGTGTAGAAGGTGCTATTACAGGTACATACGTTCCAGAAAAGAATGCATCATCAGAGACTATAGTCAGACGTGAGCCTCAGCTATACTTCGAACACCTGAAAAGAGAAGATTTATCCAAAGTAGTAAATCTTCCTGAAAACTTCCCGTTCATGGGAGCCAACGTAACATACGAAGGTATGATTGAACCTTCTGAAACAGGTGAATTCAAATTTATACTTTATTACGCAGGATATACAAAAGTATATATCGACAACAAACTGGTAGTACCAGAAAGATGGCGTACTGCATGGAATCCTAACAGCTACAAATTCTCCGTTAACCTGGAAAAAGGAAAGAAAGTTCCACTTAAAATAGAATGGAAACCTGACGGAGCCGTATCTTATTCAGGATTACGTGTAATGAGCCCTATAGCTCCTGAAGAACAGGGAAAACAGTCATGGTGGAGCGAAATGACAAAACAGCTTGATTACTATTTCATAGCAGGCGATGACATGGACGACGTAATCAGCGGATACAGAACTCTTACAGGCAAGTCACCTATCATGCCTAAATGGGCTATGGGTTTCTGGCAAAGCAGGGAAAAATATAACACTGCTGATGAAATGCTCGGAGCACTGAAAGGTTTCAGAGACAGAAATATTCCTATTGACAATATCGTGCTTGACTGGAACCACTGGCCGGAAGATGCATGGGGAAGCCATGAATTCGACAAAAACCGTTTCCCTAATCCTAAGGCTATGGTTGACTCTATACATGCGATGAATGCACATATGATGATCTCAGTATGGCCCAAATTCTATACTACAACTGAACATTATAAAGAATTCGACAAGAATGGCTGGATTTATCAACAATCTGTAAAAGACAGCTTGAGAGACTGGGTTGGCCCAGGTTATACTTACGGATTCTATGATGCATACGATGCTGATGCACGCAAGCTGTTCTGGAACCAGATGTACGAACACTATTATCCATTGGGTATAGATGCATGGTGGATGGATGCCAGCGAACCTAATGTGAGAGACTGTACAGACTTGCAATACAGAAAAGACTTGTGCGGACCTACTGCACTTGGACCTTCTGCAGAATATTTCAATGCATACGCACTGATGAACGCTGAAGCTATTTATAACGGTCAGAGAAGCGTAGACAACAACAAGCGCGTATTCCTGCTTACACGTTCAGGATTTGCCGGACTGCAAAGATACTCTACTGCAACATGGAGCGGTGATATAGGTACAAGATGGGAAGACATGAAAGCGCAGATTATGGCAGGACTTAACTTTGCAATAAGCGGAATTCCATACTGGACAATGGATATCGGCGGTTTCTGCGTAGAAAACAGATATGTGGCAGGACAGCAGCAATGGAACAAGAACAAGACAGAAAATGCCGACTATAAGGAATGGAGAGAGCTGAATGCAAGATGGTATCAGTTCGGAGCATTCTGTCCGCTATACCGCGCACACGGACAATATCCATTCCGTGAAATCTGGGAAATAGCACCAGAAGGACACCCTGCATATAAGTCTGTGGTCTACTATTCTAAACTGAGATATAGCCTTATGCCATACATCTACTCACTGGCAGGTATGACTTGGTTCAACGATTACACTATCATGCGTCCTCTTGTAATGGACTTCACTGCTGATACAAACGTTAATAATATTGGTGACCAATACATGTTCGGTCCGTCAATCATGGTATCACCGGTATATAAATATGGAGAACGCCAGCGTGAGGTATATTTCCCTGAATCTGCAGGATGGTATGACTTCTATACAGGAGAATTCCAGCAGGGTGGAGAAAAGAAACTTGTTGATGCGCCATACGAACGTATGCCTTTGTTCGTACGTGCCGGTTCAATCATTCCTTTCGGTCCTGATATCCAATATACATCAGAAAAGCAGCCTGAACATATCAGACTTTATGTTTATCAGGGTGACGACGCTTCATTTACTTTGTACGAAGACGAAGGTATAAACTACAACTACGAACAGGGTAAATACAGTATGATTGAGATAAATTACAATGAAGGCACCAAAGAACTTGTAATATCAGACAGAAAAGGTGAATACGACGGAATGTTGAAAGAACGTACATTCGAAATCGTAAAAGTGAGCAAGGAAAACCCTGATGCTTTCGACAAGAAATCAAAAGGTATAATCGTTAAGTATGACGGTAAATCACAAACAGTCAAATTGTAATCAATGAAATTATTTACATACATAGGTATATTTTGCTGCATGCTCCTGGGGGCATGCAGCTCTGTATCTGTATCCCCAAGGGAAAAGATATGCTTCAATGACAACTGGTCATTCTCCCTTAGTGACAATCCTAAAGCATCAGAAACAGATTTCGATGATAAGGATTGGAGAGTATTAAATCTTCCTCACGACTGGGCCATAGAAGGTGATTTCAGCAAGGACAACCCATCAGGAACAGGCGGTGGCGCTTTACCGGGAGGAACAGGATGGTACAGAAAAACATTTGTTCCGGGAAATGAAGATTCCGACAAGATAATAAGAATAGATTTTGACGGTATATATATGAACAGTGAAGTGTTCATAAACGGCCAATCATTGGGTAAACGTCCATACGGCTATATCTCATTCGGTTACGACATAACTCCATATCTGAAATGGAATGAAAAGAATGTGATAGCAGTCCGTGTAGATAACTCGGAACAACCGAATTCCAGATGGTATTCAGGATGTGGCATATACAGAAATGTATGGTTGACCAAAACAAACCCTGTACATGTTGACGAATGGGGAACTTATGTCACAACTTCTGAAATCAGTAACAACAATGCGACATTAAACATTGTGACCACAGTACAAAACTCAGGGAAAAACAATGAAACAGTAACCCTGAAATCTATACTGAACGATATGGATGGCTCTGTTGTTGCCGAGACGGAATCATCTGTTTCTGTTGTTGCAGGACAGAAATCCGATATAAGCCACACTCTGACTATCTCATCACCTATATTATGGGATACAGAAAATCCGTATTTGTACTCCCTCGTCACAGAGATTATCAAAGACGATAAATGTATTGACAGATACACCACAACCACGGGAATACGTGATTTCAGATTTGATGCCGAAAAAGGATTTATCCTGAACGGTAAACAGACTAAAATTAATGGTGTATGTATGCACCATGACCTTGGATGTCTGGGAGCTGCCGTAAACACCAGAGCAATAGAAAGACAGTTGGAGATACTGAAAGAGATGGGATGCAACGGTATCCGCTGTTCACACAATCCGCCTGCACCTGAATTGCTTGACTTATGCGACAAGATGGGATTTATTGTAATGGACGAGGCATTCGACATGTGGCGCAAGAAAAAGACTTCGCACGACTATGCCAGATACTTCAACGAATGGCATGAAAAGGATCTTCGCGATTTTATATTACGCGACCGCAACCATCCTTCAATATTCGTATGGAGTATAGGCAACGAAGTGCTGGAGCAGTGGAGCGATGCAAAAGCCGATACACAATCATTGGAAGAAGCCAACCTTATACTTAACTTCGGACACTCTGCAGACATGCTGGCTAAAGACGGAGAAATGAGTGTAAACTCACTTTTGACAAAAAAGCTGGCTGATTTTGTTAGGGAACTTGACCCAACACGTCCGATTACTGCAGGATGTAATGAGCCTAATCCTGGAAACCACCTGTTTAAATCAGGGGCCCTTGACATAATAGGATACAACTATCACAATGCCAACATCCCTGATGTTCCAAAGAACTTTCCAGACAAACCTTTCATTATTACTGAAAGTAATTCGGCTCTGATGACAAGAGGATACTACCGTATGCCTAGTAATGAGATGTTCATATGGCCTGAACGCTGGGACAAACCTTTCTATGATGAAAGTTTCTCATGTTCTTCATATGAAAACTGCCATGTTCCTTGGGGTAACACTCATGAGGAAAACATAAAACTGGTAAGAAACAATGATTTTATCAGCGGACAGTACATCTGGACAGGATTTGACTATATAGGCGAACCGACTCCATACGGATGGCCTGCAAGAAGTTCCTACTTTGGAATCGTCGATCTGGCAGGTTTCCCTAAAGACGTTTATTATCTGTATAAGGCAGAATGGACAAACAAACAAGTTCTGCACCTGTTCCCTCACTGGAACTGGACTGAAGGACAGGAAATAGACATGTGGTGCTACTACAACAATGCCGATGAGGTTGAACTTTTCATAAATGGCGAGTCGCAAGGAATACGCAGTAAAGACGAGGACAACCTGCACGTGGTATGGAGGGTTAAGTTCATACCAGGTACTGTTAAGGTAGTTGCAAGAAAAGGTAGCAACATTATTGCTGAAAAAGAAATACATACAGCCGGAACTCCACATAAGATAAGACTTACTCCTGACAGAAATATCATAACAGCGGACGGAAAGGATTTGAGCTTTGTCACTGTAGAAGTGCTGGATAAAGACAATAATTTGTGTCCTCTTTCTGAAAATCTTATTAATTTTGAAATTAAAGGTAATGCTTTCATTGCCGGTGTTGACAATGGTTGTCAGACATCAATGGAACGTTTCAAGGATAATAAGCGCAAGGCATTCAACGGAAAATGTCTGGTAGTATTACAAAATAATGGAGAAATAGGCACAGCTACACTTACAGCAAACTCCAACGGTTTGGAAAGTTCAACAATAGAAATTACATCAAAATAAAAAGACATAACCATGAGAAATACATTTTTAACAACAGGGTTATTGGCATTGTCATTTATTACAGCAAATGCGCAGAACAACAAAGTTCCTGTATATTTAGATGACAAACAGCCTATAGAATTGAGAATAGAGGACGCATTAAAGCGTATGACTCTCGAGGAAAAAACACGTTTAAGCTATGCACAAGGAAAATTCAGTTCTCCGGGTTGTCCTCGTTTAGGTATTCCGGAACTTTGGATGAGCGACGGTCCTCACGGTGTCCGTGCAGAGATAAACTGGAATGACTGGGGTTATGCAGGATGGACAAGCGACAGCTGTACAGCCTTTCCGGCACTGACATGTCTCGCTGCCAGCTGGAACACAAATCTTGCAGCCGATTATGGTAAAGCTATTGGTGAAGAAGCAAGATATCGTGAAAAAGATGTACTGCTCGGTCCGGGAGTAAATATCTACCGCACCCCATTGAACGGACGTAACTTCGAATATCTGGGTGAAGATCCTTATCTAGCAGCCGAACTATGTGTTCCATATATCCAGGGAGTTCAAAAGAACGGTGTGGCAGCTTGCGTAAAACACTATGCTCTGAATAATCAGGAGCTATGGCGCGGACATATCGACGTACAGTTGAGCGACAGAGCTTTGCGCGAAATATATCTTCCGGCTTTTCAGGCTGCTGTTGAGAGAGGTGGAGTATGGAGCATAATGGGAGCATACAACAAAGTAAGAGGAACTCATGCGACACATCACAAACTGCTCAACAACGACATTCTGAAAGGTGAATGGAATTTCGACGGATGTGTAATTACCGACTGGGGTGCTGCACACGACACATACGAAGCTGCAATGTACGGACTTGATATAGAAATGGGATCATATACCAACGGACTTACTTCAGAATCTGAATTCGGTTATGACGATTACTATCTGGGGAAAAATTACCTGCAGATGGTAAAGGACGGAAAAATTCCAATGGAAGTGGTAAATGAGAAAGCTGCTCGTGTATTAAGACTTATTTTCCGTACAGCAATGAACAGAGAAAAACCTTTCGGTTCAATTACAAGTGAGGAACATTACAAGACTGCATACAACATTGCTACCGAAGGAATAGTACTTCTCAAGAACAAATCATCAAAGAAAGCTCCTGCACTTCTTCCGATAGATATGAACAAATATAATAAGGTTCTTGTAGTTGGAGACAATGCCGTAAGAAATCTTATGGCAGGAGGAGGTTCATCAGAGCTGAAACCAAAACTTGTAGTGACTCCACTTGACGCACTTAAAAAAGAGTTCGGAACAAAAATAGAGTTTGCTCAAGGATACATGGCAGGAAGACCTATGTACGGAAATGAAGAAGTCATTCCACAGGCTACTATGGATTCACTGCGTAATGATGCCGTACAAAAAGCAGGTAAAGCAGATCTGGTGATTTTCATCGGAGGTCTAAACAAGAATCATTTCCAGGATTGTGAAGGTGGAGACAGAAAGACATTCGGTCTCCCATTCGGACAAGATGAATTAATCGAAGAAATAATGAAGGTAAACAAGAATATCGTGGTAGTGATAACAAGCGGTAACGCAGTAGAAATGCCATGGGAAAAAGAAGTACCTTCAATAGTACAATCATGGTATCTTGGTTCTATAGGCGGATCAGCATTGGCCGATGTCCTTACAGGAAAAGTTAATCCAAGTGGAAAACTTCCTTTCTCTTATCCTGTGAAACTGGAAGACTGTCCGGCACACTATTATGGCGAAATGAGTTACCCAGGCGATAGTATCAAACAGGAATATAAGGAAGACATCCTCGTAGGCTACCGTTGGTACGACACTAAAAACATAAAGCCTCTGTACTCATTCGGCCACGGTATCAGCTATACCACTTACGCCTATTCAAAACCTTCTATTTCAGGAAAATCAATATCTGAAAACGGAGAACTGACAATATCTGTCAAAGTAAAGAATACTGGTAAAGTTAAAGGTAAAGAAACCGTGCAGCTATATATAGGAGACGAAAAATGCAGTCTTCTACGCCCTGAAAAAGAGCTGAAAGGTTTCTGCAAGGTTGAACTTGCTCCAAACGAAGAAAAAGAAGTCAAGTTCACCATTGACGCTAATGACTTGAAGTTCTTTGATGACAGAGCTCAAAAATGGACAGTAGAACCCGGAAAATTCAAAGCCTATATTGCTGCGGCTTCTAATGATGTACGAGGCACATTAGAGTTCGAATATAAATAACAATATAAACCAACTATTAATTGATAAGTGTACAACCTCAGCGATAGCGTTTAACACATACAAACCACTTTTAAAATCAGTCCTACAGGTATCTGTAGGACTGATTTCCAGAAAATTTACAAGAAAGTGACAAAGTCAGGAAATACAGAAAAATCGACCTGTAGTATTCTATTTTTCCCATATCTAAAATTTTATGGCTAAACTAGATGTAGTACAGGCAGACTATAAGACACTATCTCGGACGGTTGTACGTATAAATATTGACATACCCCTGCTTATTTTTTTCTGGGTTACAAATTTGACACATATAATAGTTTAATCATTGTAATTACTATTGAACCATATCTTAAAAATAGGATCCGACAAATATAACCCATCCTTACGCTCTTCTATCAACTCTTTTTCTATAAGTGCATTCTTGATACGGGCAAAATTAGACTTTGTTCCTAAATTATATGTATCCATCACCTTCTTGGACATAAATTCATTATTCACACCATTGCAAATAGCACGCAAAAGATTCATCTGATAGGATGTCAGGCCCTGAATTTGCTGAACAAAAAGAGCATCACACTGAGCAAGCATGGCTTCTTTGGCTGCTTTAAACTCTTCCTCACCGACATATTTATCAGTTTCAGCCAAAACATTCCATGCTAATTGCTGTACATAAGATGAGTAATTATCTGTCATTTTGCATATCTCCAAACACCAGTCTTCAGATATTTCTTTATTCCGACTTTTAAACCTTGACTGTATATATGATACCCAATCTTCCGTTGAAATCTTATCCAAATACATCATCTCACCAAATTGATAAAATGGCATACGTTTATTTTGAAACAGTTTAGTCATTAAATGTTTCTTGCTACCAAAAAGACAATATGAAGTATATTTCTGATGTTGCCATACAGAGCGTAAACGTTTCTGAACATCTAATGAATCAGGAAATTCACCTATCTGCTGAAATTCATCTATGCACACAACTATATGCATATTCTTTTTTGCACCAATAAGCTCAGGTAAGGACAGGATTTCTTCAGGACTATGAGTTTCAGGAGTAATTCCAAATGAAACAGAATAATCCATTGTAGGGTCAGGACTGAACGATATTTTTGGAGAAACACGAACAAGAAACTCTTTGGCATTCTCCAACCACTGATCCACCTTTGAAGACGTCTGCTTAATGACAGAAGCTGCAAATTTATTATAGAAATCGTATTCACTTCTACAATCATAAGCATCCATATATACTACCTTTATTTCAGGGTTATCCAATGTATCAATAACTTTCTTCACTAAGGAGGTTTTCCCCATTCGCCTTGGAGAAATCAAAATAGTATTCAGACCATTAGTGAAATTAAGTTTCAATCTTTTGGTTTCTTTTATTCTGTCAGTAAAATTCTCATTCTCAACAGAAACACCATAAACGAAAGCTTTTTCCATTGTTTATTGTTTTTGTATATACGAATACAAATATATACGATTTCAAATTGGTTCACAAGTTTGTGGACCACTAACTTGTGAACCAATAGCTTTATTCACTCAACATTGCCTATTTACCACCTTCTCTCAGGCATCACAATCATAAGGATAAGATATATTATCACTCCGGAAAATGCAGTAAACACAGTAAGCAAGGCATAGCACACCCTTACTACAGTTGTATCCAAACCGAAATATTCTGCAAGACCGGCACATACTCCGGCTATCATTCTTTCATTAGAACGTGTAAGTTTCTTATTTTCCATAATCACTGATTTATTTTTTATACGAAGATATATAAAAACAATGAATATACGCACATACTCTTAAAAACTTTTAAATAAATACCGTATATACCTATTTATTTTGTTATTTTGCAGCAAATTAGGGATAAAAGTGAGTAAACTATATATAGACAAGTGTCCAATATGCGGACAAAGCCAGTTTGAGAAGGCAATGACATGTACAGACCATTATGCCACGGGCGAATCTTTCGATTTGTACCGGTGCATGAAGTGTAGCTTTATGTTTACTCAGAATGCGCCTGTAGAGTCTGAAATAGGCAGATATTACGAATCACCGGATTATATTTCGCACAGCGATACTCACAAAGGACTTATGAATTCTGTATATCATAAGGTAAGGAAGCACATGCTTTCCGAAAAAGCCAGACTTGTGAGCCAAAGCAGCAATCTTACCTGTGGACGTATTCTTGACATAGGCACAGGTACAGGATATTTTGCCGATAAGATGAAAAAAGAAGGATGGCAGGTCTCTGCGATTGAAAAAAGTCCTCAGGCAAGAGAGTTTGCTAAAGAACATTTCGGAATAAACGTCAATACCCCTGAGACACTGTTCACTCTAAAAGAAAAATCATTCGACGTGATTACATTATGGCATGTAATGGAGCACTTGGAACAACTGAACCGTACATGGGACACACTAAGCAAGATTCTCAAGGATAGCGGTACACTGATAGTGGCAGTGCCGAATGCATCTTCATACGATGCCGGGAAATATAAGAATGTATGGGCTGCTTACGACGTTCCACGTCACCTTTGGCATTTCACACCGACAACAATAAACAACATTGCATCAAAACATCGTTTTGTAATGACTGAAAGGTATCCTATGCCTTTCGATGCCTTTTACGTTTCAATGCTCAGCGAAAAGTATATGAAAAAGTCCCACACTTTTGTTCGTGGACTATTTACCGGAACAAAAGCCTGGTTTGCATCTTTCAACCATAAGGACAAGAGCAGCTCAATGATTTATATATTCAGAAAGAAACAGTTATGAAAAAACGTAAGTCTATATTCGACATGCAGTTGATCACTGCTGGCATAAGTACAACAATGGTATTGTTTCTGCTTGGACTTGTGGTATTCTTTGTACTGACCGCAAACAATCTTTCTGTCTATATCAGAGAGAATATAGCATTCAGCGCTATACTTGACGACAATATAAAGGAAACTTCAATCATAAAACTTCAGGAAAGCCTCAACAAAAAAGATTATGTTAAGAAAATAGTCTATATATCAAAGGAACAGGCTCTTGAGGAACAGATTGAAGCTATGGGTACAGACCCAAGCGAGTTTTTAGGACATAATCCGTTCAACGCGTCAATGGAAATCAGACTTAATGCAGGATATACTGATCCTGACAGCATAAAATGGATAGAAAAGGAATTGTTAGAGAACAAAAACATTATAGAAGTCAGCTATCCGCAGAATCTGCTTGACTCTGTAAACAAAAACCTAAAGAAGATAAGCGTATTCCTTCTCGGACTGGCTGTATTACTGTCGCTGATTTCATTCTCGCTTATAAACAATACCATAAGGCTGACTATATATTCCAAAAGGTTCCTGATACATACTATGAAATTGGTCGGAGCCAGCTGGGGATTTATACGCCGACCGTTCATCAGCAGAAACTTATGGATAGGAATACTGTCAGGAGCCGCCGCAAATGCTATTCTTACAGCCTTGGCATACATGGCCGTGAAAAACGAGCCAGAGCTTCTTGTCATTATTTCACCGGAAAGTGTGCTTATAGTTGCCGTTGCAGTTATGGTGTTCGGAATTATAATAACTACATTATGCGCTTACATATCTATCAATAAATATCTGCGCATGAAAATCAGTGAACTTTATTGAAAACAATAACATTATCAAAAATATGGACAGAAATAAATTTGCATTCGACAAAACCAACTTCATCCTCCTGGGGATAGGGATGGCTATTATCATCATCGGCTTCCTGCTGATGACCGGACCCGGTTCTACAGAAACAACTTTCGAACCGGACATATTCAGCGCACGCCGCATAAAGGTGGCACCTTTGGTATGTTTCATCGGATTTATATCCATGATATACGGCATACTGCGTAAACCAAAATCAATTTCAGAAAATATCGAAAATTAAGAATAACAAAACATGACTTGGATTGAAGCTATTATTCTGGGAATCCTTCAAGGACTCACAGAATACCTGCCTGTGAGCAGTAGTGGGCATCTTGCCATCGGCTCTGCACTTTTTGGAATAGAAGGTGAAGAAAACTTGACATTCACCATTGTGGTGCATGTGGCGACCGTACTTAGTACTCTGGTAATATTGTGGAAAGAGATAGACTGGATTTTCCGTGGTCTGTTCAAATTCCAGATGAACGAAGAGACAAAATATGTATTGAACATCATAGTTTCCATGATTCCTGTGGGTATTGTAGGAGTGTTCTTCAAAGACTATGTAGAAGACATATTCAGTTCAGGACTTCTGATTGTAGGAATAATGCTGTTGGTCACTGCATCTCTGTTGGTATTCTCTTATTATGCCAAGCCTCGCACCAAAGAGAAAATCAGCATGAAAGACGCGTTCATTATCGGTTTGGCACAGGCTTGTGCAGTAATGCCGGGATTGTCACGTTCAGGCTCTACCATAGCCACAGGATTGTTATTAGGCAACAAGAAAGAGACACTTGCGCAATTCTCATTCCTTATGGTTATTCCTCCGATACTGGGTGAAGCATTATTGAGCGGAATGGAAATAGTGAAAGATGCGTCAGCAGCCAACGCAGAAATGTCTATAGGCGCACTTATTGCAGGTTTCCTTGCAGCCTTCATTTCCGGATGTATCGCCTGCAAATGGATGATTAACATTGTCAAGAAAGGAAAACTGGTTTACTTTGGTATTTATTGTGCCATAGCCGGAGCCATAACTATAGCTGTATCATTATTGAACTAAAACGGTCTGTATGCTGGATTTTAAGGAAGGAGAAATTCTATACATAGACAAACCGCTGAAGTGGACATCATTTGCTGTAGTAAACAAGCTTAGATATCACATAAGCCGTAAACTGGGGGTGAAGAAAATAAAAGTGGGACATGCCGGAACACTTGATCCGCTTGCGACAGGAGTAATGATTATCTGTACCGGAAAGGCTACAAAGAGGATAGAGGAGTTTCAGTACCACACAAAGGAATACATCGCGACCCTGCAGTTAGGGGCAACCACTCCATCGTTCGACCTTGAAAAGGAAATCGACGCGACATATCCTACCGAACACATTACTCGTGAGATGGTGGAAGAAGTACTGAAAAAATTCATTGGAACCATAGAACAGGTGCCGCCTGTATTCTCGGCATGCAAGGTGGACGGTAAAAGGGCCTACGATCTGGCAAGAAAAGGCGATGATGTTGAACTAAAAGCCAAGACTCTTGTTATAGATGATATAGAGTTGCTGGAATGCAGTCTTCCTGAAATAAAAATCAGAGTGGTATGCAGCAAAGGAACTTACATAAGAGCCTTGGCAAGAGACATCGGTCAAGCCCTGAACAGTGGAGCTCATCTCACGGGACTGATACGTACACGCGTAGGTGATGTGAGACTTGAAGACTGTATGAAACCTGAAGACTTCGAGCAATGGCTCGACAAGCAAGATATTAAAGTTACAAACGATTAAGGAAAGAAAGGAACAAAAGATGAAACTGTCACAATTCAAATTCAAATTGCCTGATGAAAAAATTGCCCTGTATCCTACAGAATACAGAGACGAGTCACGCCTTATGGTGGTTCATAAATCGACAGGCGAAATAGAGCACAAGATGTTCAAGGACATCCTGAATTATTTCGACGACAAGGATGTGTTTATCTTTAACGACACAAAAGTATTCCCTGCACGTTTGTACGGAAACAAAGAAAAAACAGGCGCTAAAATAGAAGTATTCCTGCTTAGAGAGCTTAATGAAGAGTTCCGCCTTTGGGATGTTCTTGTTGACCCTGCACGCAAAATCCGTATCGGCAACAAATTGTATTTCGGTGAGGACGATTCAATGGTTGCCGAAGTAATAGACAATACAACTTCAAGAGGACGTACACTGCGTTTCCTCTATGATGGTCCGCACGATGAATTCAAAAAAGCACTTTATGCGCTTGGCGAACCACCATTGCCACCATTCATTCATCGCCGTGCCGAAAAAATTGATGAAGAGCGTTTCCAGAACATTTTTGCCAAAAATGAAGGTGCCGTCACAGTTCCTGCTTCAGGATTACACTTCAGCCGCGAACTTATGAAGCGTATGGAAATCAAAGGCATTGACTTTGCATTCATCACTATGCATGCCGGACTTGGTAACTTCCGCGAAATAGATGTAGAGGACCTTACAAAGCATAAAGTGGACTCTGAACAGATGTTTGTCAATGCCGAAGCGTGCCGTATAGTAAACAACGCTAAAGACAACGGTCATAAAATCTGCGCCGTAGGTACAACAGTCATGAGAGCCATCGAAACAGCTGTCAGCACTGACGGACACCTTAAGGAATACGAAGGATGGACCAACAAGTTCATATTCCCTCCATACGATTTCAGCGTAGCAAACTCTATGGTGAGCAATTTTAACATGCCTATGTCAACAATGCTTATGCTTGTATGCTCATACGGAGGATACGAACTGATAATGGATGCCTATAACGTTGCGTTGAAAGAAGATTACCGTTTCGGTACTTACGGAGACGCTATGCTAATATTAGACAAATAATCATGGCAAAAGTATTCTTGGGCCTTGGGACAAACCTTGGCGATAAAAGAAACAATCTGCTAACGGCAGTAAAATATATAGAAGAAAAGATAGGGAAGGTTACTTCCCTATCTTCTTTTTATGTGACAGAACCGTGGGGATTCGAATCTGAAAACCAATTTCTGAATGCAGCCATTTGTGTGGAGACATCACTCGAGCCTTTAAATCTCCTACATATAATAAAAGATATAGAAATAGAAATGGGCAGAACACAGAAATCCGTAAACAAGGTATATTCCGACCGCCCTATTGACATCGACATTCTCCTTTACGACGATATGATTATGGAGACAGAGGAACTTACTATCCCCCACCCGCTCATAACGGAAAGGGATTTCGTGATGAAACCATTAGTGGAAATAGCAAGTGATGCTGTACATCCTGTCTTGAAGAAGGGATTGAAAGAAGTATTCTACAAAATAGGTTCAAAAAAATAAGATTCACTGTAAAAACGATATTTTTTATAGTTTCATATTTCATACTCAAAAAAAATTGTTTTTTTTGCACTAAAATATCATATAGCATTATACCCAAATAAGACTAAAGAAATGCTTGAATTCCTAAAATGAATCAATAAATAACATACACACCAAATAGCGTAATATGCAATGGAGACTTTAACAAACCAACCAAAATCATGAATACAGAATTAATCAATAGTATAACCCAATATGTGGAGCAACATATAAGCGAGTTTCATGCCAATCGAATAGCAAAATTGCAATCGGTTAATCTTAAGGAACTCCTTTCTCGTAAGAATCCATATATGTTTAAAGCCAAAAACATAGTTACTGCTGGAAGCATGGTAGAAAGCCTTGCCTCCGCAACAATGTCATCGGCAGAAGAAAGTATTTTTGGGAACTGGATGGAAGGTATTGCAATGTTCGTAGCTGAGAAAGTATATGGAGGCTATAAGTCATCAGCAGAAGGTATTGACCTTGAATTTGACAAAGAAGGAGTTCACTATTTTGTATCTGTAAAATCAGGTCCGGCATGGAGCAATTCCACTTCAATGAAAAAACAAAAAGAACAGTTCCGCACAGCTAGACGAGTTTTCAATACAAGCCGAAAAGCCGTGCCTACAATGTGCATTGAAGGTTGCTGCTATGGCAATGACAACAAAAGCTATAACGATAGCGACCACGAAAAGTACTGTGGTGAAAAATTTTGGACTCTAATATCAGGCGAACCAACTTTATTTGTGGACATTATAGAACCACTTGGTTTCAAAGCTAAGGAAAAAAATGAAGGGTACTACATAGAGTATGGTCGTATGATCAATAAGTTTACCCAGGAATTTATTAAAGATTACTGCAATGCTAATGGCGACATTGAATGGGAAAAGATAGTTCGCTTAAATGCAGCTATTAAGACACCAAAAGTATCTAAAAAGGAATAAGCATGTTTTTTTTCTTCTTTGACGATAATAGTAAAAAGATAGATTATAATAGTGTTTCAGAAGCTATTCTTTCCGTAATCAGAAAGTTGATGGACGGAGTAATGAATAATGTTTTATTCAATCATCCTTTTATTGCAGAGGAGTTTTGTAAGGACAAGCCGTTATATGCTGCACTTGTACCTAACGAAATTTGGAAAGGCTCTCATTTTGAGAGACGTTTTACCACTCCTTTTGGAAAAGCCTGGCAATCATTGGCTGTTGAAGTCGGTAAGATTCACCACGGACAATGTGGACAAGAGGTGAAAGTAGAAGGTCTTGTTGGTAAAGAAAGTTTGCGAAGAATTCAAGAAGTCCTAAATAAACTAGAAGTACACGAATCATTACCTAATTGGAATGAAGAGTTGAAATATATTCTTGCAGGAGGCGGCGAGCCTATCCCTGTAACTGTTATTTGTGACATCCTTGCTACTAACAACATAACAGGCAAGACTTATGCTTTTGAATTAAAAGGACCTCTTCCTAATAGCGACCAAACCAAAGTTAGTAAAGAGAAAATGTTCAAATTGCTTGCAATGCAAGGTCATCCTGTCGAAGGAGCATATTTTGCTCTCCCATATAACCCATATAGAATAAAAGAAAACTACTCTTGGAGCTTTCCAGCACGTTGGTTTGACATGAAGCATGATCCATGTGTTCTCATTGGAGAAGAGACTTGGGATTTTATAGGCGGAGAAGGTACATACCAATTCTTTATTAACGAAGTCAACAAATTGGGCAAACATTATAAAGAAAGAATATATAAAGAACCCGTTGGCGGAATTAAATTAGCGCATATTTAACTTTGCCAATGGGTTTGTTGTTTTTATAGTTGATGTATTGTAGGATTGTAAGTGCGCTAATCTTCCCTATAATT
>NZ_JACJLQ010000036.1 GCF_016902295.1 Bacteroides caecigallinarum | reverse complement strand
AAAGAGCAATTTTGCTTATTAAAGCATTGAATTTAAGAGCATTGTATTAACAATAACGAGGGCGTTTTGTACTACGTTTTTAGGAACGTAGAACTGGACACCCTAATTATTTGCCATTACCATACCAGTCCATTTACTTCTGTCATATTTATATCCATACCAGTCATTACTTTTATATCTCTCATTATAAGTGCTGAGTACGAGGTTTGAGCTAAACCATTTACCAATGTTAACAGGTATGATAGATGTAAAAGTCAAATTCGAGGTATAATCAATATTAAATGATTTGTACAATAATTTCAGCTCATCTGGCATCTGATAACTCTGTTCGATAAAGAAATCATTTACCCGATAATATGAGGCTTGAAATATGTACTTGCTTTTTAGGATATAAGTCAAATTTACATTTGATGTACGGGCAGGCTTCAGTAAAGGATTACCCATATACACCGTATATTCATCACTGTAAGAAGTAAAATCCTGTCTTTGCCAATATGTAGAATAAGTACGCAGCGTATTATAGGATAATTGGAAAATATGTTTGTTGGACGGTACAAATGTTATTTCAGCATTAGGCAATAATGCGTTCTTTTTATAATCATTAATTTTGTAAAGTTCACCGGACAAAGATGCATTTAAAGACAATTTGCCATTAAAAAATGACTTTTGAAATCCAATATACGCTACAGTAGTGTGCTCATTAACTTCTGATGCTTTTGCATAATCATTTTCTCCACCATTCTGAATATCCGTATTTTCCTGTTCATTGCAATTACTAACATAATTATAGTTAGCACCATAGTTTAGAATCCAGTTATTTTTTAGTGTATGACTCATATCAAAATATGCTCTGGCTTTATCAATACTCTGTTTTCTCCAATACGAAAATGTCTGTTGAAAAGAACCCTCATTTAGAATTTCCATATCTTGTGTGCCAGCATCAGTATAATTCATATATTCCGCACCGGCAGAGATGCCTTTCTGAGAAGTATAAGCCAATGCTAAATTGTGAAGATTATTATTACCCTTATTTATGGAGTTTGCATCACTAAACATTGTATTCAAGCTATTTAACTCACTGGATTTTTGTGGAGAAATCAATCCATTGTATGATAAAGAAAGAGAATTATTATCATTAAACTTATAGCCAATATTTGTATAAATAGAATGTCTGTTCTCTTTGCTGAAATTTTCAGCAATAGATGAGATTTCATATAATGTATTACCAATAGTATGAATACCATCAGTTTCAGTTCTCGATATATTTCTTAAATCAGCAAACTTATACATTAAATCAAAATCCCATTTTGGAGTTGACGTGATAATCGTTCCTCCAAGATCAAAAGAATTTTCATGTTGGTTACTCCAGCTTCCTTGTACTTGACCATTCAAAGTGTAGTTTTTTTTCTTTTTCATTACAACATTGATAACAGAACCTTTTACATGCCACTGAGGAGGTGCATTATAAATGACTTCAACTTTTTCAACTTCATCGGCTGGCAATGATTTCAAGTAATCGGTTAAATGGTTCATATCTAATTGTGACAACTTGCCGGATATGCAGATAGTTGTACTTGTAGCACCTACAACACTTAAAGAGTTTCCATCCAAACTCATAACTGAAGGCAGCTCCCTTATTAAATCGTGAGCATTACTCACAATCTTCTTATCCAGTATTGCTCTTGTATTATAAGTCAACCTGTTATTTTCCATTTTAACCAGCGGTAGTTCTCCTTCAACCACAACCTCTTGCAGCGCAACAGCATCTTCTTTAAGAGTAACTATACCCAAATCACCATTTGAACATTCAAGTTCAGTTGTCTTATAACCCAAATATGAAAATTGGATTATATAATGTCCTTGTTGAACAGGTAGTTCAAAATATCCGTCCATATTTGTTACTGTTCCTGATACAAATGTAGAATCCGGGATAGAATGGAGAACACAACTCACATAAGGAATTGGATTCTGCTTCCCGTCAACAACTTTTCCCGTAATTTGTGCTGAAACTTGAATGACCAGATTCAGCATTGTTAATATCAAAATAAACTTTTTCATACTATTTGTTATTAATTTGTTCTATCACTATAAACTATTACACGCAAAAAACATCACTGAGGCCGTGGGCATCGCAGCCAATATGAGGCTGATTTAGGAAGACGATGTAGAACTTCGGCAAAGTAGCTACAGGGGGATGTGAGGTGACGTATTCCTCCATTTTCTTACGTCCAAGTTCGATTACCTTCTCATCGTCACATCTGTTCATCTTTTCTTTATCAATATAGGCAATATGCCAGAAGACCAGATAACCGATGACGTACCTTTCAATGGTAGTTTCTATCGGTTCGTCGGGACGCTTCATGGATTGTAGGGAGTTGTGGACATCCCTGTCTATGATGCCCACAACTGCCCATGAGAGATTTATATAAGAAATTGTTGATACCATAGTTTTTTAGTTTTCTGCTGCAAAGTTCCATACTTCGCGAGACTTTTCCACTACCCTGTAGGGTAGTTCTAATTACAGAAACTAAAAATGAAATATAATAAAGTTAAGAAGGAAATGAATAGGATTACCAAAAATAATGCATATAGACTACACCCCGTAGTTGACTTTTGGGTGTAAAAAAGGGTGTAAATCTCGCAAATGCTTGATTTACACCCTTTATTGCGGAGAGACAGGGATTCGAACCCCGGGTACCTCGCGGTACAACGGTTTTCAAGACCGCCGCAATCGACCACTCTGCCACCTCTCCAGAACTCCTTCCGAAGTGCTTTATTTCTCAAAAGCGATGCAAAGGTATGGTTTATTTTTGAATATGCAAAGCTTTTGAACTTTTTTTTTCTAAAAAAATTGTTTTCCCATCGATTTTAGCCTGTTTTACGTATCAGAAGCAGTTTCTTAAGACTATTTTCTATGTTTTCCGGCACCTTTAAGCAATTCACGACTGAACTTCATTTCGGCACGCTGGATAAAATATATTTTTTTCGGACTAAGAACTTTTTTATATTTACGCAGATACTCCAGTTCAAGTTCATCAATAGTCAGACGCGTTTTTATCAAATCTTCAGTAATACGTGAATATTCAGCATCACTCACATTCTTACTTTCCCTTATCTTATGCATCTTATCCCACATTTCTTTATTATAGGAAAATTTCTTATCCTGCAATTCAAAGTACAATGGGAAAAACTTTGCTGCCTCTTCCTGGGTTAAGTCCGCCTTATCTGCAAAATATTGTTTTTGTCTTTCGCGAAACTGTTCTTTGCTCATACATTCTTTCTTTTCCTGAGCCTGCACGGCAAGACATGCGAAAAACAAAGTAATTATAATGATAAATCTGTTCATATAAGAATAATAGAATTAATTGTATATTTCCAAATCAGCATCCGTCAGATACATATATAATGTGTAATCATCCATCATGGTCTGATCCAAGATAGGGTCTATATATTCATCAGGGATACCTTGCACAGAGTCTGTTACAGACGCTGTTTCCCCATTATTTGCCGTACTGACCGGTCTGTCCATCATCATTACGCGCAGTCCGAACATAAGCCCGCAGAACATAGCTACCATATAAACCCAAGGCTTGACTTTTTCCCATAGAGTTATCTCTGCATTTTCTTGAACCTCGGCTTCAGGAAGCTGCTTCATTATCTCGGGAACAATACTGTCAAAGTAACCTTCCGGCACCTTGAAAGGATTTTCCTTACCTATTCTGTTCTTTAATTCGGTATCTTCCTTCATAATACTATCTCCTTCCTTTTGTTTTAGATAAAAATTAAGGTAAAAGGTTTAATCGTTCTGTTTGAAAAATTCTTCAATTTTCTTCACCGCATGATGATATGAGGCCTTTAGAGCTCCAACTGTAGTTCCTACTATCTCAGAGATGTCCTCATATTTCATTTCCTGAAAATATCTCAGATTGAAAATAATCCTTTGCTTTTCGGGAAGTGTACGTATGGCTTTCTGAAACATAATCTGTGTTTCGTCGCCATCAAAGTAAGGATCACCTTCAAGCATGTTTATAAAATTGGAATCGGCCTCATCTATAGAGATATTCTCCTGCGCTCTCTGTCTGTTCAGAAAAGCCAGACATTCATTTAGGGCTATCCTGTACAGCCATGTGGAAAGTTTTGCCTCTCCCCTAAAATAGTCTATATTGGTCCATGCCTTTACAAACGTGTTCTGAAGGATGTCATTAGCATCGTCGTGCGAACCTACCATCCTTCTTATCTGCCAATACAGCTGCTCGCTGAACTCCCTTACCACCTCTTCGAAAGCCTTACTGCGGGTGGACTGGTCGTGTAAACGTTCTTTTATATCGTCTTCCTTATTATTTGCCATAAAAACAATATGCCGTAGGATTTTCAAATGTTTATACTCAAGTTTTCATTCGCCAATATAGTATTGGAAAAAACTTCTTTTGCTTCAGCCAGCAGACATTCGTCGTCATCATATCTGGCAGAGAAATGTCCTATCACAAGTTTCTTAGCTTCTGCCATTTGGGCTATTTCGGCAGCCTGACGTGCAGTGGAATGCATAGTAACCTTTGCTCTTGCTTTCTCTGTTTCTAGAAAAGTAGCTTCATGAAAAAGAAGATCCACATTTTTTATTTGATCCACAATTTTAGGGCAGAACATCGTATCAGAACAATAGGCATAACTTCTTGGAGGATCGGAAGGTATTGTCAGCCTGCTGTTTGACACTACAGTTCCATCCTCACATATGAAGTCCTCACCATTCTTGATCCTGTTAATCATGTACACCGGCACTTTATAAAAATCTATCATATCGCGGATGATATGATTTGGAAGCGTTTTTTCTCTGAACAGGAAACCACAAGTGGGCATTCTGTGTTTTAACGGAATGGTTTCCACTGTCAGCGAACGGTCGTCATATATCACAGCACGTTCTGCTGGATCTATGTCATGGAAAATCACTTCGAAGGGCAATCCTTTACAAAAGAAATCAAGCTGTGGTTTCAGTAGCACCTGCAAATCAGGATGGGCATAAATATGAATGTCAGCTGTTCGTTCTATCATTCCGAAAGTTGATATCAACCCTATAAGCCCAAAACAATGATCACCGTGCAGATGTGATATAAATATATGGTTAAGTCTTGAGAATTTCAGTTTTGAACGGCGCAACTGCACCTGCGTACCCTCTCCGCAATCTATCATAAAAAGCTTCTCCCTCACATTGAGAACCTGTGAGGTAGCAGAATGACGCATAGTAGGCAACGCCGAGCCACATCCCAATATGTTAAGTTCAAATTTTTCCATTAGGGCAAATTTAATAGCATACTATTTCGGACAAAGATAAATAAAATCTTTATTAACAGACAACACGAAGAACGTAAATAAACTTAAGGCCTTATACGTTTTAAAAAAACGCCCTGTCATTTTAGACAAAACGCCCTGTCATTTTAAGTCAAATGACAGGGCGTTTTGCAGATGCATATTGAACAGAAGAGCCGAAAGCGGGACTCGAACCCGCGACTTACTCATTACGAATGAGTTACTCTACCAACTGAGTTATTTCGGCAAGCTCTCGTTCTTGTTTCAAGGGCCAAAATTACTTCTTATTTTTTTATTGACAAATGTATTTCCGTTTTTTTTCTTACATATAATCATTGATACCGTACATAACATACATAAGAAATCATATTATGTATATTTTTTCTAAAGATGTATTAATGAAGTGCACATATTTCGTCAAAAGTATTTATCTTTGCATCCCGAATATAATATAAATAAGACTTAATATAACACATTATATATTATTAAGAGCCAGAAAATGAGAAGATTTCATTCGGTTAGCAACATCGTCAAACTTCATAAGCATGCAGAAATGCAAAAGCATTTCCTATTGCTGAAATCCGCTTTTCATTTTTTTTATTACAGCATACTAAAGTCATCAACATGCTATTTTTTTTTCATAAAAAATAAATTTTACCCGGAAATGCTTTTCGGCATGACCGGGATTTTTTTCGCCCGTAAGCATATACAACAATACAAATATATAGGATAAAGGTATGGAACAACTTAAGCACGAATGTGGTGTGGCTATGATACGCCTCATGAAACCACTGGAACACTATCAACAGAAATACGGAACATGGATGTATGGGCTTAACAAGCTATACCTGCTGATGGAGAAACAGCATAACCGCGGACAGGAAGCAGCCGGACTGGCTTGTGTGAAACTTCAGGCAGCACCGGGAGAGGAATACATGTTCCGCGAAAGAGGACTGGGCGCGGGAGCCATAACAGAAATCTTCGGAACAGTACACAGCTATTTCAAGGATCTGAGAATAGAGCAGTTGCACGATGCCAAATACGCGGAAAGATGTCTTCCTTTTGCAGGCGAACTGTATATGGGACACTTGAGATATTCCACAACCGGAAAAAGCGGAATATCGTATGTACACCCATTTCTCAGACGCAACAACTGGCGTGCAAAGAACCTCGCATTATGCGGAAATTTCAACCTTACAAACGTTGACGAAATATTCGCGTCGATAACTGCCGACGGACAGCATCCGCGCAAATATGCAGATACTTACATAATGCTGGAACAGGTGGGACACCGCCTTGACCGCGAAGTGGAACGCCTATACACTGAATGCAAGGGTGAAGGCTTGGCAGGTATGGACATCACTCATGCAATAGAGGACAGAATAGACCTGACAAATGTACTGAAGACCTCAAGCCCGACATGGGACGGAGGCTACGTGATATGCGGACTGACAGGAAGCGGAGAAAGCTTTGCGGTGCGCGACCCTTGGGGCATACGTCCTGCATTCTGGTATATGGACGATGAGATTTTCGTACTCGCATCGGAACGTCCGGTGATACAGACCGCACTCAACATTCCTGCCGACAGCATAAACGAACTGCAACCGGGACAGGCTATCATGATAAGCAAAAGCGGACAGATGCGTCTGGCCCAGATAAACGAGCCGAAACAGAAAAAAGCCTGCTCATTCGAACGTATATACTTCAGCCGCGGAAGTGACGTTGACATTTACCGCGAAAGGAAGATGCTCGGTGAGAAGTTGGTCAAACCTATACTGAAAGCTATAGACAACGACGTGATACACACCGTTTTCTCTTTCATTCCAAACACCGCGGAGGTAGCATTCTACGGAATGCTGGAAGGATTCGACAACTACCTGAACCAGCTGAAAGTAAAACGAATCGAGGCATTGGGACACAAGCCAAGCCACACTGAACTGGAACAGATTCTCTCGCAAAGAATACGAAGCGAGAAAGTGGCGATAAAGGATATAAAGTTGCGTACATTCATTGCCGAAGGCAACACTCGCAACGACCTGGCTGCCCACGTATATGACATCACATACGGAAGCCTCGTGCCATACGCGGACAATCTGGTGATAATAGACGACAGTATAGTTCGCGGAACGACACTGAAACAAAGTATCATAAGCATACTCGACCGCCTGCATCCTAAAAAGATAGTGATAGTATCGTCATCACCACAGGTGCGCTATCCGGACTATTACGGCATAGACATGGCAAGCATGGAGCAGTTCATAGCTTTCAAGGCGGCTATAGCTCTTCTTGAGGAAAGAGGAATGACCGGAATAATCGAGAGCGCTTACCGTAAATCGAAGGCGCAACTTGACAAGCCGAAGGAAGAGATGGTGAACTACGTGAAAGAGATATATGCTCCGTTCACAGACGAAGAAATATCCGCAAAGATGGTGGAACTTCTTACTCCTGCAGGCACTCAGGCCAAAGTTGAAATAGTATATCAGACTCTTGAAGGACTGCATGAGGCATGTCCTGACCATACAGGCGACTGGTACTTCAGCGGTGACTACCCTACTCCGGGCGGTGTGAAACTGGTGAACCAGGCGTTTATAAATTATGTAGAAGAAAATTATAAGTTTTAAAATAAAACTCAAAAAAAACATACAGATAATGAGAAATGTAACATTAATCCTCGACGACGGGAGCCGCTTCCACGGCAAGTCGTTCGGTTATGAAAAACCCGTTGCAGGCGAAGTGGTGTTCAACACAGCCATGACCGGTTATCCGGAAAGCTTGACAGACCCTTCGTATGCAGGCCAGCTCATGACACTTACTTATCCGCTGGTGGGCAACTACGGTGTACCTCCTTTCACATTCGCGGAGAACGGACTTCCTCATTTTATGGAAAGCGAAAAGATTCATGCCGAAGCGATTATCGTGAGCGACTACAGCGAAAAGTATTCACACTGGAATGCAGTAGAAAGTCTCGGCGACTGGCTTAAGCGTGAACAGATTCCGGGTATAACCGGCATCGACACACGTGAGCTTACTAAGGTATTGCGCGAACATGGCGTTATGATGGGTAAAATAGTTTTCGATGATGAACCGGACAACATTCCGCAAGCCGAATATGCCGGAGTGAACTACGTTGACAAGGTTTCCTGCAAGGAAGTAATCCGTTACAACGAAGGCGAAGGCAAGAAGAAAGTGGTACTCGTGGATTGTGGTGTTAAATCGAACATTATCCGTTGTCTGCTGAAACGCGATGTAGAAGTAATCCGCGTTCCATGGAACTATGACTTCAACTCTCTTGAGTTCGACGGTCTGTTTATCTCAAACGGTCCTGGTGACCCAGACACTTGCGATGCCGCAGTGCAGAATATCCGCAAGGCTATGCAGAACGAAAAACTTCCTATCTTCGGTATCTGTATGGGTAACCAGTTGCTTTCTAAAGCTGGAGGCGCAAAAATATACAAGCTGAAATACGGTCACCGCAGCCACAACCAGCCGGTACGCATGGTAGGAACAGAGAAATGTTTCATCACTTCGCAGAACCACGGTTATGCCGTTGACAACAATACTCTTGGCTCTGACTGGGAACCACTGTTCATCAACATGAACGACGGCTCTAACGAAGGTATCCGCCACAAGAAGAATCCTTGGTTCTCTGCACAGTTCCACCCGGAAGCTGCAAGTGGTCCGACAGATACAGAATTCCTGTTCGACGAGTTTGTAAAATTGTTATAAGTTTGTAAGTTTATTAGTTTGTAAGTTTGTTGATGCAACCAACGGTCAACGAATTTAAACTCAAACTCAAAAACTTAAAAACTTAAAAACAAACTCAAAAACTTAAAAACTTAAAAACTCAAATTCATGAAAGAAAATATAAAGAAAGTATTATTGTTAGGTTCCGGAGCACTTAAAATCGGCGAGGCCGGCGAATTCGACTATTCCGGTTCACAGGCTCTTAAGGCTCTTAAGGAAGAAGGCATAGAAACTGTGCTTATCAACCCTAATATCGCTACAGTGCAGACTTCGGAAGGTGTGGCAGACAAAATTTACTTCCTGCCCGTTACACCTTACTTCGTAGAAAAAGTAATAGCCAAGGAACGTCCGGACGGCGTATTGCTTTCGTTCGGTGGACAGACAGCATTGAACTGCGGTGTGGCTCTCTATAAGGAAGGTATATTCGAAAAATATGATACTCGCGTGCTCGGTACTCCTGTACAGGCTATCATGGACACAGAGGACCGTGAGCTATTCGTACAGAAACTTGACGAAATCAACGTCAAGACTATCAAGAGTGAGGCTGTTGAGAATATCGAGGATGCACGCCGTGCCGCAAAGGAACTGGGCTATCCGGTTATCATCCGTGCCGCATACGCGCTTGGAGGTCTTGGTTCAGGTTTCTGCGACAACGAAGAAGAACTTAACGTATTGGCTGAAAAAGCTTTCTCTTTCTCTCCACAGGTTCTTGTAGAAAAGAGCTTGAAGGGATGGAAAGAAGTGGAATACGAAGTTGTTCGTGACCGTTTCGACAACTGTATCACTGTATGTAACATGGAAAACTTCGACCCGCTTGGTATCCACACCGGTGAGTCTATCGTTATAGCTCCATCGCAGACTCTTACAAACAGCGAATACCACAAGTTGCGTGAGCTTGCTATCCGCATCATCCGCCACATCGGTATCGTGGGTGAATGTAACGTACAGTATGCTTTCGACCCTGAATCGGAAGACTACCGCGTAATCGAGGTTAACGCCCGTCTGAGCCGTTCGTCTGCCCTTGCATCTAAGGCTACAGGTTATCCTTTGGCTTTCGTTGCAGCGAAACTCGGTTTGGGATACGGACTGTTCGACCTTAAGAACTCTGTAACAAAAACTACTTCCGCATTCTTCGAACCTGCTCTTGACTACTGCGTATGTAAGATTCCTCGCTGGGACTTGGGTAAGTTCCACGGTGTGGACCGCGAACTCGGTTCAAGCATGAAGTCTGTAGGTGAAGTTATGGCTATCGGACGTACTTTCGAAGAAGCTATCCAGAAAGGTCTTCGTATGATCGGTCAGGGAATGCACGGTTTCGTTGAAAACAAGGAACTCGTTATCGACGATATAGACAAGGCTCTCCGCGAACCGACAGACAAACGTATTTTCGTAATCTCTAAGGCTATGCGTGCCGGTTACACTGTTGACCAGATTCATGACCTTACTAAAATAGACAAGTGGTTCCTCGACAAGCTGCAGAATATCATGCAGACATCTAAGGAACTCCACGAATGGGGCAATAACCATACATTGCTTTCTCAGTTGCCTAACGAATTGCTTTATAAGGCAAAACGTCAGGGATTCTCTGACTTCCAGGTGGCTCGTGCCATCGGCTATCAGGGCGATATGGAAGAAGGAAGCCTTGCTATCCGTAACCACCGTAAGAGTGTAGGTATTGTGCCTGTAGTGAAACAGATAGATACTCTGGCTGCTGAATATCCTGCACAGACCAACTACCTGTATCTGACTTACAGCGGTGTGGCCAACGATGTTCATTACCTTGGCGACCACAAGAGTATCGTGGTTCTTGGTTCAGGAGCTTACCGTATCGGCTCTTCTGTAGAGTTCGACTGGTGTGGTGTTCAGGCTCTTAACACTATCCGCAAGGAAGGTTACCGCTCTGTAATGATTAACTATAACCCTGAAACTGTATCAACAGACTACGATATGTGCGACCGTCTGTACTTCGACGAGTTGACTTTCGAACGCGTAATGGATATCCTCGACCTCGAAAATCCTCACGGAGTAATCGTTTCTACAGGTGGACAGATTCCTAACAACCTGGCTCTTCGTCTTGATGCCCAGAAGGTAAATATTCTCGGTACATCTGCCAAGAGTATCGACAACGCAGAGGACCGCGACAAGTTCTCGGCTATGCTTGACCGTATCGGTGTTGACCAGCCTGAATGGAGCGCGCTTACTTCTATGGAAGATATCAACGCATTTATCGAAAAGGTAGGTTTCCCTGTATTGGTTCGTCCTTCATACGTGCTTTCAGGTGCGGCCATGAACGTATGTTCTAACCAGGAAGAACTTGAACGCTTCCTGCAGCTTGCAGCCAACGTATCGAAGAAACACCCTGTGGTAGTGAGCCAGTTCATCGAACATGCTAAGGAAGTTGAAATGGATGCTGTGGCACAGAACGGTGAAATCGTGGCATACGCTATCTCTGAACATATAGAGTTTGCCGGTGTACACTCAGGTGACGCTACCATACAGTTCCCTCCACAGAAACTTTATGTTGAGACTGTACGCCGCATCAAGCGTATCTCCCGACAGATTGCGAAAGAACTTAACATCTCCGGTCCGTTCAACATCCAGTTCCTCGCACGCGAAAACGATATCAAGGTTATCGAATGTAACTTGCGTGCCAGCCGTTCGTTCCCATTCGTAAGCAAGGTATTGAAGATTAACTTCATCGAACTTGCAACTAAGGTTATGCTCGGTCTGCCGGTTGAAAAACCTGAAAAGAACCTGTTCGACCTCGACTATGTAGGTATCAAGGCAAGCCAGTTCTCATTCAACCGTCTGCAGAAGGCTGACCCTGTATTGGGTGTTGATATGGCATCTACAGGTGAGGTGGGATGTATCGGCGACGATACTTCATGCGCAGTTTTGAAGGCTATGCTTTCAGTAGGTTACCGCATCCCTGAAAAGAACATCCTTATGTCAACAGGTACACTGAAACAGAAGGTTGACCTGCTTCAGGCTGCACGCGCACTGAAAGAAAAAGGTTACAACATTTTCGCTACCGGCGGTTCATCCAAGTTCCTTACAGAAAACGGCGTAGAAAATACCCGCGTTTACTGGCCAAGCGAAGAAGGACAGCCACAGGCCCTCGAAATGTTGCACAAGAAGGAAATAGACATGGTGGTGAATATTCCACGCGACCTTACTCCAACCGAACTTGAAAACGGTTACAAGATACGTCGTGCCGCTGTGGATTTGAATATTCCTCTTGTTACAAACGCACGTCTTGCGAGCGCATTCATCAATGCATTCTGCTCAATGAGCATTGACGATATAGCTATAAAGAGTTGGGAAGAATATAAATAACCAATAATATAAATAAAAAGATTAAGACCTCTCTTACGGACATTTTCCAATAAGAGAGGTCTTTTTCTATTTCTTATAACCCGAATTCTGTAATAACCAGTTATTCATCTGAATAATCTTTTCAGGGATTGGGAATACTGTTGTAAATCCGGTCTCTTCATTTTCCAGCTGAGGACGGCTGCTATATGCTTCAGTGTAAACTCCGAACCTTATCATATCCTGACGCCTCCATCCTTCCCAGGCAAGTTCAAGCATTCTTTCATCCAGAATATTTTCAAGAGTAGCACTCCTGGCAGGGGCATTTACTCTACTCCTGACAAGATTAAGCTCTCTGTCACCGTTTTCTCCATTTCGAACCTTGGCTTCACATTTCATAAGAAGCACATCGGCATATCTGTAAAGAACGATATCATTGTCTATAAGTTTTCCGTCTTTAAAGCCTGTAGGATCGACTTCATATTTTTTCATTCTCGCTCCGGCAGTCTTCTCGTACGGTTTTCCTGAAACGTCAAGTTCAACCTTCCAAGGCTCATAGACCAAACGTGTCTTTCCATCATCCAGCATTATAGGATTTCCGTCAAGATCGGTAAGATCGTCATCAAAATAGCAGAAATCAAATCGTGGATCTTCATTTTCCGTACCGTAACCGAATGTTTCAAGAACATCCAGAGTGGCAGACGCACCGTTCTCTCCACCAAGTCCGTAAGCCTTTGCATGATTATAATGACGCGACCTGAATAAATAAATGAACTGATTGGTATATAATGTCTTGTCCATAGGTATTACAAAGATATTCTCAACGGACGATTCGTTGAAAACTGCAAAATTAGTCCTATAGTCCGGTTCCAGATTATATCCTGCCTCTGCTATCTTGTCACAATAGTATATTGTGGCCTCCCAAGCGTTCATCCTTGTTCCGTCTATTGTAAATTCTATATCAGCTCCGTTTGGTCTTAAATTGTCAGTCCATACATCATCTGTATATACCTCGGCATTCAGTGCCAGTTTAGCCAACAGAAAATATGCCACATGTCGTGTAATTCGTCCGTAATACTCTCCGGGGATATTACTACGTTCGTCTGCCAGATAAGGTAAGGATTCCTGGAGTTCATTTACAATCAACCAGAAGATTTCACTCCTTTCTGCCTGTTCTTTCACCGACTTCTCAACTTCTGTTTCCCTTATGAGCGGCACTCTCCCGAACAAATCCATAAGATGGTAATAGAATAATGCCCTTAGAGCTCTGACTTCTGACATCAAGGGTTGTGCATCATCATCACTGTGCTCTGTTGCATAGTCCTTTATCCTTCTGGCAGATTCATTACAAAGCATGACCGATTTGTACAAATATTCCCATGTGGCAAGAATAGAATTGTTATTTGTTCCCCAGTCATGAAGATATAGTCCCTGCCAGAATCCACCGTCATACCAGTCCGCGCCACGCGTAGGCATTATAGCCTCATCGGTGGTAAAAGTATTAAGGTCGTATATACCTCTTCCGGTGCCCTGTATCCCCTCACTGTCATTATATCCGCCAATATTATTATAAAGAGTGGCAACACTGTGCATGTATAGTTCTTTCAGATTTCCGGCTATCTGATTTTCGTTTATTGCGTCCTTTGGATTTTCTTCCAAAAAACCCTTGCAAGATGATAGACAAAGGATAAAAGCTGTTATGATGTAAACATATCGTTTCATACGCATAAATTTTAAAAGTTCAACCCGAGGCTTAAAGTATATGTCCTCGATACAGGATAGCTGCGTTTATCGTCAACTCCCAATGTACCGTCTATGCCGGAACTGTTTATAAGCGGAGTAAGTCCCGAATACCCGGTTATAGTCGCCAGATTGTTTATCGTAAAAGCCAGTCTGCAACCCTTCAGCCACAATCCGTCCTTTACTTTCGGTTGCCATCCTATTGTAAGATAATCGAAATTAAGGTAGTTCCCGTTTTCCAGCCAGTAGTCCGTAGCCGTCTGGTCGCGTATCATCTTCTTAGGAGCTTCTTCCATAACATTATAGTCAGGCAGGTTATTCATGTTCATATATGTAAGTGCAGTACCGTTGTAAATCTTATGGCCAAACGCACCGTTCATCTGTAACGAGATATCGAAAGATTTATATCTCAGACTGATATTTGAACCGAGTATATATTTAGGTATGGCCTGTCCGGCTATATATCTGTCTTCTCCATCCTCTATACTTACTCCGCCCCCATTCAAATCGGCTATACCATATACATAACCTCCGTTACCGTCATCTTTCAGACCTGTACATTTAGGCAGATAGAAAACGCCCAATGGCTGTCCCACTATCTGATACACTATATTGTTGTTTCCACCATGAAATCCGGCACCATTCAGTCCGGCAATGGCTGTATATTCGGCAGCTGATATATAATTACCTTCATACATTCCGCCAAGCGACAGCAGTTTGTTCTGCTGATAAGTGAGATTTGCGTTTATCATAAGTTCCCAATCCCCTGTTCTCACCGGAGTACCTCCTACTGATATTTCCACGCCATTGTTTTCCATCGAACCGATGTTTGCCAAAAGGGTATTATAAGTGAACGGAGGAACGCTGACATGATAATTATAAAGCATATCGCTTGTTTTCGACTTATAATAATTGACAGACAGAATAAACCGGCTACCATACATTTCAAGGTCGGCACCAGCATTGAAAGTCTTCTTCACTTCCCATTTCAGATCCGGATTGACATTTCTCAGTGTTTCAAAAGTAACCATAGGCAAGTTACCAACAGGAGCTACCCCGTTCGGTTTAGCCAGACTCATAGTGGTATAAGAACTTATTCCTCCCTGGTTTCCGGCAAGTCCGTATCCCAGTCTGACTTTCAGATTATCGACTATATCAACATACCTCATAAAATCTTCCTGCGATATGTTCCACGCCACAGAAGCTGAAGGGAAAAATCCCCATTTATGGTTCTCGCCAAACTTGGATGACGCATCAGTACGCGCATTCAATGTTACAACATACCTGTCATCATACGAATAGTTCACACGGCCCAAAAACGATACCTGTCTGGGATCTTCAAAATAAGAGCCTGTACCGTCCCATGGTCTCAATGCTCCTGCCTGAAGATTATTGAAGCCCATATAATCAGATGAAAAGTTTGTAGCTGTAGTATAGAATCCGGAATATCTGTCCTTAGAGAGCTCACCCAATGCCAATACATCTATAAAATGTTTTCCCATCTGTCTGTTGTATGTAAGCATCATGTTTCCCAGCAATGATTCCGAACTTCTCAAACCTCTGTATCCCTGACCGTAAGCCCATACTGTTGTAGGTAAATATTGGCTGTCCTCAGCATTATTGTATGTATATGAGCCGAAAAGTACCAGTTTCAGCCGGTATGGAAGATTTACGTTTATTTTAGCATGCGCACTGAAGTATGAGGCTGTCTCACGGTTGTCAACTTCCATCCATGCCAACGGATTTGTTATCTGACTGGCCGTAGTAAGATTATCCCAGGCACCTGAAGAATTCTTTTCTCCGGGGAAAGTAGGATTGAAAGTTGCGGCCGAATAAAATGTCTTCTGAAGGTCGAACAGACTTCTTTCCCTTTTCACCGAGCCGAATATTCCAAGTTCACAATCTACCAAGTTATCTATAAGCTTTTGGTTCAGATTCATGTTTGATGTAAACATCTTCATACCCTCGTTCATTATATCTCCTTCCATATCCAAATATCCAAGAGATACACGGTAAGTAGATTTCTCTCCGCCACCATAAAGAGCAATATTATGATTCTGCCTTATGGCCGTCCTTTCTATTGCTTTCTGGAAATTTGTATTATAGCCTTTGTCTATAATACTCAATCCCAGACTTGAAGTGACATTTCTGTATTCATCAGCATCGAGCATCCCTATTCTTTTATACACACTGGAAATACCGAAACTTCCGCTGTAGTTTATACTTGTCTTGCCCTTGATACCTTTCTTTGTCACGACATTTATTACGCCGGAAGCTCCACGCGAACCGTACTGAGCCGTTTCGGAAGCATCCTTCAAAATAGTAAAGCTTTCTATGTCAGTAGGATAAATTGAGGTAAGCAGAGTCATATCCCCTATAACACCATCAACAATGATTAACGGTGAGTTACCTCCCGTTATGGATGTAGTTCCACGCAGACGTACCGCATCAAGAGCAGCCGTTCCGTTCCCCCCTTTATTGATAGTAAGTCCTGCTACTCGTCCCTGAATAGCCTCAATAGGATTTACAATCTGTATTTTGTTCATCTGATCTTCTTTGATCAGTTCCACTGATCCGGACAGTTTCTTAATGCTTCCGGTGGCATAGCCGACATTTACTACAGTATCGGCAGAGACTTTGTCTAATTCTTGTTCTTGTGCATTAATAGTTTGGCCTGCCAATATTAAAGGCAATGATGCCAACAAACTAAGCGTATTGGTTCGCTTGTGTTTTTTCATAATGATATCGGTTATTTGTTTTTCTCAAAAATAAGTATTTATATAATGAAAAACAAAAAATAGGCATATAAGGTTGAAATCATATGCACATATTATACAAAAATTATACACTCCGTTCAAACTGGTATTTTAAATATCATAGTTTTTATTTACATTTGCCAATAGTACCTATTATTATATAAAATGAAAAATAATCCCAACAATGTCATATCACCTATACGTGAGAAGATAACCACTCTTATACGACATGAGAAACTTTACAGATCCATACACCGTCAACTGATGAAAAAATGGTTTCAGTATTTCGTACTGTTCTTCATTATCGGATCTATAATTTCAATTATATGCGGCTCGTTTGAGGAATCCGCGCCTTATCGCAACTGGCTGTACTTATTCAATTATCTGGCTTCTTTCGTCTTTACCATAGAATACGGATTAAGGATTGCTGCAGCCCCTGTACAGTATGCACAATATAAAAACCCATGGGTAGCACGTCTGCATTACATATTTTCCTTTTACGGACTTATAGATTTTGTAGCCGTACTTCCTTTCGTTGGTATTTATATCTACAAAGAGACACCTAATATACATCTTGTGGTGTTGGCATACATTCTGATAATATTCAAACTTATACGCTACTCGCGTTCGTTCCAGATGATAGGAACAGTTTTGAAGACCGTAAAGGAGGAACTCATAACATCTTATACGGCATGTGGCATCATGCTTGGTTTCTCAGGAATCCTGATGTACTACATAGAACGTAACGCACAACCCAATGCATTCGAGAATATCGGTGACGGATTCTGGTGGGCCATAGTAGCCTTTACCACCGTGGGATACGGCGATATATATCCTATCACTCCAATAGGGCGCCTACTGAGTAGCCTGATAAGCCTGATTGGTATTGCCATGATTGCTATCCCTACAGGTATAATAAGCTCCGCTTTCATGAACATGCTGATAGAGAAAAAGCAAAAAGCTGAAAAAGAAAAAGAAAAACAATGAATTTATAGAAGGAAAGACATCGTAATGTATTAACTTTGGCCCGGAAACTAAACTTAAATAAATATTATGAAGAAACAACTAGCTCTGATGTCGCTATTATTATGTAGCAATTCTTTTAATTCTTTTTCAAACGATAATCAGTCTGTAACGTTGCCTTACTGGCAGGACATACAAACCGTAAGTGTAAACCGTATGGAGCCTCGTTCTGCATTTATGAGCTATGCTGACAAGTCTCAGGCCATGAGTGGAAAATACGAATCCAGTCCTTATTATAAATTACTTAACGGGGTTTGGAAATTCTACTATACAGACTCACATCGTAACCTTCCAGCCGACATTACCGAAAAGAATACAGATGTATCCGACTGGAACGATATAAAAGTCCCCGGGAACTGGGAAATGCAGGGTTATGGAGTAGCTATATATACCAACCACGGTTATGAGTTCCAACCAAGAAACCCGCAGCCTCCCAAACTGCCGGATGATATACCTGTAGGTGTGTATAGAAGAGACCTTAATATACCGTCCGATTGGAAAGGTAGAGATATCTATCTTCATATAGCCGGAGCAAAATCGGGATGTTATGTATATATCAATGGAAAGGAAGTAGGATACAACGAGGATTCAAAAAATCCGGCAGAATATCTTATCAATGATTATCTGGAAGAAGGACAGAATGTTCTGACACTGAAAATATTCCGTTGGAGTACAGGCTCATATCTGGAATGTCAGGATTTCTGGCGGATGAGCGGTATAGAAAGAGATGTATTTGTTTATTCACAACCCAAGGCTTCGGTGAGTGATTTCCGTGTGACTTCCACTCTTGATGATACGTACAGTAATGGTATCTTCCGTCTGGCAATAGATATGAAGAACAGCCGCAGTACAACTGCCAATCTTGAAGTGAGCTATGAACTTGTTGACAAACAAGGAAATATTATAGCACAGGAAAACAAAAATATATCTGTTGACTCTAAAAAAGAAAACACTGTAGTTTTCAATAAAGAAATTCCACAGGTAAAGACATGGTCGTCTGAAGCTCCTAATCTTTACAAGATGTTTATGACTGTAAAGGAGAACGGAAAAGTTACAGAAGTGGTTCCATTTAACGTTGGTTTCCGAAGAATAGAGATAAAGGAAATTGATCAGAAATCAGCCGACGGAAATAATTATACGGTATTATTGGTCAATGGCCAGCCAATCAAGCTGCGAGGAGTAAATATCCATGAGCATAATCCTGAAACAGGACATTATGTGAGTGAGGAGCTTATGAGAAAGGATTTCGAACTGATGAGACAACATAACCTGAACACAGTTCGTCTGTGTCACTATCCTCAGGACAGACGTTTCTATGAACTGTGTGACGAATATGGCCTTTATGTTTACGATGAAGCAAACATTGAAAGTCATGGTATGTATTACGACCTGAGAAAAGGTGGTACATTAGGAAATAATCCTGAATGGCTGAAGCCACATTTGTATCGTACCATCAATATGTTTGAACGTAACAAGAATTATCCTTCACTTACATTCTGGTCGCTCGGTAATGAAGCCGGCAACGGTTACAATTTCTACCAGACTTATCTGTGGTTGAAAGAAGCCGACAAGGATATTATGAATCGTCCGGTAAACTATGAACGTGCCCAGTGGGAATGGAACTCCGACATGTATGTACCTCAATATCCTAGTGCATCATGGCTGGAATCTATAGGCAAGAAAGGCAGCGACCGTCCTGTTGCTCCTTCTGAATATGCTCATGCCATGGGTAACTCTACAGGCAGTCTTTGGGATCAGTGGAAAGCAATATATAAGTATCCTAATCTTCAGGGTGGTTATATCTGGGACTGGGTTGACCAGGGACTGAAAGTCAAGACTGAAGATGGCGGTTTCTTCTGGGCGTACGGAGGTGACTTCGGAACTAATATGCCAAGTGACGGTAACTTCTGCTGCAATGGTATCGTCAGCCCTGACCGTACTCCTCATCCTGCCATGAGTGAAGTGAAATATGCTCATCAATATGTAGGTTTCGAGATGAAAGATGGAGAAAACGGTATATTCAATGTAACTAACCGTTATTACTTTACAAATCTAAAGAAATATATGATTACATATCTTGTCAAGGAGAATGATAAGGTAATTCGCCGTAACAAGGTATCAATGGATATTGAGCCTCAGGCAAGTAAAGAGCTTAAAGTAGATGTAAGCGGTCTGAAGCAGAAAGCAGGTACTGAATATTTTGTTGAGTTCAGTGTAACTACCGTGGAGCCTGAAACACTTGTTCCTGCCGGATTTGAACTGGCACACGAGCAGTTCCGTTTACCTGTAGAACCTCTGGAACGTGAATTTGCTGTTTCCGGTCCTGCCCTTAAGTGTAGCACAGAAGGTAATATTTTAAGCGTATCTTCTTCAAAGGTGAATTTCAAGTTCGACAAGAAAAGCGGAATTGTCACTTCCTATGAGGTTGGAGGAACAGAATACTTCAGCGAAGGTTTCGGTATTCAGCCTAACTTCTGGCGTGCTCCAAACGACAATGATTACGGAAGCCAGATGCCTAAACGCCTGCAGATATGGAAACAGTCAAGCAAAAACTTCAATGTAGTGGATGCTTCTGTAGAAATGGATGGTAAGGATGCCGTACTGAAAGCCACATATCTTCTGGCTGCAGGAAATCTCTATATGGCAACATACCGCATACATCCTTCGGGAGTTGTAAAAGCTGACTATACCTTTACTTCTACCGATATGGAGGCAACAAAGACCGAATTGTCCGAAGCTACTCTTATGGCTACCTTCACTCCGGGTAATGATGCCATCCGCAAGGAAAGTTCAAAACTTGTGGTACCTCGTATAGGTATCCGTTTCCGTATGCCGGCCAATATGAATTATGTGACATATTTCGGTCGCGGACCTGAAGAAAACTATATTGACCGCAATAATGGTACCCTCGTCGGTCTCTATAAGAGCACTGCCGATGATATGTATTTCCCATACGTACGCCCTCAGGAAAATGGTCATCACACAGATACACGCTGGCTTAGCGTTGGCAGGAAAGGCGGAAAAGGTCTTACAATTTATGCCGACCAGACTATCGGCTTCAATACGTTGCGCAACTCAATAGAAGATTTCGACGGTGAGGAAGCGACATATTGCGACTATCAGTGGAACAACCGTGATGAGGAAGAACTGAAGCATGATGTATCAACTGCCAAAAACATCAAGCCAAGGCAGACTCACATCAGTGATATCAAGCCACGCGATTTTGTTGAAGTATGCGTAGATATGAAACAGATGGGTGTAGGTGGATACGACAGCTGGGGAGCCATTCCTGACAAACAGTATCTTATCCCGGCCAATCAGGAATATAAATGGGGATTTACCCTTGTTCCTTCCAGATAATATTGAAGCGAATAAATACTTCAAATATATGTTCTGAAATTCTGATAATTAAATCATAAAATAAAGGTCCCGAAACGGAAAATACTAGTGATTTCCATTTCAGGACCTTTACTGTTTATTGTCATTTCTAACTTATGTAATCTGAGCCATGAAGATTAACAGAAGAAATTACATATTGGACACTGTTATCACTCAATAGTTTTCAGCATCTCCTTCACTGCAGCTTCCAGCTGTCTGTCCTCGCCTCTCAATACTTCTTCAGGCGAATTATAGACTTCAATATCCGGCTGAAGCTCTTTGTTTTCAAGATACTCGCCGCGCATATCCATACATCCCACCTGAGGAATACCGAAAACAATACTTGGGTCTATCTGTCTTTCCCACCATACGGCAGTCATTGTTCCAGGAACAGGAGTTCCGATAAGCTTACCTATGCCCAATTCCTTATATACCCATGGGAAACCGTGGGCGTTACTGTAGTTGTCCTCACATACAAGAACGCATGACGGTTTGAGCCACTTGTTGAACGGGTCACTGCCGATATACTGTCCTCTAGGAACGAACCTCTGATATTCCTTCCCGCTGAGAAGTGTGACCAAATCATCATGCAACCATCCACCGCCATTATGACGAGTATCAACTATCACAGCATCCTTGGTTCTGTTCTTCTCGCTCAGCAACTCGCTATATACAGTACGGAAGCTAGGACTATCCATTCCCTGAACATGCACGTATGCCACACGTCCACCGGAAAGTTTCTCAACTATCTGTTCATTTCGTCTTACCCATCTCTTATAGAGTAAATTGGACTGTTCGCCTGCACTGATTGCCTTTACCGTAACATCGAAACGTTTCTTGGTTTCAGGGTTATACACTGAAAGAAGCACCTTCTTGCCAGCCTTACCTTCCAGCATCGGGTAATAATCGACACCAGCCAATATCTTCTCGCCATCTATCTTTTCGATGATACATCCTTCGGTTACACCTGTCTTCTTTACAGCAAAAGGTCCTTTGGCAATTATTTCCTTTATCTTCAGACCGTCTCCTGTATATTCATTGTCATAGAACACGCCAAGACACGCTGTAGGGAATGAAGTACCGGCCGCATAATATCTTGCTCCGGTGTGGGAACCGTTAAGCTCGCCAAGCAACTCACTCAGCATTTCCTGGAAGTCATAATTATTGTTTATATATGGCAGGAAACGCTTGTAGTTTTCGTAATAGCCTTTCCAGTCAACTCCATGCAAATCGGCTACATAGAATTTGTCCTCAACCTGCTTCCAGATATGATTGAACATATACAGGCGTTCCTCATACGGACGATAATTGAAAGGAGCGCTGAACTCAACATCCTTCGACTCGCCTTTCTCCATATTCACTTTCTTGATAGAAGAATTGCAGAGATAGAGATTCTCCTGTTTCTTGTCAGTCATCATGGCCCCGTAACCAATCTTTTTCATTACGATTGAAGTCTTGTTCTCCTTCAAGTCGTGCTTCCAGAGATCATAACCGCCTTCGAAGGCAGCCTGATAGTAAAGTTTGTCCCCCTTGGCAGAAAGTACGGCGTCACCAAGTCTGGAAGAATTAACAGTCAGGCGTATGATTCTGTCACGACAGTTTTCAAGGTCGAATTCCAAAGGCTTTACTTCATCTTCCTTGTCTTTTGCGTCACCTTTCTTCTTTCCTTTTTTCTTGTCGCTTTCCTTCTTTTCAGCTTCTTCCTTATCCTTCTTCTCCTTCTCCTCCAGGAATGCAACTTCCTCTTTACTCATGCGGAAACGTTCGTAAGCGTCAAGGTCGAAGAACATGATATAGACATCATCTTCTGCTCCCCAGCTGCCGTGACTGCGATAACCCGCACGGTCGCTCTGCCATATCATAGCCTTACCGCCAAGAACCCACTTGGCGCTACTGTCTGTATATCCGCTCTGGGTAAGATTATGAATTTCGCCATTTCCCGAAGCATTGACCAGTGCAACGTCATTATTATTCCATCCTCCATGGCCGATATATCCCGAAAGGAGCCAACGGCTGTCAGGGCTCCACTCGAACCACTGGTCGCCGTCCGAATAAGAATACTCAAACTTACCGTCCATCACCGTACGAACAGCTTTCGTCTTGAGGTTAAGCACACGAAGCGTTGTTCTGTTCTCAAGGAAAGCGACTTCCTTGCCGTCAGGACTATACTGTGGCTGGAATGACGTATAAATACTGTTCACAAGTCTTTCTTCCTTGAATTCATTTGCGTATGTAAACAGTTCGTCTTCTTTATTGACCAACGAAGTCTGATATATCTGCCAGAGTCCGTTGCGCTCCGAAGCATATACTATACTCCTTCCGTCAGGCGAGAAATCTATATCCCTCTCCTGTTCCGGAGTGTCGGTGATCTGTTTTGTGGTTTTATATTCTACAGATGTGACATATACATCGCCACGCAAGATGAAAGCTATCTCCTTGCCTTCAGGGGATACTGATATCTCCGTAGCGCCTGACGACTTCAGCCATTTCACCAGATGCTTGTCATAACTGTCGGACACGATGCTAACATTGACTTTCTTTGGTGATTCTCCTTCTTTCACTGTATAGATTTCTCCATTGAACCCATAGCACAAAGTTCCGTTTGAAGCTACTGAAAGGAAACGTACAGGATGGTCGGTATGAGATGTCAGACGTGTTATGTTCTTACCCTCAAGATCCGATTTATAAATATTGAAACTACCTTCCTTCTCGCTCAGATAATAGAACGATTTTCCGTCCGGAGTCCATACTGGAGTTCTGTCTTCACCATCGAAAGAAGTGATTTTCCTGTAACTTCTTGCTGCCCCTTCCTGCTCTGTGCAAAGCCAAATATCACGTGTAATGGATGATGTGTGATGCTTTCTCCAGGCATCTTCATATCCCTTCTTGTCATGATAAAGAAGAGACTTGCCATCAGGACTGACACTGATATCCTCCATAGGTATAGACGAGAACATCACAGGTCTGCCCCCATCTGTTCCTACTTCATATATCTGCGGGAACTGTGAACTGGGGAAAGTCATATCCTGGGCATCAGGCATAACTACAGCCTGAAAAAGCACATGACCGTTGTCGCTAAAAGCGTATGGCACCTCATTTCCGGAATGAGTGGTAAGTCTTCGTGGCACTCCACCGTCCTTGCCAACAATAAATATATCCATACTTCCTTCCCTATCGGAAGCAAAAGCAATATTCTTTCCGTCAGGACTCCACACGGGATGTGTGTCGTGTCCCTGATTGGAAGTTATCTGCAAAGCTTTGCCACCCTGAACAGGTACAGTGTAAATATCACCCTTATAAGTAAAAGCTATCTGCTCGCCATCAGGAGAAATGGCGCAATAACGCATCCATAATGGAGAGTCCTCAGCATAAGATGCAACTCCGGCAATAGAAACGACCGTTGCGAATAAAAGTCTTTTCATAAGCTTGATTTTGTAATTTTCAGAATATCCGTTTTTATAAATATAATCGTAATACAAAAATCACAAAATTCCGTAACTTCAGCAAGGAATGAACTGAAAACTTTGAATCAGATTCTAATTCCTATAATTATCCGATATATTCTTCAATAGAGCAAGCCGCATATTGATTGCCTTTTATTCTGGCATTTTTGACATTGTGCGAAGAAAAACATATATTTGTAACGATTAATCATTCATTTAAAAAGAACACTTATATGGCTAATATTTATCCGGTAGGGATACAGAGTTTCGACGAAATCCGTAAAGGTGGATATATTTATATCGACAAGACAGAATATATCCATGAATTGATTAAAAACGGGAAATATTACTTTCTGAGCCGTCCGCGACGTTTCGGAAAAAGCCTTCTTATTTCGACCATAGAAGCATACTTTCTTGGCAAAAAAGAACTTTTCAATGGTCTTGCCATGGAAAATCTTGAAAATGAATGGATAGAATATCCTGTATTGCATATAGATCTGAACAATCAAAAATATGAGTATAAAGATAGTCTGGACGAGATTCTTAACAACACATTAACCCACTGGGAAGAACTATACGGAAAAAGAGAAGCAGAAAGCAGTCTCTCCTTACGTTTTCAGGGAGTTATACAGCGTGCTGCAGAAAAGACCGGTAAAAACGTTGTCATACTGATAGATGAATACGACAAGCCTATGCTGCAGGCAATAGGAAATGAGGAGCTTCTTACAGAATACAGAAACACCCTGAAAGCATTCTACGGAACTCTGAAAAGCTGCGACCGACACATCAAGTTTGCGCTGCTTACAGGAGTTACAAAATTCAGCAAATTCAGTGTGTTCAGTGATCTTAACAATCTTATGGACATCTCGCTGTCAAGACGTTTTGCCAATATCTGCGGAATTACAGAGCATGAACTCCACCGCGACTTCAAGGAAGACATAAAAGTAATGGCCGAAAAGAACGACATGTCCGAAGAGGAAATGAAGGATACTCTGAAGATATGGTACGACGGATATCATTTTGCCGACAAGAGCGAAGACATCTACAATCCTTTCAGTATTCTGAACACCTTTGCAGAAATGCAGTTGGGAAGCTACTGGTTTGAAACCGGCACACCGACATTCCTGGTGGAACTGCTTAAGAAAAGCAATTATGACCTGAACAGATTCAATAATGAAATGGCATCATCGGATTCATTAGGAGGAATCGAGTCTATATATGTAAATCCTGTACCTATTCTTTATCAGAGCGGGTATCTGACCATCAAAGATTTCGACAAGGAGTTCAGACTATACTATTTGGGATTTCCCAACCGTGAAGTAGAAGAAGGATTCAACCGTTTCCTGTTGCCATTCTATGCGTCTGTAGAGAACGGTAATACAACATTCCAGATAAAATCATTTATAAATGATGTGCGCAATGGAGATATTGATTCATTCATGCTACGCCTGCAAAGTTTCTTTGCCGACACCCCTTACGAACTGGCAAGAGAACTTGAATTGCACTATCAGAATGTTCTTTTCATAGTCTTCAAGCTATTGGGTTTCTATACCGAAGCCGAATACCATACCTCGAACGGAAGAATTGACATGATAGTCAAAACAAACAATTATATCTACGTTATGGAATTCAAGCTGAACGGCAGTGCCGAAGAAGCTATAAAACAGATAAATGAAAAAGAATACGCAAAGCCATTCGCTTCCGACACCCGCAAATTGTTGAAGGTAGGCATTAACTTCAACAATCAGATAAGAGGAATAGAAAAATGGATAGTTGAAGAATAATATTTATTTTTGTAACTGATAATAACAACAAACATATAATAATGGAAACAGGATTAAAACACGTCAGCACAGTGACCGTAAGTGCTGCCAACACAGCCCTCACAATGGGTTCGGGCGATATGGAAGTTTTCGCTACACCTGCAATGGTAGCTTTAATGGAGAATGCGGCAATGAAAGCAGTCGCGCCCCATCTGCCGGAAGGCTCAACTACAGTAGGAGCAATGATGGAAACATCGCATATCAAGCCATCAGCTTTGGGAGAAACAGTCAATGCGGAAGCTGTACTTGAAGAAATAGACGGCAGAAAGCTTACATTCAAGGTTACTGCATCAGATTCAAAAGGCACGATAGGCGAAGGGAAACATATCCGCTACATAGTGGACAGAGAACGTTTCCTCTCTAAACTGAAATAAGAAAAGCCTTAAGCAATAAACCAATACGGACCGTTTCAGTCTAATTTGTGAAACGATCCGTATTCTTTTCTATATCCTCTTCAATTTCCATTTTCCCCGATGTAGATATATACTGCAAAAGATGAGTAGGAATCCTCCGTAAACATGTTCCGAAGTCCAGCACCAAGCCACATCGAGCCTCATCACCTGAATTATCAATGTGATATATGCAGCATAAATCACTAGAGTTGACAGTTCCAACATAAACGCCATACGCGTATTTCCCGTACCCGATACAGATTGAAAATATATATTCGATGCAGCCGTAAGCCATGTAGTGGTACAGAACACCCACAACGACGGGATTGACGCTTCTATCAGGTCTGGCATATCAGTGTAGATACCTAATACCATCGTAGGAAACACCGCAAACAATACGGTTAGCGGCAAAACTATAGCCAGCGCCAGCTTTATATGCTGATGCACAGTACATACCACACTGTCAGCCTTTCCGGCGCCTATCTGATTACTCACAAGAGAACCGCATGTGGAAGCAAACGCAGATATTATCATAAACGTGATACCGGAGATATTCCTTATGATATTTGTTATCGCAAGCGGACGTTCGCCAAGATGCTCCACATAAAGGAAGAAGATAAACCATGTGGAAAGTGATACGAAATTCTGAATCATAGTCCACAGAGACACATTAAGAATCCTTCTTAGTTTATCCGTATTGAATGAACTGAACCTGTTCAGCCCATATTTCTTCAGGTCTATTTTCCTGACAGTATATATAATGAAGAATATCAGCGACACAAGCTCCGCAAGCGACGAGCCTATTGCCGCACCTGCTATTCCAAGAGCCGGGAATCCCAATTTACCGAAAATCAGGATATAATTGAAAACAATGTTCGAGCCCACCATCACAAGCGAGTTCAGAGTAAGAGTCTTGGTCTGTGTTGTTCCCACAAAGAATGCCCTGAACATTACAGCAACGAACGAGAAGAAGAATCCGAAAGCTCTCCAGTGAATATAACTCTCGGCAGCAGCATAAATATTCTGCGATGAAAGTATCTTCGGAAGCAGCCACGGCGTTATCAACTCGGTAAGAGTAAACGCGGCCGCTGCCAGAAAAATCATGAAATACACGCCCTGATAAAATATGTCGCCTATCTCGGAATATCTCTTTTCGCCGTTCCTTCGCGCCATCAGTATCTGCGAACCGATACTGAAACCGAAACCTATCATGAAGATAGCGATATAATATACTCCGGCTATGGCAGAAGCACCAAGCTCTATCTCGCCCACACGCCCCAGGAAGGCAGTATCGGTCATACCTATTGCCTGCTCCATCACAAGGCTGATAAGTATGGGATAGGCTATGGTCAGAATTTCTTTAGAGGTATATGCTTTTTTCTGAATATTATTCATGGGAATATCTTTAATCAATCACTGTGCAAAGATACTAAATCTATCCCGACATATATTTTATTCAACCTGTCAAAACATAAAACTGAATCCTTTCTTCCGTGAAGAATTGAACTTTTCAATTTCTAACAAAAGAGACTTCTTTAATTGACCGAACATGAAATCAAGAAAATACCGATTGTTTTCTTCCTCTTGGGATTGACGTAATGAAAGAATATACTCTTCTCTATCTTCCTTGAATATCTTAGTAGGGAAAAGATTATGGCAGAACTGAATATAATTCATCAACAGACGTGCAGTCCTTCCGTTTCCGTCCACCCACGGATGAATGGTCACCAAATTGAGATGGGCATTGAAACTTAATTCATATTGTTCACGCAATGTTCCCACTGTCTTTTGCTTTTCCTGTAATAAAGCACAAAGTTCATCTACTTTGGCAGGGACTTTCTGATAATTCATATATGACCATCCACCAATACCAGCAGTGACGCCGCAAAGTCGGAAGTCACCTTTTGAAGAATCGAAAGAACCACCCATTACATTGTGTACGCTACCTGTTGTACGCATCAATGTTGCATTCAACTTTTGCAGAAAAGCAGAAGTTATAGGTATAAGACTAACAGAATCTGTTTTGGCAAGCTCATATGCTTTCTTTAAGTCCTCATTCATCAAATGATATACCAAAGGTTTCCCTTTAGCAGTCAAGCCCTCATCAAAAAGCATTTGCGCCTCAGCTTCGGTGAGTGTAGAACCCTCAATCGCTGTAGAATGGGTAATAAGAGAATAGAGGTAGTACTTTTCATAGTCCACCGCTTCACTAATACCAAGTTTCTGAAATTCCTGATATAGTTGTTCTATCTCCTGCCAAACCACTGATTGCATATCTTGTAATTGATTAGTTGATTTTTTCAAAAATACATTCTTTTTATGTCTTAACAAAGGAAAAGTAAATGTTTTTACAGGGGATAACGAAAAAAGGCTAAGCGATTTGCATATTCCCTATTTTTTCTATTTTTACCATATTTTACCTGTTTCCCGTTATTCAGTACACCTTTAATACACTTTGAAATCTCATTTTGTTTTGTACCTTTGCAATATCTGAAACAAAAGAAAATCAACTATTTAGCAATTTTACCCATTTACGATACCTAAATCGGGACAAAACCTATAAACCCAAACTAGAGTTTTAACCATAAAAGATTTATCTTTGTAGCTATGGACTTTGAAGCATTAGTAAAACATATCAGCACGATACAGAACACGTTGCAGACACAAGCCGCGCACGCTGTAAACCTTGCCCTTACTTCCCGTAACTGGCTTATGGGTTGCTATATTGTAGAGTTTGAACAGAACGGAGAAGATCGTGCAGCCTACGGAGAATACCTGTTGAAGAAATTGGAAAAACGGCTGAATACAAAAGGTCTGAATGAACGTAGATTCCGTGAATTTAGACGGCTGTACCTTGTTTATCCACAATTGAAAGAACCTATTGCACAGTATATTACATCGGAAATTCAAATTCGGCAGTCATTGACCGCCGAATTCACCGAACCAATTCGGCGGTTGGCGACCGCCGAATCTGAAAATGGCGTTTGGAAACTATCAGCAGAACATCCAAAAACCGAAACATGGATGATTCCGGCTGATAGATTATTCAACCGATTATCTTCCACCCATTTAAATACCATATCGGGAATTGAGAACCCGGTAAAACGTGCTTTCTATGAAATGGAAACGATTCGTGGCTGCTGGTCTGTCAAAGAATTGGAACGACAAATAGCGTCTTTATACTATGAACGTAGCGGACTATCCAAAAACAAAGAATCCCTCTCCGCTTTAGTCCAGCAACAAGCAACCCTATTGCAACCTCAAGATGTTATCAACACTCCTGTAACCTTAGAGTTCTTAGGGTTGAATGAACGTTCCTTAGTAACAGAAAATGACTTGGAGCAATCCATTCTTGACAACCTGCAACATTTTCTGTTGGAAATGGGACATGGATTCTGCTTTGAAGCTCGGCAAAAACGCATCTTGATTGATGAAGATTACTTCTTTGCCGACCTTGTGTTCTATCACCGCATTTTGAAGTGTCATGTCATTGTGGAATTGAAGATAGACAAGTTCCGCCATGAGTATGCTTCACAACTCAATATGTACCTCAACTACTTTAAAGCAGAAGTGATGCAGTCGGATGATAATCCGCCTATCGGCATTTTGCTCTGCACCGAAAAGGGAGATACATTAGTTAAATATGCCACTGCCGGATTAGACCCGAATATCTTTGTACAGAAGTACATGATAGAACTTCCAACCGAGGAAGAAATAAAAGAGTTCATTTCTTCCTCAAACTATTAAGGATAAATCAAGACTGAAAAAGATTGCTAAAAACGATACTGGCGAAAAAGGTAATACTATTTCTTTTTTCGCCAGCACACGTATTTTGCTGTCAATAGAAATAGGTTTAGTTCGTTTTGGCTATATAGACAAAGGGATAAACTAAACGTAGTTTAGCACCACCTATTTCTTTTGCCTATATCACATATCCACATCGTGGTTCTCTTTTCATCCCACCTTGCTAAAAATAGTCAAATTCCTTTTTAAACTATGAATGCAACAATATTATCCCTTTCTGTTTTCGTATTTTTGTAGAAAGAGCAAAAACATTGATAATGGATAATATAATAAGAAAGATACAAGAACTCTATCCTGTTTCGCATGATTCATTGCACCTGCTAAAGTACTGTTTCAAACAACAGACTTTTCCGGCTAAAACTATCATCATACAAGCTGGTCGTTTTGACAATCAGGTTTATTTTATAGAAAAAGGTATAACACGTTCATATATCCTGCATAATGGAAAAGAAATAACAACATGGTTTTCTATGGAAGGCGATGCGACTTGTGGTTCATGGGATTTATATCGGCACAAAGCAGGATTTGAATATGTAGAAACCTTAGAAGAAACCTTAACCTACTCCATTTCTATAGACAAGTTGAATGATTTATATAAATCCCGTATTGACATTGCCAATTGGATGAGAGTGTTACAGCAAGAAAATTTTCTACTTTTACAGGACATTCATATTTCCCGGCTGAACTTGTCTGCCCAAGAACGTTATGAAAAGTTGATAAAAGAATATCCCAGCATTTTCCACCGAGTGACTTTAGGACATATTGCCTCTTTTTTAGGAATAACACAACCTTCTCTTAGCAGAATCCGGTCAAGCCGATGATTTTTTAACATAGGACAAAAATAAAGAATTTCATTTTCCATACCTTTGTAAATCAATATAACGATACTAACATTCACTATATGAATAAAATAGTACAACCACAATGGCTTGAATGGGCAAAAGAACTACAATTCATTGCCCAAGGGGGATTGACATACTCCAAAGATGTATTTGATATAGAACGCTTTGAACGCATTAGAGAAATTGCAGCAGAAATGCTTAGTCTGCAAAGTGAAATACCCATAGAAAAAGTAAAGAATCTGTTTTGCAATGAAACAGGATTTCAAACTCCTAAATTAGATACACGAGCTGCTATATTCAAAGATGATAAAATACTGCTTGTGAAAGAGAAAAATGGAACTTGGTCTTTGCCCAGTGGTTGGGTCGATATAAATCAGAGTATCAAGACTAATACAGAAAAAGAAGTAAAAGAAGAAGCAGGATTAAATGTAAAAGCTATCCGGATAATAGCTATACAAGATAGAAATTTGCATAATATTCCCCCCTATGCCTACAATGTTTGTAAAGTTTTTGTTCTTTGTGAGATTGAAAGCGGATATTTCCGACCCAATATTGAAACGGATGAGAGTGCCTATTTCGGATTGGAAGAATTACCTATTCTTGCAAAAGAGAAAAATAACGAAGAACAAATTAAAATGTGCTTTTCAGCTTACTACGATAGAAACTGGCAAGTATTATTTGACTAATAAATCAAACACATGAAATATAAACATATCGTATTCGACATAGACGGTACATTGATAGATACGGAATATGCAGTCATCAACTCTTTAATAAAAACAATTACAGAAATAACAGGACGCGCACCTCAATATGAAAGTCTGAAATTTGCTTTAGGCATTACCGGAAGAAATGCGTTGGAATTACTCAAAATACTCGACATAGAAGATGCTTTGAAACGATGGGATAGGAATATGAAATTGCTCCAGCACACTATTCAACCTTTTCAAGGTATCAAAGAATGCTTGCAATCCCTTTTATCAAGAGGCTATATTTTAGGCATTGTAACCTCCAAAACATATCAAGAATATTATTCTGATTTTGAACCATTAGGGTTAGCGGACTATTTTTCCACAATTGTATGTGCCGATGATACTGATGAACATAAGCCCCAAGCAGCACCCTTAGTAGCATATTTGGCTAAAGCCCATGTAAGCCCCGAAAACGCTCTCTATATTGGTGATAGTATTTATGATATTCAATGTGCTAACAATGCCGGTGTTGATTCCGGATTGGTTTTATGGAGCAATAATGTATCTAATCCTATACGTGCAGACTATTATTTTAAGACACCCAATGATATAAGTAAAATTCTATAAAAGACGAACTAACTAATTATGAAATTAAAAATATTAATAGATGAAAGCATTATTACAACAGAGTTTTTTTCGATTACTATCGGAATACTCACAGCGCAAAGTTTCTGCATCTGAACTAACAAAAGCTGTTGAAGAATTAGCTATCCATGTAGCCAATTTCAGTATTAACGAGCAAGATTATAGTGTATTACTCCGCTATTTTTCTTTTGGTTTATATCGTCTTAAGTCATACCGTGTACGGTTTGAGCAAGAAAAAAATGCCCTATTTGCATCTAATTGATGAAGCGATAGGACTTTTAAACACAGAAATACGCCTTATTGAATGGCGCATCAAATACCCGGAACAACTCAAACAGCGGATTGAAAAACAAAGCCTTTCCCCTCTCTATCTCGCTGACAAAACAGCCCTTATCAACATCATGGAAATGGTAAGCGGTCTGTTCCTCTCCAAAGACATTGTTTATCAGAACGGCAAACCTGCCTATTTGGTAGATTTATCCAAAGGTTTTGAATGGTTGTTTAACATCAAGATAAGCGACTGTCACCAAAAGCATGAGGACGTGATAAAACGAAAGCCGGGCAAACTCACAGAATTTCTTAATGGACTGGCAGACCTTATCCGAAAGGAACATGACAAAAAAGGATATAGATAATCAGTGCTTTATGATTTATTTAAGTTTCGCAAGTAAAAAAATATAGCTTTTAGTTCTGTATGTCACAGAAAATGAGTATCTTTAAGTACCACCTTCAAAGAACTCATACTAAAAGCTATGAA
>NZ_JACJLQ010000035.1 GCF_016902295.1 Bacteroides caecigallinarum | reverse complement strand
CGACAACAATATGCTGCCGGTAAATATTTTATTGCCTTTATTCATATGAATATACCAATGGAAGCCTTTGGAATCATTCTACCGTAAATCATTTTAGAGGAAAGATAATAAAAAAAGTCATAATATCAGATGCAATAGTATATTTTACTGTTTTTACCCAATAAAAAATAAATTCTTAAAGATTACAGCAATAAAAACGGACGAAAATATTAACTTTGCACAGATTTGTTTACATTGATATAGAATGAATATTTTTTGCAGACTACTTTTATTATCGTGCGTACTATTTTCATCCATTAATGTAGCCGGTAACACAATAAACGACAAGTTCGTTGTCGTCATCGACCCGGGACATGGAGGTAACGATCCTGGAGCTATAGGACGTAAAGGAAAGGAAAAGAACATCAATCTGAATGTAGCAATAAAATTAGGCAGATTAATAGAACAGAAATGCAACGACACAAAAGTTGTATTCACAAGAAAAACAGATATTTTCGTACCTTTAAACAAAAGGGCCGAAATTGCAAATAACGCAAAGGCAAATCTATTCATTTCCATACATACCAATGCTGTGGCAAAAAACAAATCCCAGGTACGTGGGGCAGAGACCTATACATTGGGATTACACAGGACCGAGGACAATCTTGAAGTTGCGAAGAAAGAAAACTCAGTAATTCTTATTGAGGAAAACTATCAGCAAAAATATGCAGGGTTCAACCCCAATTCTTCTGAAAGCTATATTATATTCGAGTTCATGCAGGATAAGAATATGTCTCAAAGCGTAAACTTTGCGACCCTCATCCAGAAACAATTCAAAAGATATAATAGAATAGATAAAGGTGTACATCAGGCAGGATTCTTAGTTTTGAGAGAAACTTCCATGCCAAGTGTGCTTATCGAACTTGGATATATATCCAACCCTGCCGAAGAAACCTATCTATTGTCAGAAAAAGGAACATCCGATTTAGCCAACGCTATTTACAACGCATTTATCAGCTATAAAGGAAACAGTTCCAAAATTCAATCATCTACCATATCACGGCAACCTAAAAACGAGACAGTTGCCACAAATTCACCCGATAACACGACAAACATTTCTTCCGGACCAATCTTCAAAATACAGATTTTGGCTTCCGACAGAGTCTTGCCACAAAACAGCAAACAGTTTAAAGGATTAAAACCTGTAAGTTATTATAAAGAAAACGGACTTATAAAATACACTTACGCTGAAGACAAAAATTACAACAAAATTTTAAGTATAAAAAAGACTTTGGTTGACAAGAAATTTAAAGACGCTTTTATCATCGCCTTCAAGGATGACAAAAAAGTAAACATCAACCAGGCTATAAAAGAATTTAAAAACAGGAATAATAACAAATAAACAATTATAGAGATACAATTATGAAAAAAGAATTTACAATAGGAATAGCAGCTATTGCAGCTTTAGTAATCCTTTTTGTAGGAATAAATTATCTTAAGGGAATAAATTTGTTTAAGGCTGAAAGCTATTATTATGTGGACTATACTGAAGTCAATGGATTAGCGCTTTCAAGCCCTGTTTATGCCAACGGATTCAAAGTCGGCCTGGTCAGAGACATACAGTACAACCACAATAACCCCGGCCATATAACTGTAGGAATAGAAATGGATGAAAACATCAAGATACCTGCAGGCAGCAAAGCCGAACTGATAACAGAAATGCTTGGAACCGTAAAAATGAATCTTATAATGAATTACGGCGAAAGTAAAACCGTAACTCCGGGCGACACTATCGAAGGTTACGCCAACAATGGAATTATGGCAAAAGCCGAACAAGAGTTATTGCCTCAGATTGAAAAACTGATGCCTAAACTTGATTCCATATTAACATCACTAAATACAGTGTTATCCGATCCAGCATTGGGCAATACCCTCAAAAATGCTGAAAAAATTACAGCTTCATTAAGCCAGACAAGCAATCATCTTGAAAAGCTAATGGGAAATGACATTCCAAAGCTAACCAATAATGTAACAACTATCACCGAGGACCTTAAGGTTATAAGCGACAACCTAAAAGGTATAGACTATGCCGGAACATTCAACAAAATTGATGAAACTCTGAAAAATGTTTATGCATTAACTGATAAGCTCAACAACAAAGACAACACAATAGGATTATTATTCAACGATCCTGAACTTTATAACAACCTGAACGCTACGTCAGCCAACGCCGCGTCATTATTAAAAGATCTGCAGGAACATCCTAAAAGATATGTTCATTTTTCTTTATTCGGCAAAAAGGACAAATAAAGACAAATTAGAACAAATCTAAATAACAAGCATTCTAAATAACACATATCCAACAAAGATTAGGCATTGGTTATCAATAACTTATATTTACACATAAAAAACATATCACACTTATTAGGCAATAAATAATCTTCTAATTTTCAAGACATTACAAACGTATAACAATATTATAGGGAGACATTAGGCCTACCGGCAGAACTCTGCTGATAATCAAGCGCTTATAATATTTTTCAGAAAAGCAAGAAAAAGACGATTTGTTTTTCTGAAATTACATCACGAAATTTGCATCGTAGATAATTCGCCAAAATAGAAATTTAGATATAGATTTACAAATATGATTGAAGGGAATCAAGCTATTGCGTTATGGAACAAATGTCTCGAGTTTATAAGAGACAATGTTAATGCAACGGCTTTCAAAACATGGTTCGAGCCTATTGTTCCGCTTAAATACGACAATAAGGCATTAACTATAGGGGTACCAAGTCCTTTCTTCTATGAATACTTAGAAGAAAAGTATGTTGGACTACTCCGTGCAGCCATATATAAGGAAATAGGTGAAGGCACGGAACTGATGTACTCCATTCTTACAGACAAAACCAATCAAATTACAGTAAATATAGAGGGGACCAAACGTTCACAGGCCGTACAACAGAACAATGTACAGAATGCCAACAAAACCCCTAACCCTCTTCAAGCACAAGTTGTACAGGATTTGGATCCGCACTTAAATCCGAACTACAACTTCGACAACTTTATTAAAGGTACAAGTAACGAGTTTTCAAGAACTGTTGCCGAAACAGTCGCACAAAACCCTGCCAGGACCTTCAACCCTTTATTCATCTACGGACCGTCAGGAGTTGGCAAGACTCATCTTGTCAATGCCATCGGTACACGCATAAAAGAACTTTACCCCGAAAAAAGAGTTTTGTATGTGTCAGCACATTTGTTCCAGGTGCAATACACAGATTCTGTACGAACCAACCACTTCAATGATTTCATTACTTTCTATCAGACTATTGATGTACTCATTATTGATGATATTCAAGAGTTTGCCGGAGTAACAAAAACCCAAAATACTTTCTTTCATATTTTTAATCACCTGCATCAGAACGGTAAACAGCTCATCCTGACTTCGGACCGTGCACCGGTAATGCTTCAAGGAATGGAAGACCGCCTGCTTACACGTTTCAAGTGGGGATTGGTAGCGGAGCTCGAAAAGCCTGACACGGAATTGCGTAAAAACATATTGCGTAATAAGATACGACGTGACGGTCTTACGATTTCCGAATCTGTCATCAGTTATATAGCCGAAAATGTTAATGAGAGCGTCCGCGAACTTGAGGGCATTGTCAACTCATTGCTGGCACAATCTATTCTTTTCAAGCGTGAAATAGATATTGACTTGACTCAAAGAATAGTTAGAAAAGCTGTAAAATGTGCAGAAGTCAAGCCGGTTACTGTGGAAGATATTATCGAAAAAGTATGCGAATACTATAAAGTTGACACTTCTACAATACATACCAAGACAAGAAAAAGAGAGGTTGTACAAGTAAGACAGGTTGCTATGTATTTGGCAAAGAAACACACTGATACCTCATCATCAAAAATCGGTCAGCTTATCGGAAAGAAAGACCATGCAACCGTTTTACATGCTTGTAAAATAGTAAAAGACCAAGTCGATGTGGATAAAGCTTTCAAAAATGAAATTGATGAGATTGAAGCTATTTTAAGAACAAAATAATTCATATACGAATATAAAAAATAAAGCCGCAGTTCAAAACTACGGCTTTTTTTTATATTAATCCACATCAAAAAATCCCTGCTGTCTTAATACCCCAACCAGATTTTCTGACATCGCCTCATTATCATTCTTTTTATATCTGATATCAGTGAATATCTGCGCCAGTGTTTCCTTATTATTGATAGCTATAAAGTTTTTATTCTCTGGCAGAGACTCTTTATAAGCATATATATCATCAATATCCCCGGCCGAATATTGAGAATACACTTCATTATGGACAATCCCCTTCAAAGGCAACCTGTCAGGCTGAGCCGGAAATTCATCAGGATAACCGACAGTAATCGTTGCTACAGGAATAACAAGCTTTGGTAGTTTAAGCAAATCTATAATAGGACCCGGATTATAGATTGTAGTGCCTAAATAGCATGTTCCAAGACCGGCGTTTTCAGCTAAAGTACAAAAATTCTGAGTCACCAACAACGCATCCGACATGGCATTGACAAATGAAAGGAAATTATCATAGCCCGGCTCCGCTTTCCTCTGTTTGCACCACAAGCTGAAACGGTTGAAATCGGCACAGAACGTCAAAACCACAGGAGCACCTGTCACCATAGGTTGATTGAAATGTATCGGTGCGAGTTTGGATTTCATTTCAGAACTGCGAGTTACCACAACACTATACAATTGCATGTTCCCCATTGTAGCCGCTCTGAAAGATTCTTCCAGCAAACCATTCAACAAATCATCAGGAATATCCTGAGATTTGTACTTACGTATTGTCCTTCTATTCTTTATTGTTTCCATCTTAAATCGTTTTCCACAAAGATAATACAAAAAAAACAATCATAACACAGTTTTTACAGACTATTATTGCCATGAACGCACTAAAGTTTTTCAAAACGGAAAACTTTATTATTATACAAAATCTTTATATCATTGATACTCAAGATAATAATCAGTCGAAACTGAAAACTTCACAAAACTGTTGATAACTTTGTATGTTTTTCCTTTGTCCATTCGAAAAACATTAATAGCTTTGCACCATTCAATCATATCTCGAATATCTACCAAAAAACGGTTACAAACTTATTCATATAATATCGTGGAAAAAAAGGTTTACAGCTACAATGAAGCGTACGAAGCTTCGTTAGAGTATTTTAAAGGTGACGAACTTGCGGCACGTGTTTGGGTAAACAAATACGCTGTGAAAGATTCGTTTGGAAACATCTATGAAAAATCCCCAGAGGATATGCATTGGCGTTTGGCCAATGAAGTAGCCAGAATTGAGGCAAACTATCCTAACAGCATGAGCTCACAGGAATTGTTTGACTTGTTCGACCACTTCAGATACATAGTCCCTCAGGGTAGCCCTATGACCGGTATCGGAAATGAATACCAGGTTGCTTCTTTATCCAATTGTTTCGTTATTGGACTTGACGGAAAGGCCGATTCATACGGTGCTATCATCCGTATCGACGAAGAGCAGGTACAGCTCATGAAACGCAGAGGCGGTGTAGGACATGACCTGTCACACATACGTCCCAAAGGATCGCCTGTAAAGAACTCCGCACTTACATCTACAGGACTTGTCCCATTCATGGAACGTTACTCCAACTCTACAAGGGAAGTAGCGCAGGACGGACGTAGAGGAGCTCTTATGCTTAGCGTTTCAATAAAACATCCCGACTCAGAGTCATTCATCGACGCAAAGATGACAGAAGGAAAGGTTACAGGGGCAAATGTTTCTGTAAAGCTCGACGATGAATTCATGCAGGCTGCCATTGACAATAAGCCTTACATCCAGAAATTCCCTATAGATTCGGACAATCCACAGTTCGTCAAAGAAATCAATGCCAACGAATTATGGAAAAAGATTGTGCACAATGCCTGGAAATCGGCCGAGCCCGGAGTTTTGTTCTGGGATACAATTCTAAAAGAATCCGTGCCCGACTGTTATGCCGACCTTGGCTTCAGAACTGTATCAACAAACCCATGTGGTGAGATTCCATTGTGTCCATACGACTCATGCCGTCTGTTGGCTATAAACCTTTATTCATACGTAGTAAATCCATTTACAAAAGACGCGTATTTTGATTTCGACCTGTTCAAGACTCACGTAAGATATGCTCAGAGGATAATGGACGACATTATCGACCTCGAGCTTGAAAAGATTGGCCTTATCCTTGAAAAGATAGATTCAGACCCTGAAAATGACGAGGTAAAGAATACAGAGCGCCATCTGTGGGAAAAGATTTACAGGAAGTCAGGTCTTGGAAGACGTACCGGAGTTGGTATTACCGCCGAAGGAGATATGCTTGCAGCCATGGGATTGATATACGGAACAGAAGAAGCCACAGAATTCTCTGAGAAAGTACACAAGACCATAGCCATCGAAGCCTACCGCTCGTCTGTCATCATGGCAAAGGAACGCGGAGCATTCGAGATATATGACAGCGAAAGAGAAAAAGATAATCCTTTCGTAAACCGTATCAAGGAAGCCGATCCTGCTCTTTACGAAGAAATGGTTAAATACGGACGTAGAAACATTGCGTGTCTTACTATCGCGCCTACAGGAACAACAAGTCTTATGACACAGACCACATCCGGTATTGAGCCTGTATTCATGCCTGTATATAAGAGACGCCGTAAAGTAAACCCTAATGACGAGAACGTAAGAATCGACTTCGTTGACGAAACAGGTGACGCTTTTGAAGAATACATCGTATTCCATCACAAGTTCCTGACATGGATGAAGATTAACGGTCTTGATACAACAAAGAACTATTCCCAGGAAGAAATAGACGAACTTGTAGCCAAGTCACCTTATTATAAGGCCACATCCAATGATGTGGACTGGCTGATGAAAGTCAAGATGCAGGGACGCATACAGAAATGGGTTGACCATTCAATCAGTGTAACCATTAACTTGCCGAACAATGTCGATGAGGAACTCGTGAACAAACTCTACATCGAAGCATGGCGTTCAGGATGCAAAGGATGTACCGTTTACCGCGACGGTTCACGTGCCGGAGTTCTTATTTCAACACAAAAGACCGACAAGGAAGAAAAACGCAAGGAACAAGAAGAAGAGTGCAGATGCAAGCGCCCTGAAGTTGTAGAAGTCAGACCAAAAGTACTTGAAGCCGACGTCGTACGTTTCCAGAACAACAAGGAAAAGTGGGTGGCATTCGTAGGACTGCTCGACGGTCATCCGTACGAAATCTTCACCGGTCTTCAGGATGACGAAGAGGGAATTGTTCTTCCTAAATCAGTTACATGCGGAAAAATCATCAAGAACATTGATGAGAATGGAAACAAACGCTACGACTTCCAGTTCGAGAACAAACGCGGATATAAGATGACAGTTGAAGGATTGTCCGAACGTTTCAATAAGGAATACTGGAACTATGCAAAACTTATTTCAGGAGTCTTGCGCTGGAGAATGCCTATCGACCAGGTTATCAAACTCGTAGGTTCACTGCAGCTTGACAGCGAGAACATCAACACTTGGAAAAACGGTGTTGAACGTGCTCTGAAGAAATACGTACAGGACGGTACACAGGCAAAAGGCATGAAATGTCCTAACTGTGGACAAGAGACACTCGTTTATCAGGAAGGATGTCTGATATGTACATCTTGCGGTTCTTCAAGATGCGGATAATATACTTTAAACATAAATGATAAACCCAGGCGAAGAATATCCGCATAAAACGGAATTCTTCGCCTTTTATCTTTAATCATGATTATATGAAAGCCCAATCAATGAACATCATACTCGACGGTATGAAATTCTATTCATTTCATGGTGTCATGCCGCAAGAGAACACAGTCGGAGCAGAATACAAGGTAAGCCTTGACATCGAGACCGATTTCAGCATTGCGGCAGAAACCGACAGTCTTGAAGGCACCATTAACTATGCGGAAATATACGAAGCCGTGAAGCATGAAATGTCTATTCCGTCAAAACTGCTTGAACATCTGGCATACAGGATTTCAAAACGCCTTTTCAACGACTTTCCGGCTATAAAAAGCATTGGTATAAGCATATTCAAGGAAAATCCTCCAATGGGAGCCGAAAGCAAGGCTGTAGGAATAAAAGTGAAATATTTTCGATAAAAAATCGGCAAAATGTTTGGATTATAAAAAATAATACATAGATTTGCCGCAGAAACAACAAATAATATAACATTTTATGAGAACTTCATTGGTAAATACATTCTTCTGGTGGCGCCACTTACAACTCCAAAAGTCGTAAGGGCATCAGTCGTGTGTATATATACCAAACATAAGATATAGGAATATAAAGCAGAACGGGCTGTCGTACTTTACGACAGCCCGTTCTGCTTTTTGTGTTTTCAGAAACTTTTAAAACAATGACAATATGAAATCTTATCAAGTAAACGAAAAAGGTTATTACGGAGAATTCGGCGGAGCGTATATCCCCGAAATCCTGCACAGATGTGTTAGCGAACTTCAGGAGGCATACTCAAAAGTTCTTGACGACGAAGGGTTCAAGAAAGAGTACGCGCAGTTGCTTAAAGACTACGTGGGACGCCCTTCCCCACTCTATCTCGCCAATCGCCTGTCCGAGAAATACGGATGCAAGATTTATCTCAAGAGGGAAGACCTTAACCACACGGGAGCACACAAGATAAACAATGCCATAGGTCAGGTTCTGCTGGCAAAACGTATGGGAAAGACCAGAATAATTGCCGAGACAGGAGCCGGACAACACGGTGTAGCCACAGCTACAGTATGCGCTCTGATGGGCATGGAATGTATAGTGTATATGGGAAAAACGGACGTCGAACGCCAGCACGTAAACGTGGAACGCATGAAGATGCTTGGAGCAACCGTCTGCCCTGTCACTTCCGGCAACATGACCCTGAAGGACGCCACAAACGAGGCCATACGCGACTGGTGCTGCCATCCTGCCGATACCTACTACGTGATAGGCTCTACAGTAGGCCCTCACCCCTATCCTGACATGGTGGCAAGGCTTCAGTCCGTCATCAGCGAAGAAATCAAGAAGCAGCTCATGGAACACGAAGGACGCGATTATCCTGATTATCTGATGGCATGTGTAGGAGGAGGAAGCAACGCTGCAGGCACAATATACCACTATCTTGACGACGAGCGTGTGAAGATTATACTTGCCGAAGCCGGCGGACATGGAATAAACAGCGGTATGTCGGCAGCCACAATCCAACTTGGGAAAATCGGTATCATCCACGGATTCAAGACCATTGTAATGCAGGATGCCAACGGACAGATACTCGAACCTTATTCAATCTCAGCCGGTCTGGACTATCCCGGGGTAGGTCCCATGCACGCCAACCTCGCCAAAGAACACCGAGCTACAGTTTTGGCTATAAACGATGATGAAGCAATCAAGGCTGCTTATGAACTTACACTTCTGGAAGGCATCATACCGGCTCTGGAATCCGCCCATGCCTTGGGAGCCCTGGAGAAAATAAACTTCAAGCCTACAGATATTGTTGTACTTACAGTGTCCGGCAGAGGCGACAAGGATATTGAGACTTATTTGAAATATAAAGGTTGTTAGTTTTTAATTTAAATTCCCCAAAGATGAATACAAAATACAAATACACCACAATCCACAAATCAATTTTAGGCGACCTCCATACGCCGGTAAGCACATACCTGAAAGTGCGCGACATTTTCCCTCAGAGTGTACTGATGGAAAGCTCCGATTATCACGGAACAGAGAACAACAAGTCATTCATCGGCCTCAACCCGATAGCAAGCATAAGCATAAACCACGGAAAAGCCATCGCGACCTACCCCGACGGAACTGCAGAAGAGACTTCTGTTAAGTGTAAGGAAAGTGTGGAAGATGCCATAAATACCTTCCTCGGACATTTCGGTATAGAAGGCGAATATTCGTCATACTGCGGAGTGTATGGCTACACCACTTTCAATGCGGTCCGCTATTTCGAAAACATCAACGTTCCGGACAGCATAGACGAGAAGAACGACGCTCCGGAGATTCTATACATATTATATAAATACCTCATCGTTTTCCACGGATTCAAGAGCGAGATGGTACTCCTCGAACTTCAGTCACCGGGGGAACCAAGCCACATTGACGAGATAGAAAAAGCCATAAACAACCGCAACTTCACGGCATACGAGTTCAGGGCTGTAGGTGAAACCACCAGCACACTGACAGACGATGAACACCGCGAGAACATACGCCGCGGCATTAGCCACTGCATGAGGGGCGACGTTTTCCAGATAGTGATGTCAAGACGCTTCATACAGAGATACGAAGGCGACGACTTCAAGCTCTACCGTGCCCTGCGAAGCATAAACCCGTCGCCATACCTGTTCTACTTCGATTTCGGCGGATTCAGAATCTTCGGCTCGTCACCGGAAACACACTGCAAGATTGAGGACGGCATAGCAAGCATAGACCCGATAGCAGGAACCACCAAAAGGACAGGAAGTAAGGAAGCCGACCGCAAGGCAGCCGAGGCCCTGCTTGCCGACCCAAAGGAGAATGCCGAGCACGTCATGCTGGTGGACCTGGCAAGGAACGACCTTAGCCGCAATTGCCACGAAGTGAAAGTGGATTTCTACAAGGAACCCCAATACTACAGTCACGTTATACACCTCGTAAGCCGTGTGAGCGGAAAAGTAAATGCCGGAGCCGATGCCGTAAGTACATTCATCGACACCTTCCCGGCAGGAACACTGAGCGGAGCGCCGAAAGTGATGGCAATGCAGCTTATCAGCAAGTACGAGCCTCACAACCGCGGAGTTTACGGCGGATGCATAGGTTTCATCAGCCTGGACGGGAAAAGCATTAATCAGGCGATAACGATACGCACATTCGTAAGCCGCAACAACGAACTTTGGTTTCAGGCAGGAGGCGGAATAGTGGCAAAAAGTAATGTAGAAAACGAACTGCAGGAAGTAAACAACAAGCTCGGAGCACTGAGAAAAGCCATCGAACTGGCAGAGAAATTATAAAACACCAAAAACTAAACAAAATGAAAATAGTAATCATAGACAACTACGACTCATTCACATACAACCTCAGCCACCTCGTTAAGGAGCTTGGCGCAGAAGTGACAGTACTCAGAAACGACTGTTTCTGTATGGAAGAACTCGAGGAGTTCGACAAGATACTCCTCTCCCCCGGTCCGGGAATACCCGAAGAGGCAGGACTCCTTCTCGACGTGATACGCACCTACTCCGGCAGCAAGCCTATCCTTGGTGTATGCCTTGGCGAACAGGCCATAGGCGAAGCGTTCGGAGGAAAGCTGGTGAACCTGAAAGAAGTATATCACGGCATACAGAGCATAATCCGCATAACTGCCGATGACTATATCTTCAGCGGCCTGCCGGAAGAAATCCCCGTAGGAAGATACCACTCATGGGTGGTGGACAGAGATTCTCTCCCCGACTGTCTGGAAGTGACAGCCATCAGTGCGGAAGGCTACATAATGGCAATCCGGCACAAGGAATACGATGTCCGGGGCATTCAGTTCCACCCGGAATCAGTACTTACCCCAGACGGTAAGAAGATGATTGAGAACTGGATTCGAGAAAATTAAAAAACTGCTACAATGAAAGAAATACTTAAACGACTATTCAATCATGAGGAACTTACACGCGAGGAAGCATGTTCGCTCATGAAAAACATAACGGGAGAGAAATACAACAACACCCAGATAGCATCACTCCTCACGGTCTTCCAGATGAGGGGTATAACAGTAGAAGAACTCATCGGTTTCCGCGAAGCACTCCTCAGCACACGTGTCAATGTCGATTTGAGCGAATACAAACCAATCGACATTGTAGGCACGGGAGGCGACGGCAAGAACACATTTAATATCTCCACATGTGCCTGCTTCGTAGTGGCGGGAGCCGGATACAAGGTGGCAAAACACGGCAACTACGGCAGCACCTCAGTGAGCGGGGCAAGCAACGTGATGGAGGAACACGGAGTGAAATTTACCAACGACAATTCCCGTCTGAGAAAGTCGATGGAAGAATGCGGAATGGCATATATGCACGCGCCTCTCTTCAATACGGCCATGAAGACCGTGGCATCCGTAAGGAAGGAACTCGGAGTGAGAAGCATCTTCAACCTGCTCGGTCCGCTCATCAACCCATGCATCCCGGCATACCAGTTGCTCGGAGTGGCCGACCTCACACTGATGCGCCTCTACACCAACACACTGCAACGCCTCGGAATAGGTTTCGCCGTAGTAAACAATCTTGACGGATACGACGAAATATCCCTCACCGACGAGTTCAAGGTTATGACCAACCGCTATGAAACCATCTGCAAACCTTCCGATATAGGTTTCACCATAGCACGCCGCGAAGAACTCTACGGAGGAAGCACTACACGCGAAGCTGCAAAGATATTCGACAATGTACTGAGCAACAATGCCACAAAAGCACAGACAGAGTGTGTACTCATCAACGCATCCTTCGCCATACAGGCCATAGAGCCGCAACTTCCGATAGAAGAATGCGTAGCCAAGGCACGCGAATCGCTCGAAAGCGGACATGCCATGCAGACACTCAAAAAATTCATCGAGATAAACCAATAATCACTCCACCAGTATGAAAGAAGATATTCTCACACAGATAATAGCCAACAAGCGCAAGGAAATCAGCCGGCAGACGGAAGCCGTAAGCATGAAGCGGCTCGAAGCCATAATAGCCATGCATGAAACAAGAGAGCCGTTAAGCCTCAGCCGCTCCATCATGTCATCCCCCACCGGAATAATATCAGAATTCAAACGTCGTTCCCCCTCAAAAGGCTGGATAAACCGCGAAGCCGATGTCCGGCTGATAACCGGAGGATATGCCGAAGCCGGAGCAGCAGGACTGTCAGTCCTGACAGACACGGATTTCTTTGGAGGCAGCGAAGGCGACCTACTCAAAGCCCGCCTTTCAGCTCCATCCACCCCTATCCTGAGAAAGGATTTCATCATATCGGAATATCAGATATTACAGTCCGTAGCCATTCAGGCAGATGCCATACTCCTGATAGCCGCCGCACTTGAAAAGGACGAATGCAGACACCTCGCAGAAATGGCGCACAGCCTGGGACTCGAAGTTTTATTGGAAATACATTCGGAAGACGAACTGGAATATGCGACGGACTGCATCGACCTCATAGGCGTGAACAACCGGAATCTCGGTAGTTTCCACACCGACGTGGAAAACTCATTCCGCCTTGCCGAAAAACTTCCGAAAGGAATACCGCACATATCGGAAAGCGGAATTTCAGGGGCAGACATCATAGCCGTGCTACGGCAGGCTGGATACGACGGATTCCTTATGGGCGAATCGTTCATGAAGACTGCAGAACCGGCTGGCGCACTGGCAACACTCATCGAGGAACTTGAAACAGCCCGGAAGCAGTAAAAAGCTTCGTCACATTTATCGTAATACTATAGTGTAACGAGCGTAAAACTATAGTTCGACGAGCATATAACTATAGTATTACGAGCGTAAAACTACAGTGTGACGTCGTCTATGTACTGATTTTTTATAATAAGAGAGTCCCTATACACTATCCGGATAAACCAGACATAACATATAAGTAAGAATTTAAAGTACGCAAATGATTATAAAAGTATGCGGCATGAAACATGCCGGGAATATAAGAGCATTGGACAAACTGAAACCGGACATGACGGGGTTCATCTTCCACCCATCGTCCCCGCGTTTCGCTGATGAAGTTCCGGAGTACATGCCGGCTTCATCGCTCCGCGTCGGAGTGTTCGTAAACAGCGATACGGACTATATATTATATAAGGTAAGGGAATTCGGTCTCAACCTTGTGCAGCTGCACGGCAGTGAACCGCCGGAACAATGCCATTCCCTACGCGGCAAAGGCATAGACATTATAAAAGCCTTCTCTCTGAAGACTGCCGATGCCGACACCATAACCGCCCCTTACGAAGGCCTGTGCCGATACTACCTGTTCGACACTCCATGCGCGGCGTACGGCGGCTCCGGCAAGACATTCGACTGGACCCTCACACAGGGCTATCACGGCAACACCCCCTTCCTGCTCAGCGGCGGAATCAGGCCGGAAAGCCTGGAGCGGATAACCGCGTTCCGCCATCCGATGTTCGCGGGGATAGACATCAACAGCGGCTTCGAGACAGCTCCGGGAGTGAAAGACACCGAAGCCATCGCCGGATTCATTAAACAATTAAGAAAACTATAAAAACAGATACAACTATGGACAGAATAAACCAACTCTTCAGCAACAAGAGACATGACATCCTCTCAATCTACTTCTGTGCGGGCGCGCCTAAAGCCGACAATACAGCAGAAGTGATAACCTCGCTCGAAAAGAACGGAGTGGACATTATAGAGATAGGAATACCCTTCAGCGACCCCCTTGCCGACGGTCCGGTGATTCAGGACGCCTCATGCCGGGCACTCCGCAACGGCATGACACTGACCGGCCTGTTCGCACAGCTTGAAGGCATCCGCAGCACCGTGAGCATACCGCTCGTCCTTATGGGCTATCTCAATCCGATAATGCAGTACGGAATGGAACAGTTCTTCAGGAGTTGCAGCAGCACAGGCATCGACGGGGCAATCATCCCCGACCTGCCTTTCGATGAGTACATGCAATCAGTTAAGCCAATAGCCGAAAAGTACGGCATCAAAGTGATAATGCTCATCACCCCCGAAACATCGGAAGAAAGAATCCGCCTTATCGACGAGAATACCGAAGGATTCATCTACATGGTATCGTCGGCAGCCGTAACCGGAGCACAGAAGGACTTTGACGCCCGGAAACAGGAATACTTCAAGAGGATAGAAGGCATGAACCTGCGCAACCCGCGCATGATAGGTTTCGGCATCTCAAACCGCCGTACATACGAGGCGGCGGCAGCACACGCCGCAGGGTGCATCATCGGAAGCCGGTTCGTGACCCTACTCAACGAAGAAAGCGGAAACGCTGAGCGGGCGATAGAACGGCTGAAAATGAATCTGGAAATACAGTAAAAAAAATATTTATTTCCCTGATTTATACTTTATTTATCGTCAAAATACGCTATCTTTGCGGCAGTTAATAAATTGAATTAAAATGTATTCCGGTTTGCGGCCCATTTTTGGAAATATAGTAATCTGTTCAGACAATGTTCTGTTGTCTGCCGCATCCTGCATATATTTTCCTTCAAAAAAGTGTGCTGATAATTTGGATATGTGTGAGATTTGTGTAAACACACACACACACACACACACACACACACACACACACACATTGCGACCGGCGTATCTTCGCGCGTTAATATACTTATTATCATCAATACATGCAAGGGTGGAAACTCCTTTTTACGGGAGCTTTCCGCCCTTTTCCGTATTCGTATGCCCCGTTTAACCCATTAAAACAAAAGTCGTATGAATACCGAAATAACCATTATAGCAAGTATATTCCTGTTGCTGGGCGGACTGGCAGCGTTTCCGTTTACGCTCGATTACAGCAATACTTCATGGATGCCCCGTTGGATAATAGACAAATTGACGTATATTAATTAACCATAATAAATAAAAAAATGCAAGACAATAAAAAAACAACAAGCCTTGAGAGCTACGAAGCTCCCAAATGTGAGATTATTGAAATACAGAATGAAGGCGTGCTGTGCGGCAGCGATTACAATGCCACACACGGTGGTTTTGAAGACAGCGACGAAGTGATTTGGTAAATTCTGAACAAATAAATATAACAATGAAAGCAAAAAACATGACCATCGCCGCGCTGGCCCTGCTGTTGGCAGCCTGCGGCAACGAAGAAATCATTGAGAACAACGAAAGCGGCAGCACGGGGAAGGTACACATGACCTTCACCGCCGGAATGCCGCAGACACGTACCTCGCTGGGCGAGGACGGCCATGCCGTCAACTGGACGCAGGGCGACCTGGTAGCCATCTACGACGGAACGGAAACCATCTGCAAGTTTGAAGCAACCGAAGTCAGCGGCAGCACCGCCACCCTGGAAGGCGAGGCCAAAGTGACCGATACCTACACCGCCTTCTATCCCTACACCGACGACGGGACGCTGACCCTCACCCACGATGCCATCACCTTCACCCTGCCCGCCACGCAGACAGCCGTGGCAGGCGGCTTTGCCGAAGGGCTGAACCCCTCGTGGGCACAGGCGACGGACGGCAGCAAAAATCTGACGTTCCGGAACCTCTGCGCCCTGGCCAAGTTCACCGTGGACGCAGAGGGTGTGACGGAAGTTACCCTGACCGCCAACCAGGAAAGCGACGCACTGGCAGGCGGGCTGACCTATACCATCGCCGATGGTACGCTGACCGCCACGGGAAGCGCTTCCCGGTCGGTAACGCTGACGGGAACCTTCACGAAAGGCGAGGAGTACTACTTCGTCGTGGCTCCCGGCACGCTGACGGGCGGCATTACCCTGAACTATATGGGTGAAGGCGGCAAGACATACGTCAAGACCACCCAAAAAGAGGTGACCTTCAACGCCGGAAAGATTACCTACCTGGGCGCACTGGATATCGCCAATTTCACCGAGGCCCTCAATGCGGCGTTTGCCAATGCCGTGGAAGAATTCAACCCAAATATCGGCTGGACGGCGAACCCCGATGGCACCGTATCCCTGGATGAGGATAACAAATTCCAAATAATAAGGAATGGGGGAACTTTCTTGTTTTTGCGAAATAAAAACATTACCAGCCTTGCCGGCATTGAGTACTTCACCGATCTGGAGACTTTGGATTGCATAGGTAATCAATTGACTACCCTTGATGTAACCAAGCTGACCAGTCTGAAGGTTTTGGTGTGCAACGATAATCAACTGACTACCCTTGATGTAACCAAGCTGACCAATCTGACGCAATTGGAGTGCAACGGTAATCAACTGACTGCCCTTGATGTAACCAAGCTGACCAATCTGACGTATTTGGAGTGCAGCGATAATCAACTTGTCTCGTTGGATGTCAGTACTTTGGAAGAGCTTAAAATTTTGTGGTGTCATGGCAACAAGATGACGGCTCTCGATATAACCCATAACGCATATTTGGGGGATTTGAAGTGCGGGAACCAGCAAGATAATCAGCAACTGACCCTGACATTGTGGGACACCAAGAAGGCGTTTTGGGACAGGATGTTAAACATGTATTCAGATGAAAACAGCAATGTCACAACCAATGTTATAGAGGCTCCTGTCAATGCCGATCACGACGGCTACGAAGATGACGGCGGAGAACCCGTATTGCAGTAAAAACAAATTGTCAACAAGTATATGGAAACGACAAAAGAGCGCTATGAAGCGCCGCTCTGCGAGGTGTTGCAGATGGATGCCGTGCAGGTGATATGCACGAGCGGAATCCATGAAGGATTCGAGGACGGCGAAACGGTCGAATGGTAAAGGGCCGCTGATGCAACCCCCTGCCTTTCTGCCGTATTGTCCCGCACCCGATGAAAGGGTATAGGAAAAGGGCAATGCCCCGAAATACGAAAGGACATCAAACAGGAACTCCCGTTTCGGGCGGGAGCATTTGTGCCCGGCAACATCATACAGACACCGCAGCCCGCTACCGCAAGGTCAGTGGGCTGCATTTCGTCATTTTCGGCATCGTCTATATTTGGCTCAACGAACAGCACAGACGACAGGAATTAGAGATTACAAGCCAAAAGATAAGATGTTTACGCAAGGACATACACGAGGTATATGTTAAAATGGTGGATTTATCCCTTATTGGTGAGACCGTGCTGGACTGGAATGAGGAAGATATGAATATATACCATAAGAAGCGTCTGGAGGTGGACAGTCTGCTCAGCCTGTTCAAGTCCAGCTATCGCAGCGAACGTATAGACAGCGTCTGCCGGCTGCTGGCTGAAAAGGAAAATCTGCTGAATAAAATCATGCTGGTACTCAACGAACAGGAAGAAATAAAAGACAAAATAGCCCGACGGGTTCCAGTAATAGTTCGCAGGAAGAGCCCCCAAAAAGAAAACGGACAGGTTTCTTAGGACTGTTCGGAAAAAAGGAAGAAGCGAAACCGACTGTTACGACTTCCATGCTCAATACGCTGAACAGTGACGTGATAGCCCGCCAGAAAATCATGCTGACCGTCACGCATGAACTCCGCACACCGCTGACTGCCATCAACGGTTACGGGGAACTTCTGACACAGACTGAAGATGAGGACAAAAGAATAGAATATACCCAAAACATAAGGCAGGCGGCAGGTAGAATGACGGATATAAAGAATTTGACAGGTTCGGGAAATCTTGTTTTGGGCGAAATAACGCTGACTGACGATGAGGGTATTAGCGAGTATGCAGGTTACCACCTCAAGTTGAAAAGCAAAAAGGTTACTTATACCCGTGCCCTGTCAGATAACTCCCAATATGGAACCATCTGTCTGCCGTTCGTTCCTACTTCTGTAGCTGACGGTCAGGTTACTTACTATCAGGTCAAGAAGTTGGGAAGCAACGAGATTACCCTCGTAGAAACCGATTTTGAAGCCGGCAAGCCGCTGTTCTATCAAACATCCGGTACAGGCGACATCACCTTCAGCGCCAAAAGTGCCGCAGGCGTGGAACTGGTAACCATCCCTGCGACAGACAGCTTTATGGTAGGTACGATGAGTGTGGATACACCCACCGCGGGCTACTTCCTAAAGAACGGCAACATCTATCCGATAGCCAATGGAGTCCAAGTAAAGGTGAAGTCTTTCCGTGCGTATGTGAAGGGGCAGAATGATGCTTCGCAAGCAAGCGTCATGTCTGTCAATGTGGCAAGACCGTAACAAATCAAACAATGCTTAACCGGCGTTTAAACGGTATTTAAATACTGTTTAAACGCCGGTTAACTTTATATAGACATAATAGAGAACTATAATCCTAACATCGCAGATGGCTTGATATTAAGAATCTGGCACAATAATCTGGCAATTCTCAAAGTTGGCTCCGAACGACCGGATACGTAATCACTTACTCTTGAAGGACTTACTCCTAACTCCGCCGCAAGCTGCTTTTGCGTCATGCCTTTCTCTTCCAGCGAAAGTTCTATCAACTCCGATACCGTAGGTTTATTAATAGGGAAATGTTCTTTCTCGTAAGCAATCACTATATCAGACATCATAGTAAGTTCTACAGCCTTATTATCATTGGCCGGAGTATCATCACCTACCAGAGGAAGAAGTTCCTCGATACGTTCTAACGCAAATTCATATTGTTCCTTAGTAATATTACTCATATTATCCATAAAATTCGTTTTTGTAAAGTTATCAATTATTCTGAAATTCAAAACTATTACGCTAAGATATTTTCAAATCCAATATTAACGTTATCACTTTAACATTACAATATTTACAGACCAGATAAATATTTTAGTTTTTTTATCATAACATCAACCGTAAAACATATAGCAGATTTACCTGTCATAATACACAAAGGCTAGAGCATAATCCCGACAAATAGTAAGCGAATTAGTAGTACAATCATCACTCAACAATACTTTCAATTGACAATAGACACATTCCATACACAAATTAAATTGATTAACATTTTTAAATAAGGCATAAAATTCCTACCTTTGCACCATTAATTAAGATACAAAAACCGCATTATGATTAAACCGGATTACCCGTCAGTACTGCTTATATACACAGGAGGTACCATAGGTATGATAGAAAACCCTGAGACAGGGGCACTGGAAGCATTCAATTTTGACCAACTGCAGGAAAACGTTCCTGAACTGAAAAGATTTAACTACCGAATATCATCATATCAGTTTAACCCGCCTATCGACTCATCGGATATGGAGCCTGCATTATGGGCTAAAATGGTGAAAATAATCGACTACAATTATGACAATTTCGACGGCTTCGTGATACTTCACGGAACTGACACCATGGCATACACCGCATCGGCACTCAGTTTCATGCTTGAAAACCTGAGCAAGCCTGTAATACTGACAGGAAGCCAGCTTCCTATCGGAGTTCTGCGCACCGACGGTAAGGAAAACCTCATAACATCAATAGAAATTGCCGCCGCCAAACATCCTGACGGAACGGCGGTAGTGCCCGAGGTATGTATCTTTTTCGAAAACCATCTGCTCAGAGGAAACCGTACAACAAAAATCAACGCGGAGAATTTCAACGCTTTCCGCTCGTACAACTATCCCGCGCTTGCCACCGCCGGAATACACATAAAATATGAGTATGACAAGATAAAGAAAGTGCAGCCGGGAGTGCCGATGCATCCGCATTATGTGTTCGACACCAACGTGCTGGTATTGACCATCTTCCCCGGAATACAGGAAAAACTGGTACAGACTGTCCTAAACACACCTGGACTTAAAGCCGTAGTGCTGAAAACATACGGCTCAGGAAACGCGCCACAGAAGGAATGGTTCATAAAACTGCTATCCGAAGCGACACGAAAAGGCATAGTGATAGTGAACATCACACAGTGCCAGACAGGAATGGTGGAAATGGGACGCTACGAGACAAGTCTCCAGTTGCTTGAAGCAGGAGTGATAAGCGGATACGACGCAACCGTGGAAAGCGTACTTACAAAACTTATGTTCCTGCTGGGACATGGACTCTCACCACGCGAAGTGAGAAACGAAATGAGCCGTTCAATTGCCGGAGAATTCACAAAACCGGTGTTGTAACACAATCGTAATATTTATTTCACACACCAGTAATAATATCGCATCATCTTTGCACCAGAAAATAATATTGAATACATTTGTGAAACAATAAATAAAGGTATTATGAACGATTACAGAATATTGGTCGTAGATGATGAGGAAGATTTATGTGAAATCTTGAAATTCAATCTGGAGACAGAGGGCTATCTGGTGGACACAGCAAACTCGGCAGAGGAAGCATTGAAGCTGGACCTTACACAGTATAACGTCATTCTGCTGGACGTGATGATGGGCGAAATATCGGGTTTCAGGATGGCAAGCATGATGAAAAAGAACAAGGATACGGCAAACATCCCTATTATCTTCATCACGGCAAAAGACACTGAAAACGACACTCTGACAGGTTTCAACTTAGGAGCGGACGACTACATATCAAAACCTTTCTCACTGAGGGAAGTTCTGGCAAGGGTAAAAGCTGTCATCAGGCGTACGGCAAGCGCACAAAACAAGGACAACGACCAACTGATATTCAAAGATCTGGTAGTCGATTCAGTAAAGAAAAAAGTAGTAATCAGAGGCGAAGAGATATCACTGACAAAAAAAGAATTTGAAATTCTGCTGCTGTTGTTGCAGAATCAGGGACGTGTGTTTTCGCGCGAGGACATACTGGCAAAAGTATGGCATGACGAAGTATATGTACTGGACCGCACTATCGACGTAAACATCACACGATTAAGAAAGAAAATAGGAGAATACGGAAAATACATTGTGACACGCCTGGGATATGGATACTGTTTCGAATGTGAATAAAATTAATAGGAAGTTCAAAAAATGACAAAATTCAATCCCCGTTTCCTAACTTTCAGCCGTAAGTTATTCCTTTCTGTCATCACACTTTTCGTGGCATTCGCGGCATGCTTCATGCTGTTCCAATATCAACGCGAAAAATCATATAAGACAGAACTGCTCAATACACAACTGCAAAACTACAATGAACAACTGTACAGCTATATGGCGGATGCAGGCTCATTAGACTCGCTGAAAAACTATATCATGACACACATGATTCCGAATCTGCGTGTCACTATAATCACTCCCGAAGGTAAAGTCATATTCGACTCTACCGACAAGAACCTTGATGAATTCCAGAACCACTCTTCAAGAAAGGAAGTTCAGGACGCACTGATGTACGGTAGCGGGTATGCCATAAACAGATACTCTGAAAGTATTGACGGCGAAGAATTCTTCTATTCCGCAAAATACTTTCCCAAGCACCGCATAATCATACGCTCGGCTCTGCCTTACAATGTAAGCCTTACCGAACATCTCGAGGCAGACATGGGCTACGTGTGGTTTACAATACTCATCTGTATCGTTCTGATGGTGATATTCTACAGATTCACCTACAAATTGGGAAAATCAATCACCAACCTGCAGCAATTCGCCCTGAAAGCCGACAAGAATGAACCTATCGACATGGATATACTGCGTACATTCCCCAAAAACGAACTGGGAGAAATATCGCAACACATCATCACTATATACAAGAGACTGCACAGAGCCAAAGAAGCACTCTACATAGAAAGAGAAAAGCTGATTTCGCACTTGCAGACATCTCACGAGGGACTCGGCGTGTTCACGAAAGAGAGAAAGGAAATACTGGTGAACAGCCTGTTCACACAATACATAAACAATATATCCGACCGCAACCTCGGCTCCACTGACGAAATATTCACTATTCCTGAGCTCAAACCTATCATAGAGTTCCTCAACAAGAACGAAGGGAACTACAGCAAGGAAGAGAAAAGAACGGCACTCCATCTGAACAAAAACGCGCGTACGTTCACCATAGAGTGTATCATCTTCCAGGACCTGTCGTTCGAAATATCAATAAACGACATCACTCAGGAGGAAGAACAGGCACGGCTGAAAAGACAGCTCACACAGAACATAGCCCACGAACTTAAAACTCCGGTGAGCAGCATACAGGGATATCTGGAGACAATTCTCAGCAATCCGAACATACCGAAGGAGACAGTCAGGACATTCCTTGAAAGAAGCTACGCCCAGAGCAACAGGCTCACTACCCTGCTGCGCGACATATCCGTGCTGACAAGAATGGACGAGGCTCCGGAAATGATGGAAAGAGAAGCTGTGAACCTGAGCCTGGTAGTGGAAAATATTATAAACGAAGTAGCATTGGGACTGGAAGAGAAGTGTATAAAAGTGATAAACCTTATGCCACAGGCACTGATGATAAACGGCAACCACTCTCTGCTGTACTCCATCTTCAGAAACCTGATGGACAATGCCATAGCATATGCAGGCACAAACATACACATCACAATAAACTGTTTCCGCGAAGATGATACGTTCTATTACTTCAGCTTCTCGGATTCCGGAATAGGTGTAGAAGAAGAGCATCTGACACGCCTGTTCGAACGATTCTACAGAGTCGATAAAGGGCGTTCAAGAAAACTCGGCGGCACAGGTCTGGGACTTGCAATAGTCAAGAACGCAGTGCTTTTCCACGGAGGAACCATCTTTGCGAAGAACGCTCCGAACGGAGGACTGGAATTCGTATTTACACTGCAGAAATAAACCAACATAATCGGGGCCGCCAAGCATAAAAAGGCAAGCCCCGATTTTATGTACATATAATAATGTGGAAAAGCAATATAGAAAAACAAAAAACATTTTGACAAGTGGAGTTTGCAAAACAGCAAAATCACTTAAAAATATTCATAAAATGCAAGAAAAAGTTTGCATCCGAAGGTTGCAAAAATGAATAAAAGAAGTAAATTTGCGTTCGGAATAGGCAAGTGTGCAATTCCAATGGTTTACGATAATAACTTATTTTTTTATTACCAATAAAAACGTAAAGAATATGACTTATTCACACGAAGTTGAACACATGTGTGTTGTAAAAAAAGGACCTAATCACGGTCCGGCTCCAATTCCTGAAGAAGGAAAATGGGTTAAATCAAAAGAAATCAAAGACATTTCAGGTTTGACTCACGGTATCGGTTGGTGTGCTCCTCAGCAGGGTGCTTGTAAACTGACTCTTAACGTGAAAGAAGGTATCATCCAGGAAGCATTGGTTGAAACAATCGGTTGCTCTGGTATGACTCACTCTGCAGCTATGGCTTCAGAAATCCTTCCAGGTAAGACAGTTCTCGAAGCATTGAACACAGACTTGGTTTGCGACGCTATCAACACTGCAATGCGTGAATTGTTCTTGCAGATTGTTTACGGTCGTACTCAGTCAGCTTTCTCAGAAGGCGGTTTGATGATCGGTGCAGGTCTTGAAGACTTGGGTAAAGGTCTCCGTAGCCAGGTAGGTACATTGTACGGAACATTGGCTAAAGGTCCTCGTTACCTTGAAATGGCTGAAGGATATATCAAGACTATCGCTTTGGATGAAAACGATGAGATCTGCGGATACGAATTCGTTCACCTTGGCAAGTTCATGGATGAAATCAAGAAAGGTACAGACGCTAACGAAGCATTGAAGAAAGTAACAGGTACTTACGGACGCTTCACAGCAGAACAGGGTGCAGTTAAACACATTGATCCACGTCACGAATAATATAAGGAGGAAAGAACATTATGATTAGAGAAGTAAAATTTGAAAGCCAGGACCGTCGTATCAAACAGATTCTTGCTGCTTTGAACGAAAACGGTATCAAAGACATCGAAGAAGCTAACGCTATCTGCGAACAGTATGGTCTTGATCCTTATAAAACTTGTGAAGAAACTCAGCCTATCTGCTTCGAAAATGCTAAATGGGCATACGTTGTAGGTTGTGCTATCGCATTGAAGAAAGGTTGCAAAAACGCTGCTGAAGCTGCAGAAGCTATCGGTATCGGTTTGCAGTCATTCTGTATCCCGGGTTCAGTTGCTGACGACCGTAAAGTAGGTCTTGGCCACGGTAACCTGGCTGCTATGTTGCTTCGCGAAGAAACTAAATGTTTCGCATTCTTGGCAGGTCACGAATCATTCGCCGCTGCTGAAGGTGCTATCAAAATCGCTGCAAAAGCAGACAAAGTACGTAAAGAACCTCTCCGTTGTATCTTGAACGGTCTTGGAAAAGACGCTGCTCAGATTATCTCTCGTATCAACGGATTTACTTACGTTCAGACTCAGTTCGACTACTACACTGGCGAATTGAAAGTTGTTCGTGAAATCGCTTACTCAAACGGTCCTCGTGCAAAAGTAAAATGCTACGGAGCTGACGACGTTCGCGAAGGTGTAGCTATCATGTGGAAAGAAGGCGTAGATGTATCAATCACTGGTAACTCTACTAACCCTACTCGTTTCCAGCACCCAGTTGCAGGTACTTACAAGAAAGAACGTGTTCTTGCTGGTAAGCCATACTTCTCAGTAGCTTCAGGTGGTGGTACAGGTCGTACACTTCACCCAGATAACATGGCTGCTGGTCCTGCTTCTTACGGTATGACTGATACTATGGGTCGTATGCACTCAGACGCTCAGTTCGCTGGATCTTCATCAGTTCCTGCTCACGTAGAAATGATGGGCTTCCTGGGTATCGGTAACAACCCTATGGTAGGATGTACAGTTGCATGTGCAGTTGACGTTGCTACTGCTTTGAATAAGTAATTTATACTTAATCAAATATATAAACTCCTGTAATCTAAATGGTTGCAGGAGTTTTTTTTGTTTATATATTATTGTGTGTTCTATCCCTGAATATCGAATAATTAACCATTTATATTTGTAAGTACGCAAATAAGTACATATATTTGCATTATAACAAAGGAGAATTTATGAAAACAGCCAATTACACAGATTTAAGAACCAACTTGAAAAGCTACATTGATGCAGTGATTGATGATTTTGACACTGTAGTTATCAATCGTGGTAATGGCAAAGGAGTAGTAATGATTTCTTTGGATGAATACAATTCTCTAAAGGAAACAGAATACATCATGTCGTCGCCCGATACAATGGAAGCAATACATAAAGGCGAAGAGGATATTAAGAACGGAAATTCCATATCCCAGAATGAAGGTGAAAGCATAGAGGATTTCTTAAAGCGTGTGGCATGTACAGAATAACATTATCGGAACAGGCAAGGAAAGAATATCTATACTTTACCCAAAGCGGAAACAAAGCAATATTGAATAAAATCAAAAACTTGTTTGAAGATATTGCCGCACACCCTTATACAGGAATAGGAAAGCCAGAACCGCTTAAATATGAACTTGCAGGAAAATGGTCAAGAAGAATCAATGCAGAGCATAGAATCGTTTACTCTGTACATGATGATATAATAGAGGTTTATATATTCTCTATGAGATACCATTATACCAGGAAATAAGTAGCAGATAAAGGAAAAGGCAGATATGCTTATTTATTAAATAAATAAAGGAATGGAAGCACGTCCAGAATTTACAGTCATAGCAGGTCCTAACGGAGCTGGGAAAAGTAGATTATCCCCTTATTACATTCACTGCAAATCTTTTGATGGCAATTTACTTGCACTCAACTTACGTAAAGAACATCCAGAATGGGAAGAACGGTGGATTGGTGGTACAGTAGCCGGCGAGTTACAAAAACAAATACATCTATTGCACTTCCAATGCAATAAATAAATTTTTAAGAATGTCATGCCGAAATCAAGCCCTATACAGATAAGCATAAAATTAAGACTTAAAATAATTATATTTTCCACTATTTGTATCCTGTTGACATGTCAGGCACAAGAAAACATTCTTCCAGCCATACAGCAGCAGGAACAGATATTAAAACGCAATCCGAAAGATGTACAAGTATTAAAAGAACTTTGTTTTTTGTATTTACACAAAGCTGATTACCGCAAAGTAATAGAGTATGGGGAAGAATTATTTCGTATAGGATATGAAAAACAAGATTATGAATATAGCTTGCTGTATGCACATATCGCATTAGGGCAAGCACACGTCATGTTAGGTGATTCGAGCGCAATAAATCATCTCGAGCAAGCATCTTTGCTGGGAAAAAGCACCAATAACTATTCGGCTTTATGTTCCGTTTATAACGGAATGGGGTTATATGCCAGTAACCTTAACAAAGACTATTATTCTGCCCTGCATTATTTCTTTAAAGGAATAGAAGCGGCCCACAAAAGTGAAAACAGTGAACTTGAAGCTATTCTGCTGGGAAATATCTCCAGTATTTATTTTTTACAAAACAATCCTGATGGTCTGACCTACGCACTGCAGACTTATGAAATGGGGCATAAACAAAATTCAGCCTATCTTATCTTTATCGGTTCATTAAACACTTCATATATGTATTATCTGCGTAAGGAATATGATAAAGCTTTACCTTATATAAAGGAGGCCGAATTTATCATGAACCAGAACGAGTATTACAATCAAGGAAATGTGTACGCAATATACGGCATGATAGAATTTGCTAAAGGTAATAAAAAACAGGCGATTGAATATTACAGGAAAGGATTATCGCTGAATACTATGAACCAGACCTCATACAAAGTAATTTTACTGAATGAATATGCGATAGCATTAAAAGAAGATGGATACAATAAGCATGCTATAGATTTACTACTAAAAGCCTTATCACTCACTAAAGAAGAGAATTGTGCGATATATAGAAACCAAGTAATCAATACATTGTCCGTCTGTTATGAAAACATGGGACAGTATGCCGAAGCACTTGCCTGGCAACGAAAGTTACAGCAGGAAACAGACAGTATTTTCAATATTGATAAAGAAAAAATGCTGAGTGAACTTCGCATAAAGTACGATACAGAACGTCAGGCAAATGAAATCCGGGAAGGGAAACTTGTTTTGCTACAGAAAGAAAAAAAGGAACAAGCCCTTCTTTGCGTCCTCTTAGTGATTCTGATTGTCACCTTTACGTTATGGCTTATGTATAGGAGGAAAAACATTTTATATACCAGTATCGTGCGACAGCATCAGGAATCAATCCGCAAGGAGGAACATCTCAAAGCCATAATTAATTCCTTACAGCAGGAACATATAAATACAGCAGCAAGTGTAACTTCTTCTACCAATGAAAAGTATGCGGCCTCTTCATTGAGTAATGAAAAGAAAACTTTACTGTTTCAACGACTGGAAAAACTAATGCAGGAACAAAAGGTATATAAAGAAAACTTATTGACAAAAGAACGTGTTGCCGACTTACTTGAAACAAACCGCACTTATCTGTCGCAAGTAATCAATGAGCAGACACAACAGAATTTTACGCAATACGTCAACAGTTATCGAATTCAGGAGGCTATCCGTTTGCTTAGCGATCCTAAAAATGATATACCATTAAAGGCTGTAGCTTCTGAAGTGGGCTTTAATTCCATGAGCACATTCTATAAAATTTTTCAGGATATTGTAGGGATTCCCCCAAAACAATATCGCAATAAGGTTATTACCATGCATAAAAAAGAAGGATGAAAAACGTTTTAACAAAAAATCTTCTCCTAAAGTAACAATTGTCGAATTTGAATGCGTATTTAGTATCAATATTATATCTTTTTTTTACATTTTTGCACATGAGCAAAATTCAGGTTTAAATATATAACCTTTAAAAAAAGATATAAGTATGGAGAAAGTAGTATTACATGAAACTCGTTTCAGAATCCTCTTCCTGCTTTGGCTATGTACGTTTATTCTGTTTGTGTGCGAAACTCATGCGCAGGGCAACCGCACTATTCATGGCATTGTAGTGGATGAGAACAACGAGCCGCTGCCTGCAGCACACGTCAAACAGGTAAATGAAGATACAAGAGGATCTGTTGCGGCTGTCATTACGGATGTTCAGGGACACTTTACACTGACATTCCCATATGATACCAAAGAGATAGAAGCTTCCTATCTTGGATATAAAACACAGCGGGTGAAACTGAATGCCGATAATGATTATTTTATCGCTTTACAGCCATCATCGGAACTTCTTGATGAGGTGGTAGTAACAGGTTATCAAACCATTTCGAAAGAGCGTGCAACAGGAGCATTTTCAAAAGTTGACTCCAAAAAGCTGGAAACACAACGTCTGAGCGATATGGGAGCAATACTCGAAAGCCGTGTGGCAGGATACAGCGACGGAAAAATCCGAGGAGTTACCTCAATGAACGGACTTACTACCCCATTGTACGTAATCGACGGCTTCCCCGTAGAGAAAACGACCAACGATGGTTATGGTAACTGGATAGAAAGTGTACCAGATCTTAATATGGAAGACATTGAGAGCATCACTGTACTAAAAGACGCTGCCGCTACTTCTATTTACGGAGCTCGCGCTGCAAATGGAGTTGTTGTAATCACAACAAAAAGAGCAAAAAAAGACGAACTTAATGTGTCATTTTCCGCTACACTGACAGTTAATCCTTATGACACGTATGCTGATAAATATCTGGCAGGATCGGCCACGATGATTGAGCTGGAACGTGAATGGGCTGCACAGAATCCCCAACTACATGAAGGTGATGTAAGAAGCTACGCTAACACAGTTTTGGATAACATGTCATATTCAACTCAGGGAATACGTAATATACTAAACTATTATGCCGGGAATATCACTCAAGACCAACTTGAAAGCAATCTGAAAGGACTGGCTTCACAAGGTTACCGTTATTACAAGGATATAGAAAAATACGGCAAACGTAATCCGTTTTCTCAACAATATAACCTGAACATCGGAAAAGGAACAGAGAAAAACACTTTCAACGCATCCGTATCATATCGCCAAAACCAGCTGGAGGATAAGTTCTCAGAAAATAACACTATCGGTATTAATTTGCAGAACTCAACACAAATGACTTCGTGGCTTACTCTGGATGTAGGAACTTATCTGAATTATGGAAAAGGAACCACACAATCATTTAATCTCTTTTCGCCGGGCTATACTTATATGCCTTATGACGGACTGATGAACAGTGACGGTACGTATTATACAAATACTGAAGAAGACCGTTACAGTCTGTACAATCTGAATCTGTTGCACAACAACGGCTTATATAATCTGGACATAACACCGCTGGATGAAATCGGAATGAATCTGACGAAAAGCCGTGATTTCAGTAACCGTACATTCGCCAGACTCACTTTCAAGTTTACCGACTGGCTAAAATACACAGCGTCCTTCCAGTATGAATATGCAGAATATAAAACTGAGCAATTGAAAGGAAAAGACTCTTTTGAGGTGAGAAACATGGTAAATACATTTTCTACATCAAATAATGACGGTACTTCCACATTTGCCTTACCTTATGGCAATGTATTTTTTACATCAGCAAATACGACACATGCTTATAATTTCCGTCAACAGTTGGATTTTAACAAAACAATTGCCGGGAAACACGATATAACCATGATTCTGGGTACGGAAACCAGAGAAAACAAAATGGAATATAACGACCGTACACTCTACAATTATGATCCACAACTGCTGACTTACAGCATGATTAATGCCGGACAACTAAGCAACTTCAATGGGCAATGGGGATATGCGTCCTTTAGCCAACAAAAATTTGCTTACATTCGTGAACTTGTAAACCGTTATGTATCGGTCTATAGCAATGCCGCCTATACTTACGACGGGAAGTACATGGTAAGTGGAAGTATTCGTTGGGACAAGACGAATCTGTTCTCAACCGGTTCCAAATATCAGAAAAGACCTATTTGGTCGGTAGGAGCCGGCTGGAATATTGATCGTGAAGCATTCTTCAATGTTGCATGGATCAACATGCTAAAACTTCGTGCAAGTTATGGTATCGGCGGTAACATTGCAAAGAACTCAGCTCCTTACATGATAGCATATTATAACAATAACAACCAGGTAGGAGGTATTCAGGGTACTATTTCAAGTCGTCCGAATCCCAATTTACGTTGGGAAAAGACTACAACTCTCAATGTAGGAATAGACTTTGCATTGTTAGGTAACCGCCTGAACGGTTCTATTGAATATTACAATAAAAAAGGAACTGACCTTCTTGCCAATACCAATGGCGTACCGACTGAAGGATGGGGATATAGCACATATTCCATCAATAACGGAGAAATGACGAATAAAGGTTTTGAACTGACACTGTCGGGAGATGTTATTCGCAATAACGACTGGAACTGGAATGTAAGCGGTGTATTAGGTTACAACAAAAATAAAGTAACGTATGTAAATGTGAAAGCTCCGGTAGCATATCTGGTAATTGATTACCCTACCGCATATCCACGGGTAGGAAATCCATACAATGCCATTTATGGCTATCAATGGGCAGGATTAAGTGAGACCGGAACTCCGCAAGTATATGACGCAGAAGGAGAATTATATACAGATATGACTCCTTCGGAAATTGAGGACCTCATTTACCTGGGGACTACCGTACCAATATATAATGGTTCTGTCAGTACAAATCTACGCTGGAAGAACTGGGAACTGGCTGCTCAGTTCCTGTTTGAAGGCGGACATAAAATGCGTAACACAAACACAGCATTTATTTCGTCGGGTATGGGAGTAGTCAGCAAAGACATAGAAAATCGCTGGCGTGAACCTGGTGACGAAGCTCATACTGATATACCACGCTATATATCTACGGAAAGCCCACTCTACAACTATAACTACCAAAGTATGTATGCCAACTCCTCTATAAACGTAATTGATGCAACAAACTGGCGTTTAAGAAACCTTTCATTGACTTACCGCATTCCTTCAAAATGGTGTCATAAACTATATCTGAAGAATGCACGTATCATGCTGGGCATGGAGAATGTGTTTACAGTGGCCAAAAGCAGCAATGCCAAGTATCTGCTTGGCGGATATACCAAGCCTAACTACCTGTGTGGCGTTTACCTGAATTTCTAACCAATTATATTGCATGACATTTATGACTAAATTTATAAATCTTTTGATTATACTCACATGCATTATATGCAGTGCATGCAACGATTACTTGAACATACCGCCGAAAGGCTCCAAAATACCAACTACACTGGCTGACTTCGAAGCACTGTTACGAGACCAGTACACAAATGGCCGTACACCTATTTTGAACGCTTTGTATCTGCTGAACGACGTTTATCTGAAAAATGCACAAGTCAATTCACCAAGCCTCAATCGGGCCAACTACATGTGGGATGAGTCTGCCGACCGTATCATGCTGAACAATTCAGATGAAGATACTTATTATGCACTATATGCGACAATATCCAACTGTAACCTGATTGTAGAAAATGCTCCGACAGCCACTGAAGCTACAGACGCAGAACGGAACGAGGTGATAGCATACGCCAAAGTGATACGGTCGCTTTGCTATGATGTCCTGACTAACTATTATGCGGATACCTACGATGCCTCTACTGCCGAAGAAAAGCTAAGTGTACCCCTTATTACCAGTGCCAATATTGATGCACCCTACAAACAGGTTTCTATTCAATATTTGTATGACTTCATGTTGAATGATATTAAAGAAGCCATTGAAATGGGATTACCAGCTCAGTCAATGACAGCAATTCATCCTAATTTAGGGGCAGGTTATGCTTTACTTGCCAGAATATATCTGCAAATGCAGAATTATGAAGAAGCATTACGCTATTCCAATTTGGCCTTGGAACAGAACAATCAGCTATATGACTGGAACTCTTTTTACGAAGAACATCAGACCGCTATTGAAGACCCCGATAACTACGACAAGCTCGCCACCCCTATGCAATATGATTACGTGGAAAACTATTATTTACGCTACGGTGGACAGTCAAACTACGACAGCTATGAATATAACATTCCTGCAGAAAGAGCCGCACGCTTTGAAGATGGAGATGCCAGATTCCTTTCACGCTGGAAACTTAAGGTAGATAATAACGACACATATTATGCGGCTTTGACTTCCGGATTCTTCAATCATGGAGGACTAACCACATGTGAGGCATATCTCATCAAAGCCGAATGTCAGGCAAGACTAACAACGCAAAACGATTTTACAGAAGCGATGAATACGCTCAATGCAGTACGCGCTACACGCATCCGCCCCGAGATGTATCGTCCTGCAACTGCAAGTACACTTGAGGAAGCTCTTTCTTTAATTCGGAACACTAAAGACAATGAGTTGATATTCTCCATAGTTCCTTTTGCAGATGCCCGTCGTTTTAACAGCGAAGGAAAGTACTTACGTACAATGACAAAAAATTACAATGGAACAGAATATACTCTAAGCCCGACTTCACATTTGTGGACTATGCCTTTCCCAGCCGGCGCTTTGAATAATCCTGGAAACGGAACAATTGAACAGAATGTATCTAAATAAAACCACGTTATGAAAAAGAAAAATCTCTCTTGGATGGCCTTTTTAAGTTTGGCCATGATGGCATGTACAGGTCAGCCTGTAACCAATGGATATGTATTGAAAGGAAGTGTTGAAGGATTACCTGATGGAACACATGTACAACTGGTACCAGTGAGCCACGACAACGAAGCTCCAATGGCAGACACAACAGTAACCAATGGACAGTTTATATTTCAAGGAAAAGTGGAAGAACCAAGGGCTGTGCGCCTGATAGTGAAAGATGCCTACGGATGGCGTAGCCTTATATTGGAAAACACACCAATAGAAATAAGTGGAGCTGTAACTGAACGAGAAACAAACGGTAACCTATCTTACAATCTTTCCGGTTTATCAGTTAGCGGTTCGCCACTCAGCACAAAGTATGATTCGTTATTGTCTGCCCGTACTTATTTGGATTCACTGTATGCTGATAATGCACGCAAGTTTGCAGATTACGATAGCATGATGATGAAAGCATACCAGCAGAAGGACCAGAACAAAATTAAGGAGCTACAACAAAGCGAAAGAGGAAAAGCCAGAATGTCAGCTGACAAGAAATTCTTAAACATAGTAGATTCTATATATTATCAGACAGTAATGGCTAATAAAGACTCATTTTGGGGACCTTTAATGATGATATCATTTACGAGTTATCTAAGTGAAGATATGAAGCCATGGTATGAAGCACTTTCTCCATCAGCCAAGCAATCATACTACGGACTAAAGGTAAAAGAAGAGCTCTATCCAGCCGGAAAAGAAGGAACCAAAGTCCCTGAATTTACCGTTAAAGACAGAAACGGAAACGATGTTACTCTTTCTACTTTGCGTCAAGGAAAGAAATATTTACTAATTGATTTTTGGGCATCCTGGTGCAATCCTTGTCGAAAAGAAATACCTAATCTTAAAAAACTATATGCTCAATATAGCGAAAAGGGATTCGAAATCATCAGTATATCCATCGACAAGAAAAAAGAGGACTGGGAAAAGGCTTTAAAAGAAGAACAACTTGCTTGGCCTAACTTTTTAGACGAGACCTGTGTAGCCAGCCTTTATAAGGTAAGATTTGTACCGACTACATACTTAATTGATTCAGAAGGTATAATGATAGAAGAAAACATTTTAGGAGAAGAACTCGCCAATAAGTTGAAAGAACTTCTTCAATAAAATCTTGGTACAAGATTCTTAAAATCTATAGATAAATTGTAGAGTCAAGTGGCAAGTGCAAAATTAGCAAATACTTTTATAAAACTCGATTTTTGGGGTTGAAAACCCTAATTTTTTGCGCGGTCTATCATTAATTTGATATTGTA
>NZ_JACJLQ010000034.1 GCF_016902295.1 Bacteroides caecigallinarum | reverse complement strand
TACTAAGGACTCGCTTTTCTATTGTACAAACAGGGCACTGGCATCTGTAGGTACGAACTTATTTGTGAATTACTCATATGTATAAAATTAATTTTGAATAGTTACTTATTCTATAAGCATTATATTTGCATAATATGGTAGTGTTTAGGCAATAAATAATAAAATTTTATGACTCAGCATAATGCAATAAAACTTTTTGAATCAAAGAAAATCCGTACAGTTTGGGATGACAAGGAAGAAAAATGGTATTTCTCAATAGTAGATGTAGTTGCGGTTTTGACAGATAGTCCTAATCCTCGTAAATATTGGAGTGTTTTGAAAACGCGTCTGAAAAAAGAAGGAAATGAGTTGACTACAAATTGTAGTCAACTGAAGATGAAATCGGCTGATGGAAAAATGTATTTGACAGATGTGGCTGATACAAAGCAACTTCTTCGTCTTATTCAGTCTATTCCGTCACCCAAAGCTGAGCCCTTTAAACAGTGGATGGCACAAGTGGCTACAGATCGTTTAGAACAGATGCAAGATCCGGAACTTTCTATTAATCAGGCATTAATGGATTACAAGCGTATGGGATATTCGGATAATTGGATTAATCAACGTCTTAAATCGATAGAAATTCGTAAAGATCTTACTGATGAGTGGAAACGTCATGGATTGCAGGAGGGGATACAGTTTGCAACTTTAACTGATATCATTTATCAGACTTGGAGTGATATGACAGCAAAGGAGTATAAACGTTTTAAAGGTCTTAAAAAGGAAAATTTAAGAGATAATATGACCAATAAAGAACTGGTACTTAATATGTTGGCAGAACTTTCAACTAAAGAAATTTCTGAAAGTAAGAATCCGGAAACATTTCAGGAACATAAAAATATAGCTGCTGCTGGAGGTGAGATTGCGAGAAATGCTCGTATGGAATTGGAAGCTAAAACAGGTAAACTTGTAATCAGTCCACTTAATGCCAAGACAGGTATATCTACTAATTCATTGTTGGAAGATGGAGAAGATAAAAAGTAATTGAAAAAACGGTTTTGGGTTTGAACGATTTTTTTAATAGTGTATTTTATGTACCTTTGCATACAGAATTAAGTATTAACATCTAAACTATCTCTTATATGAAATATATTTCTCCCGGTTCATGGTTCTCGCTGGAATATCCGGCAGGATGGCATGAGTTTGAAGATACAGAAGACAGCTTCCTTTTTTATAATCCTGAAAAGTGGAACGGCAATTTCAGAATATCAGCTTTTAAAGGCGAGAATAAGAAATATGCCGACGAATGCATGGACTATGAATTGAAGAACAACCGTACTTCACGACTGGTGAAGGTGGGAGAGTGGTCGTGTGTCTATTCAACTGAGAATTTCCAGGAAAACGGAAACTGGTACACTTCGCATCTGTGGATTACAGGAAGGGGAGATATTTCCGTGGAATGTTCTTTCACTGTGGCTAAAGGAGAAAGCATGAAACCAGCAGAGAATATTATATCTACGTTGAAGGTGAGATGTGAGGGAGAGAAACCGTGGAAAGAGGTTATCCCGGTGCGTGTACTTGAAATCAATGCCATCAACGAGAGTTTCGACTGTGCTGTGATGACTATCAAGAAACAGCTTACAAAAGATTTTACTTCGTCGGAAGCAGATATTGCCAGCATTCAGAAGGTGATGGACAGCGGCAAGTTCAATAACAATCAGCGTCAGGCGTGGGAGTCTTTCGGGGTGGCTTTTGGTACTATACTCGTCAATGAGATGGACGGTATGGAGTGGGTGACTGTTATTGACGGACAGAAAGAGTATCCTGCACTGAAGTTTGCCGAAACTGATGTTATGGTGTATCCGCAGCAGTTGGTATGGAGTAGGGTTAAGAACGGTAAGTCATGTAGCCTGAAAGCCGAATTCGATAAAGTCAAGGCTGAGGTGGAAAAGGCGATAAATAATTAATAATTAATAATTAAAAATTAAAAATTAAGAATTGGTTGCGGTTTGCAGGAATTTATAAATTCACAAACTTACAAACTAATAAACTTAAAAACTAACATTCTTACATGACTCCATATTTACAGGTAGAAAATCTTACCAAATCCTTCGGCGATCTGGTCCTATTCAATTCAATATCTTTCGGAGTGGCCGAGGGACAGCGTATCGGTCTGATAGCTAAAAACGGTTCCGGAAAAACTACTTTGCTTAACATTCTTGCAGGAAAGGAAGGCTATGACGAAGGAAAGATTACTTTCCGTCGCGACCTCCGTGTGGGCTATCTTGAACAGAGCCCTCAGTATCCTGACGATATAACAGTGCTCGAGGCATGTTTCTATCATGGAACTCCTGTTGTACAGCTCATAAAGGAATATGAGAAATGTATGGAGACCGAAGGAAATCCCGGACTGGAGAACTTGCTGGCACGCATGGAGCACGAAAAGGCATGGGACTACGAAAGAAAAGCAAAACAGATACTCTCGCAGTTGAAAATCAGGGACTTCAATCAGAAAATAAAAGAACTCTCCGGAGGTCAGCTCAAGCGTGTGGCTCTTGCCAATGTGCTTATCACCGAGCCGGATCTGATTATACTTGATGAGCCAACCAACCATCTGGACCTTGATATGACAGAATGGCTGGAGGAATATCTCAAGCGCGGAACTCTGAGTCTGCTGATGGTGACTCACGACAGATACTTCCTCGACCGTGTATGCTCTGAAATAATCGAGATTGACAACAAGCAGGTTTATTCATATACAGGAAATTACAGTTACTATCTCCAGAAACGCCAGGAGAGGATTGATGCCGCCAATGCGGAAATAGCAAGGGCAAATAACCTCTACCGTACCGAGCTGGAATGGATGCGCCGTATGCCTCAGGCACGCGGACATAAGGCAAGATACAGGGAGGAAGCTTTCTATGAACTGGAGAAGGTAGCCAAAAGACGAATGAACGATTCGAACGTGAAGCTGGATGTGAAGGCTTCATACATCGGTTCGAAGATATTCGAGGCTGACCATCTCTATAAGAGTTTCGGCGACCTGAAGATTCTTGACGATTTCTCATACATCTTTGCGCGATATGAAAAGATGGGTATCGTGGGAAACAACGGTACAGGGAAGTCAACCTTCATAAAAATCCTCATGGGATTGCAACAGCCTGACAGCGGACGCCTGGACATAGGTGAGACTGTACGTTTCGGTTACTATTCGCAGGAAGGATTGCAGTTTGACGAGCAGATGAAGGTGATAGACGTGATAACTGATATTGCCGAGGTGATAGAGCTTGGTAACGGCAAGAGACTTACGGCATCGCAGTTCCTGCAGCATTTCCTTTTCACTCCGGAGACTCAGCACAGTTATGTATATAAGTTGAGTGGTGGCGAAAGACGACGCCTGTATCTCTGTACAGTACTGATGCGTAATCCTAACTTCCTTGTCCTGGACGAGCCTACAAACGACCTCGACATCGTGACATTGCAGGTGCTGGAGGAATATCTTCAGAACTTCAAGGGATGTGTTATTGTGGTAAGCCACGACCGCTACTTTATGGATAAGGTGGTAGATCATATCCTTGTGTTTAACGGTCAGGGTGATATCCGTGACTTCCCGGGTAATTATTCTGATTATCGCGACTGGAAACTTGCAAAGCAGGATCGCGAAAAGGAAGCTGCCAAACCAAAGGAGGAGAAGACACAGAAAGTACGCCTGAACGACAAGCGCCGCATGACCTTCAAGGAAAAGAAGGAGTTTGAACAGCTTGAAAAGGAAATAGCCGAACTGGAAGCCGAGAAGAAAGCTATAGAAGATGCTCTTTGCAGCGGTACACTGAGTGTGGACGAACTTACTGAAAAGTCGAAGCGTCTGCCGGTTCTTTCTGACGAGATTGACGAGAAGACCATGCGTTGGATGGAACTAAGCGAAATTGAGGGATAGGATATGGATTTTCGTAAGAGATTCCTTCAGCGTTTGAGTCAGGACGACATACACGAGATGTGTTTTCTCACTCAAGGACCGGACAATGACAGTCTGAAAGAAGAACTATATACCCTGATATCTGATGAGGATGTCAGGGTTTCGTATAATGCCTTGTGGGTGTTCGCCCATTTTGACTTGTCGAATAATAAATGGCTGTATGCAAAGCATGACGAACTGATTGATAAGGCTATAGCTGAAAAGCATGAGGGAAAGAGGCGTTTGCTTCTCACTCTTCTGTTGAGGCAGCCGTTTGAATGTGACACTTTGCGTACCGACTTTATTGATTTCTGTTTCGAGACTATACAATCGTCTCACGAATCGTGTTCTAATCGTGCTTTGTGTATGAAGCTGGCATACGAGCAGTGCAGATTCTTTCCTGAATTTCTGTCTGAATTAAGTAATTGTCTTGAAATAATATCTGCTGAGTCTTTATCTTCAGGACTGAAGACGGCCAGACGTAATGTGATGAAGAAGATATTGAAAGATGTACGTTTTGTGTAGGTAATGTTTTGTATTTCTTGCTCAGAAAACGATTATAAAAATTAATCCGCTTTATACATCTATCAAAGAAGTATATAGCGGATTAATTTTTTTATTGTTCTTTCAACTCCTTGTTTATACCGTCTATATAATCAAGTATCTCCTGTCTGCCGGTGCCGTTCTCAGATGAAGAAATGAAATGAGGAGGAAGTTCTTCCCACTGCTCTTTCAGCTTGTTCAGGTAGTTGTTTACGTTCTGTCTTGTCTTGCCTACAGTCTGTTTGTCGGCCTTTGTAAAGATTATTGCGAACGGAACACCGTTTTCGCCAAGCCATTCAATGAATTCAAGGTCGATTTTCTGAGGCTCATGACGGCTGTCGATCAGTACAAAAAGGCATGTGAGCTGCTCGCGCTCAAGAACGTAGTATTCTATGAGGTTCTTGATTTTTTCCATCATCTTCTTTCCTCTCAGGGCAAATCCATATCCTGGTAGGTCAACCAAGAACCATTCCTTGTTGATGAGGAAATGGTTGATAAGCAGAGTCTTACCCGGAGTAGATGAAGTCATGGCAAGCTTCGGCTTCTTGGTGAGCATATTGATGAGGCTGGATTTGCCTACGTTGGAACGTCCTATGAAAGCATATTCAGGTATATCAGACTTTGGACACATATCAGCTCTTGAGCTGCTTATTGTGAATTCTGCACTTTTTATTTCCATATATGTATGTGAGTTTTTGAGTTTTTTAGTTTATGAGTTTTAAGTTTTTGAGTTTGTTGAAAGTGTTCTGCAATGACACTAATATGCTTTCTTGTTTATACTTAACACTGCAAGCCCAAGGAATGTAAGCAGACCGTTGAACATCAGCATCTCGTAACCGAACTTATAGCCCGTGGCATTGAAAGTGAGTGTATCTATCATATAGCAGACCACAGGCGACAGAATGGCTATGTATGGAACAAACCTGTCGCGAGGCTTCAACTTCGTAAACAGTCCGAAACAGAACAGTCCGAGTAGTGGTCCGTAAGTGTACGAAGCAAGTATGTAGATAGTGTCAATAACGCTCTGACTGTCTATGGCCTCGAAAATCAATATACATGCCACAAATACAACGCTGATGCCCAAATGTGTGATTTTTCTTATCATGACAGCTTTCTTTTCGCTATACCTGTCTGTATTCAGGATATCAATACAGAAACTGGTTGTAAGGGCAGCGAGGGCGGAATCGGCGCTTGAAAATGCTGCCGCTATTATTCCAATGGTGAAGAATACCAATACCGCATAGCCGAAATGACCTCCAGCCGCAAACATAGGTAGCAGGTCGTCGCCTTTGGCCGGAATGCTTATATTCATCTGTGTGGCGGCAACCATTAGTAGTATTCCCAAGCAGAGAAAAAGGAAATTGACCGGCACGAATGATATTCCGTAACAGTACATATTCTTTTGTGCTTCTTTCAGGTTGCGGCAGGAGAGGTTCTTCTGCATCATGTCCTGGTCAAGTCCCGTCATTACTATGGTTATGAATATTCCGCTGAAGAACTGCTTGAAGAAGTTCTGCTTAGACTGCCAGTCATCGAATACGAATATACGGCTTTCGCTGCTGTTCTTTATGGTATCTATCACTCCGCCAAAGTTCAGGTCAAGTTTATCGGCAACATTGTATAATATCAGCCCTAAGGCGAGGAGAAGGCACAGTGTCTGCAGGCTGTCTGTCCAAACTATTGTGCGGATTCCGCTCTTGTGGGTATAGAGCCATATCAGCAGTACCGTGCCGATGGCTGTTACGGCAAAAGGTATGTTGTAGGCATCGAATACATAGTGCTGAAGGATGATGCATACAAGGTAAAGCCTGGCTGCCGCTCCCAACATCTTGGATACGAGGAAAAATGAGGCTCCTGTCTTATACGAATATCTTCCTATGCGTTGTCCCAGGTAGCTGTATATTGACGTAAGGTTTAGTTTGTAGTAAAGCGGTAGCAGGACGTGGGCTATGATAAGATAACCTACGAAAAATCCCATGCATGTCTGCATGTATGTCATGTCAATATTTTTCACCATTCCGGGTACAGAGACAAATGTCACTCCTGAAAGTGAAGCTCCTATCATGCCGAACGACACAATGTACCATGGCGACTGCCGGTTTCCGCGGAAGAAGGCATCGTTGTCCGAATGGCTGCGTGCTGTTATGCGCGAGATGATGAGCAGTATCCCGAAATAAACTAATATCGTGAGAAGTATAAATGTTCCGTTCATGTTATTATATTGGTTAAGGCGCAAAGATAATCAGATTTTTTGTATTTTTGCGGCTTGAAGTAAACTAACAAACTTAAGAACTTGATGAACCAACAATATCCGTCTGTATTACTGGAAAAAGCTGTTGACGAATTTTCGCGTTTGCCAGGAATAGGCAGGAAGACCGCTATGCGACTTGTCCTGCATCTTCTGCGTCAGGAGACCGAGGCTGTAGAGGCATTCGGCAATGCTATAGTAACGCTGAAACATGAGGTGAAATACTGTAAGTTGTGTCATAACATTTCGGATACAGATGTCTGCCGTATATGTTCCACACCGTCGCGCGATTCGTCAATAGTGTGTGTGGTGGAGAATATCCGCGACGTGATGGCTGTAGAGAACACACAGCAATTTAATGGATTGTATCATGTGCTGGGCGGTGTGATTTCCCCTATGGATGGTGTGGGACCGAACGATTTGCAGATAGACAGCCTTGTGGACCGTGTAAAGGCAGGTGGAGTGAAAGAGGTAATTCTTGCATTGAGCTCGACCATGGAAGGCGACAGTACCAACTTCTATATCTTCCGCAAGCTGAACGGTCTTGATGTGAAAGTGTCTGTCATTTCGCGAGGTATATCTATAGGCGACGAACTGCAATATACTGATGAAGTTACTTTGGGACGTTCCATAGTGAACAGAATTGAGTTTACGGGAAAAATATAATTAATAAAGAATAATGGAAAAGAAAATAGAAATATTGCTCAGACTGCTTAAAATAGAGTTTGCGGTAGCGTGGATAATAATAATCGGTTTGATAGCAGGATATGAGACTGGTATTCTGGAGGAAGGTGTGCTTGTCGGTAATGCCAGGGCAGAATATATAGCCCAGCTGACAGGAGTGTTGCTTGCTATATGTCTTATTCCTATGTCGCTCCGTATATTCAATCTGTCGCTGACAAAGTATATCAAGAATCTTGACATTGAGAATGCGTTGAAAAGTTACCGCAGATGGAGTGAAGTGAGAATCATACTTTTGCTCGTAGTGGCGGTTTTCAATATCTCTCTATATTATTGGACAATGGACACTACAGGACTTCTTTGTGGCGGAATGGCTGCGCTTGCCACAATGCTGTGTGTGCCCGGCAGGAAACGTATGCTTTCGGAACTTGACTTGCTGAAAACTGAAGAGGAGGAGTTATGACTGTCGATTTTATACTCCGTGCGCCGGAGCCGGAAGACTTGGATATAATGTTTTCCGTAGAGAACGATTCCCTGCTTTGGGAATGCAGTAGCGAGAACACCGGACCATATAGCCGTTATCAGATGAAGCAATATATAGCCGGAAATACTAATGATATATTTACCGACCGTCAGCTGAGAATGATGATTGTCCTTGCAGACGGACGTATAGCGGGTATAATTGATGTTTTTGATTTTGATGTCAGGAACAATAAGGCAGAGATTGGTATAGTGGTATTGCCTGAGTTTCGTGGCATGGGCATAGGCACGTCAGCAATCTCCCGAATGGAAAGACATTGTTTTGAATTCTTGGGAATAAACCAGTTGTATTCTTACGTAAGAGCCGATAACACGGCAGCACGTTCCGTTTTTGCTTCATGCGGATTTACGGAAACGGCTGTCCTTAAGTCATGGGTCAAACGCGGTAACACATATTTTGATGTATGTCTGTTTCAGAAGATTGCCGACCAGTGATAATGCTTAATTCATTGATGGTGTAGATGGAAACTTTGCCCATGTGCGATAAGGTTCTCCCATTACTTCAAGGCATGATTTCCACATTCCGTCAATTCCCTTTTCCATAATTATGTCTTTGTATGGATCGCTTATAATCCAAGAGTCCTCGTCTATTTCTTTTTGCAGTTGGCCTTTTTCCCAACATGCAAATCCCAAATAGAAGCGGACTCTTCCTTCTATAGGTTTTCCGTCTTTAATGTATTTAATCATCTGATCGAAATTCCCGTTTATAAACAATCCGCTTCTCAAAGGAATGGATTCGTCTATCTCTTTGATGTCATGAATAAAAGACAGATTGTACCTGTTTACAGGTCCACCCTTGTAAAGTGGAATCTTCGGCATGTCGTCCAGTTCATGAACAAGTTCGTTGAGTGACATGTTTACCTTGAACTCTTTATTAAGAACGATTCCAAGATTACCTTTTTCATCATTTTTTATCATCATAACAACAGAATGATTGAAATGATAGTCAATCAGCAGAGGAGACGCGATAATAACTCTTCCTGCTAAAGGCGTGAGTCTGTTTGATTTTACCTGGAATAAATCTTCGTACATGTGGCGTATTGTATTGGTTCAGTATAATCTTTATATTCAAAGTATTAATTCATAATCTATGACGTCGAGGCTTCTGTTGAATTTAGTACCGACTTTCTTGAAGTGTGATACCTGCTCGAAGCCTAATTTCCTGTGTAGGCTGAAGCTGTTTTCGTTTCCTTCGGTAATACATGCTATAAGTGTGGTAAAGCCTCTTTTCCGGCAAATGTCTATAAGCTTTTCCATCAGTTTTTGTCCTATGCCGCGGCCTGTATATTCCGGTGATACATAGACTGTAGTCTCAAGAGTACGGCTGTAAGCGTCTTTTTCTTTCCATGGATGTGCATAGCAGAAACCGGCAATTTTCCCATCTTCAGTTCTGTAAACGATATATGGATATGATGCGGAAAGCGTTTCAATGCGTTGTGCCATTTTCTCTGTTTGCCATTCTTCTGTGTCGAATGTGGCTACACTTTCGCGTATGTAGTAATTGTATATTGCGGCTATCTCGGCTGCATCTGATTTCGATACATTTGTAATCATATTTTCAAACGGTTCATTATATATTCCAAATATACAATAATTTTTCAATAAATCATTCTTTGTCTTCTTTATTATGAATATTATCCTTATATTTGCGTCCTTAATTTAAAATGAGTATAAATAGGATTATGACAAAAAACACTGGCGCATGGATTAGAATAATGGCCTCGCTATTTCTTACTGTGTTTGTGGTATATTATGCCATAATCTCTGCATACGCCCATGTACACGTGGTGAACGGCGTGATGGTAGTGCATTCGCATCCATTCTCAGACCAGCATTCGCATCCAGCCGGACAGACTTTGGTTCTTCATTTTCTTACGGATTTCCATTCGTTGGAAGCTTCGGAACCTTTGATTCTCGATACACCGTTTCAACCTGTATCTCTTATTGATTATACAGAACATGTTCCTACATGTCTGTTGCCGGAATTTGATTCCGGTATAGGTCTGCGCGCACCTCCTTATTCTTCATTTCTATTTGTATAGTAAGGCGCCATGTATGGTGTCCTGTCTTTTCGTGCCTGTATTTCTGTATAGGCATGGAATAAATACGTCGTAACTTTTTATCAAATTTATATCAATAAAGAAATGAAGAAATTATCAATATTCATTTCGGCTCTTTTGTGCGCTATAGTCAGTATGGCGGCAGGGGTCGATAACAGCCCTGTGAAAGAGGGTAACGTAATTACGGGTCATGTAATAGAAAAAGGTACGGAAAACAGTCTTCCATATGCCACAGTCATTATTGTTGAAACGGGTGAGGGAACAGTGACTGATACAGACGGATATTTTAAGCTGAAAAAAGTTCCTGCAGGTAAATATACGTTGAAAGTGAATTCTGTCGGGTATGCACAACAGACTAAAGAGGTTAGTGTGAGCGATGAATATACTGTAGATGTGCATTTTGTCCTCTCGGAAGAAACAATCATGACTGATGAAGTCGTGGTGTCTGCCAACAGAAATGAAACAAGCAGGAAACTTGCTCCTGTGGTGGTGAATGTGATGAACAATAAACTGTTCGAAATGGTAAATTCTACTGATTTGGCAAAGTCGCTTAACTATCAGTCAGGATTGCGCGTGGAGAACAATTGTCAGAACTGCGGTTTCCCGCAGGTTCGTATAAATGGCCTTGAAGGTCCATACTCACAGATTCTTATCAATAGCCGTCCGGTGATGAGTGCATTGTCTGGAGTGTATGGTCTTGAACAGATTCCTGTGAATATGATTGAGAGGGTAGAAGTAGTGCGTGGCGGCGGCTCGGCTCTTTTCGGTGCAAACGCTGTCGGTGGTACCATCAATATCATAACCAAAGATCCGATAAACAATTCATTCCAGGTTTCTACCAATATGTCCAACCTTGGTGGAAAATCTTGGGAACAGTATATGGGAGCGAATGCCTCTCTCGTATCTTCTGACAATACATACGGTATAGCATTGTATCAGTCGTATAGAAACAGAAATCCGTATGACGCTGATGGCGACGGTTTCTCGGAACTGGGAAAACTGAATATGAATACATTCGGACTCAGAGCTTATTACCGCCCGACTCATTTCAGCCGAATCAGCCTGGAATATCATACTACAAATGAATTCAGACGTGGAGGAAGCAATTTCAATCTGCAGCCTCATGAGGCAGATATCTGCGAGCAGACCAAGCATATAATAAACAGCGGTGGTCTGACATACGATGTCTTCTTTAATGAATATCGTCATAAACTCTCTGTTTACGGTTCTGTTCAGCATACCGACCGCAACAGCTATTATGGTACGCAGGAACTTGATGATCCGGGAAAGGCTTACGGAACTACAGACGATTTGACTGCCGTAGGTGGAGCAATGTATGTGGGCAATATGGATAAGTGTCTCTTCTCTCCGGCTACTTTCACCGGTGGTCTGGAGTATCAGTACAATGCCTTGCATGACATCATGGCGGGATACAACCGCGATTTGAAGCAAGATGTGAAAGTAGCCAGCGCATACGCCCAGAACGAATGGAAGATGGATAAGTTCACTTTGTTGGCGGGATTCCGTCTTGACAAGCATAACCTTGTGGACAATGTGATATTCAGTCCGCGCGTGAATGCCTTGTGGAAACCGTCGGATAAGGTACAGGGACGTCTGACATGGTCTACAGGTTTCCGTGCTCCACAGGCATATGATGAGGACTTGCACGTAGCTGCAGTAGGTGGTGAAGCTATGATTATCCGTCTGGCGGAAGGGCTCAAGCCTGAACGTTCGAACAGCTTCAGCGGTTCGGTGGACTGGAATGCTTCGTTCGGCCATTTCCAGTCAAATCTTTTGGTGGAAGGATTCTACACCATGCTTAACGATGTATTCTATCTTAAAAACATAGGTGAGGGCGACCAGCAGGGAACTACCATACAGGAGCGTTGCAACGGACGCGGAGCGAGAGTATATGGAGCGAATATCGACTATAAGATTGCTCATGGCAGGGATGCCCAGTTGCAGTTAGGTTTTACCGCACAGCAGAGCAGATACACAGAGGCTGTTTACTGGAGTGAGGATACCGATGTGGCACCAACGAAGAAGATGACTCGTACTCCTGACCTTTACGGTTACTTTACGTTTACTTCGGCTCCTTTCAAAAACAAGAATTTTGATTTCTCATTGTCGGGTGTATATACAGGACGTATGCTTGTACCTCACTTTGCCGGTTATATAGAGAAAGATGTTCTTGAAAAGACTCCGGACTTCATGGAACTGAACTTGAAACTGAACTACACTTTTGTATTGAACGATCATCTGAAACTACAGTTGAACGGTGGTGTGAACAATATATTCAATGCTTTCCAGAAAGATTTGGACCGTGGTATAGGACGTGATTCAAAATACTTCTACGGTCCTACACAGCCAAGAACCATATTCATCGGTATAAAGTTCTTCAATTAAATTAGTGTGTATTTATCAGTATAAATATGGCAAAGATTTCTTTGTTTTTACTGTAAATGATTATATTTACAGCAATTTTACTAACTGATAAATACATAGAAGAATGAATAAGCATTTTACGAGCAAACTGTTGACGTTATTGATGCTGCTTTTTCTTGTAGCCTGTAACAATGATGAACCTCTTGTGGATGAGCCTTCTACAGAGAATGTATATCTTACAAATGTTATTAAGGAAACCAGCTTCAATAAGGATGGACTTGCAGCTATGGTGGTGGACTATGTGGCAGGTCAGGGTATAAACTTATCTGCAGATTTTGTTTCCATGTTGATGCGTGACGTTGATGTTGCCGCTATTGAATATACTACAACCGGGGTGGACGGTAATCCTGTTATCGCATCAGGGGTTATTGCCATGCCAAGCGGAACATCATCCTACGACCATCTGGTAAGTATTCAGCACGGGACACTCGATATTGAAGAAGCACCTTCGAGGCAGCTTTTCTATTACGAGATGTTACCTGTTATAAGCGGACACATTATCGTTATGGCTGACTATCTGGGATATGGCTCAAGCCAGACTCCAGACCGCCAGCATCCGTACCAGCATAACCGACTGACCGGTACCGCATGTGCTGATATGATTGGGGCTGCAAGAGAATACCTGAAGCAGAAATTGGTGACTGAAACAGACGATGATATTGAACTGGTGGGATACTCGCAAGGAGGGCAGGCTTCAATGGCAACCTTGTTTGAACTTCAAAGGAGAGGTCAGGCAGGAAGTGTAAGGGCTGTATATGCGGGTGGTGGTCCTTATGATCTGGAAAGTATTCTCCAGACTTTTCTATCATATAAGGATAATCCGTTACCTTATGCGCGTACAGGATATTTACCATATCTGATTCGTGGTATGGTATATGGAGAAAACTTGCAGGTCAGTGATGAAAATCTCTATGCTCCGATAGTAATTGAAAAAGGCTTGAACAAGATGTTCTCCACAAGACCGCTTTCTGAATGGCACGAGGCACTGGGTACAGATATCACGCAAGTGATACATCCTGATTTCTTTGATACGCCTACATTCAATGGGAATGCCGATGTGATAGCCGTTATTGATGCGCTACGTAAGAATTCATTAGTCAATACATCTGTCCAGCCGGAAGCTCCAATATATATGTATCATTCGCCACTGGATGATTTCGTTCCATATTCCAATGCCGTGAACGCTCATAAAGTATGGAGCTCGTCCACTCTTACAGACTTGTCAATGCCGGGTCATGTGTTGGGCGGTATAGAATTTATGTTACGCTATATGGGATTGTGGGAACTGGTCGGTCCTATGCTCGGAATGAATTGACAGCATTAATATCCCGTTTAGAAAACATTTAGGCAGTGTTTGATTTCCGTTTAACCAAACGAAAATCAAACACTGCCTAAACAGTTTCTAAACGGATTGTAAATTATGTCTTTATTTTGTTTCCTGCGACCATCCGCCGCCAAGAGCCTTGTAGAGGTTTACAAGAGTAATCTGCTTGTCGCGTATGGCATTGCTCAATCCAATCTGTGCATCCAGATAACCACGCTGTGCGTCCAGCAGGTCGATATATCCGATAACCCCGTTTATATATTGCAGCTCGGCAAGGTCAAGAGCACTTTTCGATGCCTGCTCCAATCTCAATCTGGTTTCATATATGTCGCGTGTCTTGTTGAATTCCACGATAGCGTTTCTTGCATCTTTGAAAGCGTTCAGGACAGCCTTTTCGTATGCGTAAGTAGCCTGCTCGTAAGCAGCTTTTTTTGCCTTAAGCGCAGCACGGTTCTTTCCGAAATTGAATATCGGGGTAATGAGCGAACCTGTTATAAGGTGATGCGGAGACTTGAATATATCTTTCAGTTCTTCACTCTCGGCTCCATACGTTGCTGTCAGAGTCAGACGTGGAAACATATTGGTGAATGCCATCCCTACGGCTGCATTCGCCGCTATGAGAGACTGCTCAGCCTTGCGTACGTCAGGACGTCTTTCGAGAAGGCTTGACGGTAAACCTACAGGTAGGGTAGCCGGCAATAATACATCCTCAGGCAACACCGAACGGTTTATGTGATGAGGATATTCACCTGTCAGGAAAGCAATCTCGTTTTCTTTGATTGATATCTTCTTTTCAAGGTCAGGAACAAGAGTAGCTGTTCTCGCCAATTCCACCTGGGCCTGTCGGAACGCTGTCTCGTTTGTCAAACCACCTTCATATCTTATTCTGGCAAGATACAGACTTTCGCGTCGCGCGTCAACGGTCTTGCGTACAATTGCCAGTTCGTTGTCCAATGCCACAAGCTCGAAGTATGACTGTGCCATCTGGGCAATGAGACTCATTTTCAGTGCGCGCTGGTTTTCGATAGAGCCCATAAATTCTGCCATACTCTTGTCGCGTGCCCACCGCAGGTTTCCCCACAAGTCCAGTTCCCATGTCACTCCTAACTTAAAGTCGAACTGGTCATCAGGTTTAGGATTGTTTCCACCATAGTTTTCCGTCTCGTCCTCAGCGTAAATTCTGTTTGTTATGGACGGAAACATGTTTGCCCAGTCTATACGCTTCATTGCAGCCAGCTCTTTTACCCGTGCGCCGGCTATGAGCATATCTTTGTTGTATTCCAGAGTCTTTCTTATCAATGCCTGCAGGGTAGTGTCGGTGTAAAGCTCTTCCCATGGGAAGTCACCCATCGAAGTACTGTCCATGCTCATGCTGTCGAGCACTTCAGGCATTGCCATCTGGGGGCGCGTATAGTGCTTCCCTAACTGGCAACTGCCTAATGTGGAAGCCGCAAGCGCTATGATTGTAAGTCTGAATATAGATGCTATATGTTTCATAGGTTATGCTTTCTTTAGATTGATACGTTTCTGTTTCATTTTACCGGTAGCCTTGTAAATCATTACGAAGAAGAACGGTACAAGGACTATTCCGACTGTAACGGCTATAATCATTCCGAAGAATACTCCGGTACCGATTGCCTGACGGCTGGCAGAACCCGGACCTGTTGCCAATACCATAGGGAGCATACCGAGGATGAATGCCAATGAAGTCATCAGGATAGGACGGAAACGTAATTGTGCGGCATGTATCGCCGATTCTATTACATCTCTTCCTTTGTCCACCTCGTCTTTGGCAAATTCAACGATAAGTATGGCATTCTTAGCCGCAAGACCGATAAGCATTACCAGACCAATCTGGAAATATGTATCATTTTCAAGTCCACATAGTGTTATTCCTGTGTATGCTCCAAGCACTGCCACCGGAAGTGAGATAAGTACCGCTATTGGCACTGTCCAGCTTTCATAGAGTGCCGCAAGGAAGAGAAATACGAACAGGAATACCAATGACAGTATAATACCAGTCTGGCCACCTGCCTGTTTTTCCTGATATGACAAACCACTCCATTCCACTCCGATATTGTCAGGCAGTTTGTCTCTTGCAATCTGTTCCAATATTTCCATAACCTGTCCTGAACTGGCACCATTGGCTGTAGTTCCTCGTATCACAGAAGTATTGAACATGTTGAATCGCTTGATGCTACCAGGGCCTGTTGTATAATCTGTTGTTCCAAGTGCAGTAAGCGGAATCATGTCGCCTGACGAACCTTTAACAAAGAAAAGTCCGATGTTTTCACGCTGCTGGCGGTATGGAGCTTCGGCCTGGATATAAACACGATATATACGGTTGAACATGTTGAAGTCGTTCACATAAACCGAACCTGTGTAAGTTTTCATTGTAGAGAAGACGTCAGACATCGGTACTCCTGATAACTTTACCTTATCGCGGTCCACATCAAAATACAGTTGAGGTATTTCAGCCTGTAATGATGATGACAGACCTGTAATCTCCTTATGCATTGATGCATAGTGCATTAAAGTGTCGGTAGCACGTACAAGGTCGTCGTATGTCGCTTCACCTCTGGCTTCAAGTTGCATCTCGAAACCTCCGGCAGTACCAAGTCCCGGGATTACAGGTGGGGTAGAAAGGTAAACCTTGCTTTCAGGATATGTTTCAAGTTCCTTGCGTACACGGTCCATCACATCGTCGATGGTTGTATTGTCACGTTCTTTCCATTCTTTCAGGATTACAGTCAGCTGGCTTCTTGCCTGACTGGTACCAACTCGCGGACTGGTTCCGGTTACGTTCTGGACATATTCCACAGCAGGATCTTTCATTATAAAGTCAATAGCTCTTTCAGTTACATTTCGTGTACGTTCAAGTGTAGCTGTTTCGGGCAATTCAAGCTCTACAGTGAAATATCCCTGGTCTTCTACAGGAAGGAAGCTGGTAGGAACCAGTCTGTGGAACACATATATAAATATGAGAACCATACCAAATCCTGCCATAACCCTGCGAGGATGCTTTATGACACTGTTAATATATTTCACGTACTTATTGTTCCCTATACCGAGCCATTTGTTTATCCAGTTGAATACTCTGTTTTTAGGCTTGTTGGGATCTGTCGGTTTTAGTATGAGCGAACACATCACAGGGCTTAGTGTCAAGGCAACTACTGTTGAAAGAAGTACAGACACTACAATAGTAACAGTAAACTGTCTGTATAACTGTCCCGTAATTCCCGAAAGGAAACTTACGGGTACAAACACTGCGGCAAGCACGAGTGAAGTCGCGATAACAGCTCCTGCCAGCCCATCCATCGCTTTCTTGGTAGCTTCATACGGGCTCAGTTTTTCTTCTTCCATTATTCGCTCCACATTTTCCACCACCACAATGGCATCGTCCACCACAATACCGATGGCAAGAACAAGTCCGAGCAGTGTAAGCATATTGAGCGAGAACCCGAATATCAGCATGAAACCGAATGTTCCTATAAGCGAGATTGGCACTGCTACGACTGGAATGAGCGTTGCTCTCCAGCTCTGAAGTGAAAGGAACACCACCACAATTACGAGGAACAAGGCCTCGAACAATGTCTTATACACCTCATGGATGGACTGTGAAATGTAGTTTGTCATATCGAACGGGAAATTGTATTCCAGACCTTCGGGGAATGTCTGGCTGATTTCCTCCATTGTATCTTTCACTCTTTGTGCCACTTCCATCGCGTTGGCTCCCGGAAGCATGTATATACCAAGCACTGCTGCGTTACCACCGTTGATACCACTTTCGGTACTGTATGATGATGCTTCAAGAGAAACTCTTGCCACATCCTTCATTCTGATAAGTGAACCGTCAGGATTTGCTCTAAGCACTATTTCTTCAAATTGTGAAGCCGATGAAAGACGTCCCTGGGCTGTGATTGGTATGGTAATATCTATTCCGTCCGACATAGGTTGCTGTCCCAATACTCCGGCTGCCGACTCACGGTTCTGGTCTTTCAATGCGCTCTGCAAATCCTTCACTGTCAGTCCGTAATTGGCAAGCTTGGCAGGGTCAACCCAAATCTGCATTGCGTAATAACGGCTACCGATGTTCGATACGCGACCCACACCAGGGATACGGCGCAGAAGGTCGAGAACGTATAGTGTAGCAAAGTTACTAAGATAGATTTCATCAAATTTAGGGTCGTCCGATACTAATGTAAGGGTCATGAGCTGGCTGGCAGCCTGTTTTTCCACCTCGATACCGTTTTGGACTACTTCTGCAGGAAGTCTTGATTCTGCCAGTTTCACGCGGTTCTGTATTTCCACAGATGCCATATCAGGGTCGGCAGAAATATCAAAAGTTACCGTAGCCGAGAAACTTCCAGTGTTCGAGCTGTTTGATTCCATATACAGCATACCAGGAGTACCGTTGAGCTCCTGCTCGATAGGTGTGGCAACCGCCTGCGAAACGGTTACGGCACTCGCACCCGGATATGATGCGCTGATTTTCACCACAGGAGGAGTAATCTGTGGGTATTGGTCAATAGGAAGCATCGTCAGTCCGATGATACCTACTATGACAATAAGTATTGAGATGACAGCCGAGAATACCGGTCTGTCTATAAAGAAACTTACTTTCATAAACGTGTAACTTGGTTAGTGTTCCTCTGTGTTAATTTCACTTGTTTGTTGTGTTGCTGTCGTTGTCAGCCTTGTTTTCCTCCTGGCTTACTTCAGGCGCAACCTGTACTTTCACTCCAGGAGTAAGCTTGTGGTAACCTTCTGTTACAATCAGCTCACCCGGTGCCAGACCTCTTTCCACTACAACATCGTTCTTGAATTCAGGACCGATTTCTATGAAACGCCTTTCGGCTACAGAGTCGCGTCGCATAACGAAAACATATGATCCGCCTTTTTCTATGATAAGTGATTTCTTAGGGATTACTGTTGCATTTTCCCTTACGTCGAGAAGAACTTTTACACTCGTAAACTGTCCGGGAAGAAGAACATGTTCCGGATTTGGCAATTCAGCTCTTACCTGGAATGTACCGGTCTTAGGATTTACCTGTGGAGCCGCGAAATCTACAAGTCCCTGATGTTCGTACACGGTATTGTCAGGCAGAGTGATGGTGACAGTCTGTTTCCATGTTCTTGTAGTATCCTTCTGGCCGAAAGTGACATTTCTCTCCTTGCTCTTCAGATAGTCAAGGGCAGTCATGCTGAAATCCACGTTCACGGTGTCGCTCTTTACAATAGTAGCAAGCAGCGATTTTCCTCCTGTGCCGACCAGAGTTCCCGGGTCAACAAGTCTTTCACTGATATGTCCTGATATAGGGGAACGTACGATGGTGTAGCTCAGCTCTTGTTCGGCCTGTTCCAGATCGGCCTTACTCATACCTACACTGGCTTCTGCCGTTTCGTATGCTGCAATGGCATTGTCCAAATCAAGCTGGCTGGCTGCATTCTGCTCGTATAATGGACGGATACGGTCAAGGTCACGTTTGGCTTTCAGGGCAGTCGCTTCGTCTTTTTTCAGTTGGGCACGCGCTTTATCAGCCTTAGCGCGATATTGGTCCTGATTGATGACAAATAAGACTTGGTCTTTTTTAACATAGCTACCTTCTTCGAAGTGCATTCTTTCAAGAAAGCCTTCCACCCTGGCTCTCACCTCAACAAAAAGCTGGGCACGGATGCGTCCTACATAGTCGCCGTATATTTCTACATTTTCCTGTTTTGCTGGTTTCACACATACTATTGGCCTTTCAATAACCGGAACTTCCTTTTTCCTGAAAATAAAGTAGAGACCGATTACAAGGATAATGCAGACGCATGCGTAAACAGTTTGTTTTTTCTTGAACTTCAAGTCTTTTTTAGTCAAAAATCGTTTCATATACTTAAGTGTTAATATTTTTAGATGCCGTGAATTTACAAGCAATTGCTATGCCATAATAATGAAAATATTTATAATGTTGTATTATAGAGGTTTACATGATGGTGCAGGCCTGACTCATTATGGAAGGTGTGGATTTTCTCCACAATATTGTGGAATTTAAATGTGGTAATTACCATAAAATAAAAATATGATTACTTTTTTGCATAATATTACACTGCAAATATACACATAAAATAGGAATAATTAATACCTTTGCAGCCGAAAACAAAACTTGACTATATGGAACATCTTCAGACGACAGAAAAAGTACACGATGAGCTGTTGCTTCATCGACGTGTAGATTTACTTTTACGTACCGGAAAACTTTTGGTTGAGAGCCTTGCCGATACCAACCGTGTGGTAAGAAATATGAAGCGTACTGCCGCTTTCCTGGGTATTCCGGAAGATAAACTTCACATCAATGTCAGCTTTACCATGCTTATGGTAAACGTAAGTGACGGTGATTATTCTTTCACTAAGTTTCAGAGAATAGACGGACACGGAGTAAACATGACTGCTATATCTGCAGTAAGTAAGCTGTCATGGCGTGCCATTGAAAACGACTACACTCTTGACCAATACGAGGCTGAACTGGAAGAAATACGTAAGCGTAAGCGTAATTACACACCCTGGCAGGTTGCTGTGGGAGCAGGTTTTGCCTGTGGTGGATTCTGTATTCAGTTCGGTTGCGACTGGGTTGCGTTTCTCTATGCTTCAATAGCGGCCATCATCGGTATGAGGGTTCGTGCGCACTGCAACGAATCAGGGCTTAACCATTATATGGGTATTGCTATTGCTGCATTCATCTCTACTATGATAGCATGGGCTTCAACTCTATTGCCCGCTTCATGGACTTCAACACCATGGCATCCGCTTTTGGCTTGTGCATTGTTTATTGTGCCTGGAGTTCCGTTGATAAACTTTGTCGATGATATGCTTGACAATTATATACAGGTAGGTATAGTCAGGGCTGTCAATACATTGTTGATGGTATCTGCCATGGCATTCGGTATTGCTTTTGCGGTAAAGATTTGTCATATAGATAATTTCTTCCCAACAATAAGTATGGTTCCTCATCATAATTATATTGAATATGCAATAGCGGCAGCCATTTCTGCAATGGGATTCTCCATGATATTCAATATTCCTCGCCGCCTGTTGTGGGTGGTAGCCATAGGTGGTATAATAGCTGTATGTACACGTAACTTCGTGAACCTCGGCCCGAGTACAGACAATATAGGTCTTGACATGGGACTTGTGATGGGATCGTTTGCTGGTTCTGTTCTGGTGAGTCTTATTGCTGTGAAGGCTGTACACTGGTTCCACTGTCCAAACCACGTACTGACTATTCCTTCTGTCATTCCTATGATACCTGGAGTTCTTATGTACCGTATGCTTTTCGGTATCATCAATATGAATGTGGAATCACCTGAGCAGATTTCAGTCTTGATGAAGGCTATCCAGAGCGGTATCACTTCGGGTATGGTGATATTGTGTATCTCCCTGGGAGTTGCCATTCCTAATATCTTCGGACGTAAATTCATCGCTAAGGAAAAGAACAAACGCCTGAAAGAAATTCTTGCAGACCGCAGGGCACGTGGAAAATTCGTAGAATGGTAATCAAAAGCCATTGATTAGATATCGAAAAAAGCTCCGGCATAATGGTGATTGTCCAATATGCCGGAGCTTTTTTATGTCTATATTTTTAGTGATATTCAATCCTGGTCATTATTGGTCAGGATTGTCAACTTTTCCTTTATATTCATCAGGCAAAGCGCTTTCAATTACTTTGTATGATTCTTCCATGAGTTCCTTCATATTTTCAGGACCCTTGCATTTAGGGAATATTGGTTTGTGGATAGTCAGTTTCAGCGGATGCCATGACAGGATTTTACCTGTACGTGGAAGGATATTGAACGATCCGTCTATCGTAAGCGGGACTACTGGCAATTGAAGTTCGTCTGCCAACTGGAACGCTCCTTTTCTGAATATTCCCATGTGGCCTGTAAATGTTCTTGCGCCTTCGGGAAAGACTACGAGTGAAGTCCCGTCTTTCAGAACATGGAATGCCTGCTCTATCGTTTCGTGTATCTTTCTCGGACCGGATTTGTCAACAAAAATGAATCCTGCCGATTCGCATGCCTTGCCTACGAAAGGTATCTTCCTCAGGCTTTTCTTCATCATCCATTTGAAGTTTCTGCCTAAAAAACCGTAAATTAGGAAAATGTCGAATGCTCCCTGATGGTTAGCTACAAAGACATACGACTGTTTTTGGTCGATATTTTCACGACCTGTCACCTTTATGGGGAGAAGTAATGTGTAACAAGTTATCTGCGACCATATTTTCCCCGGGTAGTATCCCCAGAAATGTCCGTTGCCCAAATGGCATCCAATCATGGTTGTCAAAGCCGTGATGATGGTTGTCACGAGGAAAATAGGCAACCAAATACAAATTTGATAGATAATGAATAGAAATTTCATATTTCGAGTTTTTAAGTTTTTGAGTTTTTTAGTGTGATAATCGTTATTTCAGGCCATGCTCCAAGACGCATCGGGAACAGTACGTGTCCCAATCCAATGTTTACGTAAAGTCCCCTGTCACCTTCCATGTACATGCCGTTATGTTCAGGATAGATGAATGATGAAACGGAAAGTCCGAAAAACGTAATCTGCATGTCGTGTGTATGTCCTGACAGTGTCAGCTCTATGTCGGATTTTGGAAGGACTTCCCTGCGCCAATGCGTAGGGTCGTGGCTCATAAGAACCTGGAACATTCCTTCCGTACCTGCTGACGCTTCTTTAAGTTTGGCATAATTAGGGAACGGAGGGCGACCACTGTTTTCCACACCTATTACTGCAATAGAGTCCGTGTCTCTTTTTATAATAGTGTGACTGTTGTTCAGCATTTTCCATCCCATCATGTTCTCGCGGGCTATGAGAGAATCTATGTTTGCAAGTCTGTCAGCTTCTGAGTTCCAATTGACGTATGTACCATAGTCATGGTTTCCTAAAACAGAATAAACTCCATCTTTAGCCTTCAGTCCGGCAAATATTTCTTTGAATTCAAGTAGTTCGTCCGCACGGCTGTTTACCAGGTCGCCGGTAAACAAGGCCAGATCCGCATTCTGTGAGTTACAAAGCTCGATAGCTTTTTTCAGCGCTTTGGCGTTACCTTTCCAGCTTCCTGAATGTATGTCCGATAATTGCAAAATCCTGTATCCGTCGAACGACTTAGGGAGGTTTGCTGATGAAAATGTCACTTCACGAACCTTAAAGTTCTCTTTACCTTTTATGGCACCGAAAAGTATATAGCCAAGTACCGCCAATGCCGGTAAAGCCGATATGGCGGCATGGGGCAGGTTTGTCCTGCATACTTTGTTTATTCCTCTCAGCAGAAGGCTGAACAGCATGAATGTAAGTTTTGGTATGCAGAAACATAGCGTCACAATCAAGTATATGCCGAAAAAGTCGCGTACATAATCGTGAAAAGCCACTGAGCCGCCCAATAGGACGAGCAGGATTATGGTAGGCCACCACAGTAGTCTCTTGTACAGTTTGTTGTTTTTGCCTCTTAAATATGTACGGTGTATATACCAGTCGGGCAATAACAGCAACAAAAGAAAAAATATTGTAACTCTAAGTAATATCATTTAGAATTAAAAAATTAATAATTAAGAATTGATAACTAAATACTAACATTCGCTCTCAGATATTTTCTCATCTCGTCTGTTGTCTTTCCGCGTCGTTGTGCATAGTCGGCCAGTTGGGCTTCATCTATTTTTCCTATGCTGAAATATCTTGATTGAGGATGGGCAAACATCAGTCCGCTGACGGAAGCATGCGGATGCATCATACCGTTTTCAGTAAGTGAGATACCTATACGTTCCATATCCAGCAATTCGTCAAGCAGGAAGTTTACCGAAATGTCCGGAAGCGAAGGATATCCCACGGCAGGACGTATTCCGCAATATTTCTCGTTGTGCAAGTCCTTTACGCTAAGATTCTCGTCCGGAGCATAACCCCAGACAGATTTTCTTATAGTCTCATGAATCTTTTCTGCCGCGGCTTCGGCCAACCTTTCTGCCAAAGTCTTGCATAGCATGAGTTTATAGTCGTCGCCTTCGAACCCCTTTTCCATTTCCGGGTCGATGGTTGTGGCGAAACACCCGACAGTATCTGTAATACCGGAACCGGCAGGTCGGATGAAGTCACTCAGACACAGAAAAGGATCTGTGTCTTTTATTCTTGATTGTTGTCTTAACAGAGGGAATGTCTTGCCTTCCATTATAAGATTGTCGCCATCTGAATTTGCGTCCATCAGACGATATATGGCATAAACCTTGAAACGTCCGTCCAGGTTGTTTAGCATTCTCATTGCCTCCTTGTGCAGTTGCATTGCCTCCGAAGCTTTTGGCCTTTCCTCTTCCTTGAAAGACACCAACCACATAGCACGACATCCGTCACAGCCATGTATGTCGGCAATCGACGAGTATTTTGGCTGAAAACCCCATGCGTGGAAAAAGTAAATCCAGTTTATGTAGTCAGCCAGTTCGTGTATGTCGTATTCCTTTACGGTGATGTCTGTATGCATTATGGGAATTAATAATTAAAAATTAATAGTTAAAAACTAACAAATCATCTGTCGAATACCAATGCCTGGCCTCTGTGGGCGGTATTCACGGTATCATTCTCGTAAACCACTGTTCCGTTTACCATTGTTTTCTCAACCTTGGCATGGAAGTTTCTGCCTTCCATAGGGCTCCATCCGCAGCGGCTCTTTATGCAGTCTGTAGTGACAGTCCATTCGTGATTTGGATTAAGAATCACTAAGTCGGCCTTATAACCTTCGCGTATAAATCCTCTGTCCTTAATCTGATAAAGTTCGGCAGGAGCATGACACATTTTCTGTACAAGCTGTTCCACTGACAACACACCTTCCTTTACAAGCTCATAGATACTTACCAATGAGAATTGCAGGCTTGGCATACCCGATACGGCCTTCAGTGCGCCGCCTTGTTTCTCCGGGAGCAGGTGAGGGGCATGGTCGGTACCTATCACGTCAATCAGATTGCTGCTCAATGCTTTTCTCAGGGCGTCACGGTCTGCACGTGTCTTGATGCTTGGATTACATTTTATGCGTCCGCCAAGAGTCTTGTAGTCTTCATCGCAGAACATAAGATGCGAAACGCAAGCTTCGGAAGTGATTTTCTTTTCCTTCAGAGGTTTATCCTCAAACAGTTCCAGTTCCTTGGCGGTACTTACATGAAGGATATGAAGACGCGCTCCTGTCTCCTTAGCCAGTTTTACGGCAAGAGATGATGAGTTATAGCAAGCCTCCTCGCTGCGGATAACCGGATGAAGATAAATGTCGGCATCTTCGCCATACTTCGCTTTCACTTCGGATGTATTTCGGCTTATCACATTCTGGTCCTCGCAATGAGTGGCAATCAGCATACCGGCTTCCGAGAAAATCTTTTTTAGAGTTTCCATCCGGTCCACCAGCATATTTCCAGTGCTTGCACCCATGAACAGCTTCACACCGCATACGTGTGTCTTATCCAGTTTTGCCAATAAATCGGCATTATTGTTTGTGGCTCCGAAATAGAAAGAATAGTTTACCACACATTTTGTAGCAGCGTCGGCAAATTTGTTTTCTAAAGCCTCAATGGTTGTGGTCTGCGGATTACAGTTAGGCATATCCATGAACGAAGTGACTCCACCTGCGGCAGCGGCAGCAGTTTCGGTAGCCATGTCAGCCTTGTGTGTTAGTCCCGGGTCACGGAAATGCACGTGATCGTCTATCACTCCAGGCAGTAGGTAACAACCTTCGGCGTCTATAGTTTCGTCAATATCACATTCCGGTGTGCCTTCACCTTCAATAATTCTGTATATAGTTTCATCTTCAGTAATTACAGAGCCTTTAAACTGTCTGCCTTCGTTTACGACGACAGCATTCTTTATCCAAATTCTTTTCATCTTCTAAAAACTAATAACTAAAAACTAACAACTTATTCTCTTAGGATACTTCCTGAACCAACTGTCCCATTTCAGTTTAATCACTCCAAACACAGCCTCGCCGAATATGCTGCTGTTCATCTTCGAGGTGCCGAGCTCACGGTTAATGAATATCACCGGAACTTCAATAATCTTGAACCCGCATTTGTAGGCAGTGAACTTCATTTCAATCTGGAACGCATATCCTTTGAAACGGATTTTATCGAGGTCGATGGTTTCAAGCACTTCACGTCTGTAGCATTTGAATCCGGCAGTAGTGTCGTGGACTGGTATTCCTGTGATAAATCTCACATATTTTGATGCAAAATAAGACATCAGGACTCTGCCCATAGGCCAGTTCACTACGTTTACACCGCTTACGTATCTTGAACCTATGGATACGTCGCCGCCATCGTCATGACAAGCCTTGTACAGTCGTGGCAGGTCGTTAGGGTTATGGCTGAAGTCGGCATCCATTTCGAAAATATAGTCGTACTTTTTCTCTATAGCCCATTTGAAACCGGCAATATATGCGGTACCCAATCCAAGCTTCCCCTTTCTTTCAATCATGAAAAGCCTGTCAGGGAATTCTTTCTGAAGTCTTTTTACTATGTCGGCTGTTCCGTCAGGCGAATTGTCCTCAATAATCAGAATATGGAAAAACTTTTCCAGTCCGAATACCGCGCGGATGATATTTTCGATATTTTCCTTCTCGTTGTAAGTAGGAATTATGATGATGCTGTCACTGTTTTGCATAATAAAAAATATGTAGTTTATACTAACGAACAAAGGTATGAAAAAAAAGGGAAAGTTTGGTAATAGGATAGTGATATTATTGGATATAAATACTACATTTGTGATATGATAAGAGATATTCTATGAGACATATTGTATATTTTATATTTTCATTTATAGTCTGCTGTATAGTAGCTTCCTGTAATACAGGCAGTCGGAATGTTTCGGACGAGACTTCTGCATGGCTCGAGAAAGCCAGGACATACGAGGCGCAAGGTGACGCCGCCAATGCCATGATCTGTTATCTTAACGCTCTTGATGTCATGGAAGAAAGGCAGGATACTGTTCTGAAAGTTTCAGCTTATACGCGTTTGGGTGATTTCCATTTTAAATATGGAATGTACGAGAAAGCTGTGGAAAATCATCGCGAGGGATATAATATAGCGTTGAGACTGAATGATGAAAAGCTGGTTTGCGAATCGGCGGGAAGGCTTGGCCTTGATTATCTTATGCTTAACCAGAAAGATACAGCACAATATTTTATCGACAGATTCCATCTTATAGCTCTTGAAAATAAATTACAAAATGTTTACAATGATGATTATGGACTATATCTGAAGGGCGATATTGGGGATGTGAATACCATAATAAATACCGTCAAGTCCGATTCGCTTGGTACATTATACGACAGGGAAAAACTTATGTCGTTAGAAGCCGATTTTATTCATGAAAAGGCTCTAATGAGAGAGGAAAATGCCAGGAAGAACAATATTGTTAACATGGCAACAGGACTGTTTTTGTTCGGCGCGTTTTCAGCTTTGTCGTTCTTCTTTTATCGTGGCAGGAAAAAGGCTGAAATAAATCTTGATAAAGCCATTAAGGAAAGCGGTGTAAGGGAAGATTATTTTACATGCCGTGAAAACGATTTATGCGAGCAGGAAAAACAGTTAAGGTTGAAAGAGGAGCTTTTGCTTTCGGATAAGAATTTAGGCGCTATATCACTGATAAAAGATATGAAATCTTCGCCGTCGTACATGCCTGTGAAAACTACTGATGAATGGAACAGTCTTTTCATGTTTGCCGATTCGCTGTTTCCGGGATTTTCCGTAAGCCTTGATGCTGTTGATGGACTGACAGGCCGTGATAAGGAGATAAGCTGCCTTGTAAAACTTGGTTTCACTACCGGTCAGCTGGCTGTATTCTATGGAATTTCTCCGGGCTCTGTTACCAAAGCAAAATTCAGAATACAGAAAAAGATAGAGGCAAGCCGCATGTCCGGTATCTAACGTCCGTATGCATGAAACTGACGTGGATTATACAGATGTCCGCATGACTTTCCATCTCGTGTGACTGTAACAGATTTAAAATCAGACGGATAAGATAAATCGTCTGCCGCCTGATGTCCGTGTCATAATCTCGCTTTGAATGATACATTACATTAATTTTGCCGTAAAAAATCAGAGCAGATTATGTGTAATTATCAACGTGTAAATCTCATTTGCGGTTTTATATCATTTCTGATATCCGCCGTAGTTTATATTCTTACGGTAGAACCGTCAGCCAGTTTTTGGGATTGTCCCGAGTTTATTCTTTCCGCCTCCAGGCTTGAAGTGGGTCATCCGCCTGGCGCTCCTTTCTTCATGCTGGCAGGTAATGTCTTTTCGCTTTTTGCTTCTTCCCCGCAAGATGTGGCATATTGCATAAATGTGATGAATGCCATTCTTAGCGCCGGATGTGTATTTTTCCTGTTTCTTACGATAACATATCTTGTATCATCCATTATTTGTGTGGAAAAATCGAGGAACGAACTGTCATGTTCCTCCATAGCTACAGTTATGTTGTGCGGGTTTACAGGAGCGTTGTTATATGCGTTTACAGATACTTTCTGGTTTTCGGCAGTCGAGGGAGAGGTCTATTCGTTCTCTTCATTTCTTACGGCACTGACGGTATGGATAATACTCAGGTGGGACGAAGAATCTGCCAATATATCGTCCGACAGATGGATAGTCCTTATGGCCTATATCATAGGTCTTTCCATAGGAGTCCATTTGCTTAATCTTTTGTGTATCCCCGCTGTTGGCTTAGTGATATATTACCGGAAATTTCCACATACGGGCAGCAAGGGACTTCTCATTACTCTATTATTAAGTATAATAGTAATAGCTGTTGTACTTTACGGTATTGTTCCCGGAGTGATGAAGGTGGCTGGAATTTTTGAACTGCTTTTTGCCAATATTCTCGAGGCCGGATATGATACGGGTATGATGGTATATGCCGTATCGCTTTTTGTCATACTTGCACTGTCGTGCATATCATGTGTTGTGATGCGTAATATACGTATGGCATTGGTGTTTGTCTTCTTGTCGTTGCTTATGCTTGGAGTGACGATGAATGGCGGAATATGGATTTCGTTGTGTCTGTCCGTGTCGCTTGCCGCAGCTGGATGGATAGCTGTAAGAAAAATCAATCATAAAAAACTGTGGCGAATATTATATGTCTTCAGTTTCAGTCTTTTAATGCTTACTGTAGGTTACAGCTCGTATGCCATTATATTGATACGTTCGTCGGCAAATACCCCTATGGACCAGCAGTCGCCTGAAGACCCTTTCACATTGCGCGATTATCTCGGACGCGAGCAGTATGGCGATACTCCTCTGCTTTACGGGCAGTCGTTCGCTTCGGTCAGGGCGTTGAAAGAAAAAGACGGTTATCTGATGTACGATTATAAAGTGACGGACGATATCTACCGGAGGAAAGACTGGACTACTGATACAGCCAAGACTCTTAAAGATGAAAAATATGTTGTCACCGGACAAAAAATGAAACCTCTATATGAGGATGTCACGTGTATGATTTTCCCGAGGATGTATAGCGAAAGTCATGCAGGACAGTATGAGGCGTGGATTCCGGGAGGCATGAAAGGCAAGCAGGTTTCCTACTTTGATAAATCGAAAGGAGAAAATGTGTCGGTAACGGTACCTACATTCATGGACAATCTTAAATACTTTCTGAATTATCAGGTCAACTATATGTATTTGAGATACTTCTTCTGGAATTTTGTAGGCCGCCAGAATGACGTTCAGGGATATGGCGACAGGATTAACGGCAACTGGATTAGCGGAATCAGTTTTATAGACAGTTTCTTTGTGCCCGACAATGAGTTCTTGCCTTCACACCTGAAAGATAATAAAGGCAGGAATGTCTATTTTGCATTGCCATTGATAGTTGGTTTGTTGGGAATATGGTGGCAGTGGAAAAGCGGAGCTCATGGCAGGAGACAATTCAATGTCATCGGCATATTGTTTTTTATGACAGGACTCGCCATAGTTTTATATATCAATCAGGTACCTATTCAACCCCGCGAAAGGGATTATGCATACGCGGGATCGTTCTATGCCTTTTCTGTCTGGATAGGTTTTGGAGCAGCCGCCATATTAGAAACATTCCGGAAGATATTCCGCAATAATGGTTTTATCTCGGCTTTTGTAGTCTCGTCGGCTATATGTGCCGGCTTGGTATTGCTGGTGCTTTTCCAGACATGGGATGACCATGACAGGAGTAACCGCTATCTTTGCCGCGACATGGGATACAATTATCTTAATACAGTTCAGGAAGAAGGCTATCCAGTATTGTTTGTTAATGGTGATAATGAGACCTTCCCACTTTGGTATGCGCAGGAAGTGGAAGGCATACGTACAGATGTCCGTGTATGCAATCTGATGTACCTTACCGGAGGATGGTATGTCGATCAGATGTGTCGTCCGTCACATTCTTCTCCGGGGTTACCCGTTTCATTCGCGAGGGAGTATTACAGAGACGGAGTAAATGACGCTGTACGTGTAAATCCTGTGACCGGTTATACAGAAGATGGAACACCGCTCCGTATAAAAGATAGGATTGAGGAATATTATAAGGCAAACCCGGGAGAATATCCTTTCGGTGAAGACCCCTGGGAATGGAAGAACATTGTGCGATACTGGCTGACGTCGGATGATGAGTCCATGAGATGTATTCCCACCGATGAAATACATTTCAGCATAGACGCGGAGGCGGTGAAACGATCGGGAATGTACATCCCCGAAGGTATGGAAATACCAAAGACAATGGTGGTAAGCCTGAAAGGAAATTCATATCTTACACGAAGCGGAATCATGCTGGCCGACCTTATAAACAACTGCAACTGGGAACGTCCGCTTTATGTGGCCAAGTCCATGCGCATAGGTGAGTATCTGAATCTGGACGACTATCTTGTGCTTGAAGGAATGGCGCAAAGGATTGTCCCTTTCAATGCAAGCAAACTTAAACAGACTGTTGACGCGGACAGATGTTATGACAATATAATGAATAAATATTCATACGGAGGGTTGTCCGACAATTCAGTCTATTTTGACGAGACCAACCGACGTATGGCAATAACTCTTCAGAGTATGATATGCGAGGCTGCCGAGTGGATGCTATCATCAGGCGACAGTGTCAGGAGTTCAGCTTTGGCCGGTAAATGTCTCGATGAGATTTCAAACAATGATGTGGTGCTTGACAGATATTCGTGTGCAGACCGTCTGGCGTTGCTGTCGGGAGATGATGCCTATTATGATATATATTCTTCTGTTATGAATTCAAGAATGGAATATGCCTTGTGGTATCTGTCGTTTGGAGACAGTGATTTCGTGGATTATGCCGATGAGTTGGTGCGCGCATTATACAATATAGACTCATCGTGTGCCGGAAGCGATTACGATAAAGTTTTAAGTGTGGCGCAAGAACGTTTCTCCACTTTGGGGCTTGATAATTATGCTGAGTTTGTAGGAAGGTTGAGGCATGGCAAATAATATCGGGTGAAGGCGTTAGTTTCCTGTTATAGTTTGTTAATTCCCTATATGGCTTTTTATTTATTTCATTGTTTCCTTTTTTATTTCAAAATTTCTTGCCACATTTACCGTAACACGTTCGTGCCACGCGCGTTGCACCTTTGTGTTCCGCGCGTTGTACGTTCGTGTTACACGCGTTACACGTACGTGTTACGCTATCTTTGATGGGGAATTTAAAATTTAAAAGCGTTAAACATAAAAAGAATATAAGTATGCCTATAAAATTTGATTTGTATAATAATCCTGAGAAAGAAGGGGTTACATCTTCCAGACTACATGCCAAAGTGATAACAACCGGTATTGTTGATACAAAAAATTTGGGTGAAAGCATAAACAGGAAATGTTCTTTTACCGCATCCGATGTGTGGGGAGTACTGACCGCCTTGAGAACCGAGTTTTATGATGCCTTCAGCGAGGGGTATTCCATCCATCTGGAAGGAATCGGTTATTTCAGTCTCAGCCTTAAATGCGAGCCTGATGTAGATCCCAAACACGTATCATCAAAAGACGTAAAAGTGAAAGGTATCAGGTTTGTTCCCGAGAAAGAATTGCTTGAAATGCTTAAAAAAGTGCAGTTTGAACATGATACCGACGATTCGCGTCATTCCAGTAATATGGAACAGCAGGAAATAATGGCAAAGATTGACAGATTCTTTGCCGATAATCAGTTTCTGCGCCGTATAGATTTTGAAAAGCTGACAGGCTTCAACAAGTCTAAGGCGTTGCGTACGCTGAAGGAACTCGTGAAAGACGGAGTGCTGAGAAATGTTGGAACCAAGAATATGCCGATGTATATTAAGAATTAAATAAAACGATAACTATGAACAAATTTAATGTATTTCTTGCAGCAATAGCTTTTTCGATAGGCTTTTCATCATGTGAAACCTCAAAGACTCCTATAGAACATCTGGAATCATTGGTTGAACAGGTAGAGGACAGATATGATGAATTTACGGATGAAGATTGGGAAAAGATAGCTTCTGAATATGAGAAGATTGAAGAGGAAATGTCGAAATATGAGTTTACCGATGATGAACTGAAGGAGATAGGAAAGCTGAAAGGCAGGATTTATGCCAAAATGACCAAGAACGCCTTGAAAGATTTTTCAAAACAGATGGAAGAGTGGGGAAAACAGATAGAAGGCGGTGTGGAAGGTTTCTTTGAGGAACTTAATGAGGATTGATTGTCAGCAGTTCTGTTTTATTGCATTATCTGCAGAAAAATGTATGCCATAGTGTGAATTATGTGCGGAAAAATGTATATTTGTGTTGGAATTATGTGCGGAAAAATGTGGTTATTCCAATGACTTATCTGCTGAAAAATGTATAATTACTATGCAAAGAATTATATTACAGGAGTTTATAGAATGGAAGAAACGTCCTGACAGAAAACCATTAATAGTAAATGGTGCCCGACAGGTAGGAAAGACATGGCTTCTTCGTGAATTCGCAAGGACTGAATATACGAAGGAGGCATATATTGTCTGTCGTAAAAATGACATTATCAGGCAAATATTTACTCGGGATTTTGATGTAAATAGGATACTGCGCGCTTTACGTGCGTTATCTGGTGTCGATATAACTCCAGGAGATACACTGATAGTTCTGGACGAGGTTCAGGATGTGCCCGAAGTTCTTGAAGCTCTGAAATATTTCTGTGAGGAAGCACCGGAATATCACATTGCTGTTGCCGGTTCCCTGTTAGGAATATCTTTGCATAATGGTGTTTCCTATCCGGTAGGGAAAGTAAACGAAATCTATGTTTATCCCATGAATTTTGAGGAGTTTGTTTTGGCGAAAGGAGAGACAGAGATTTTTAAACTCATCGTCAACCGTGATTATATGACTATGAATCTGATTCATGAGAAGATGGTCGATTTGCTGAGACAGTATTATTACGTAGGAGGAATGCCCGAAGCTGTAAAGAAATATGTTGAATCGGATTCTTTAATCGAAGTCAGAAGAATTCAGAATGAGATTCTGAACGGTTATGAACTGGATTTATCCAAACATGCTCCTAAAGAACAAGTTCCACGTATTCGCATGGTATGGAAAAGTATTCCATCTCAATTGTTCAAAGACAATAAGAAATTCATTTATGGAGCATTGAAAAAAGGAGCAAGAGCAAACGATTTTGAGATTGCTATCCAGTGGCTGGTTGATTCAGGTTTGGTCTATAAAGTTCCCAAGTGCACAAAACCCGCTTTACCGCTTGATGTGTATGAGGATTTAAGTTGTTTCAAACTTTATATGCTTGACGTTGGTCTGTTAGGAGCAATGGTTAATACAGAACCAGTACAGGTGCTGATAAATAACAATGTTTTCGTGGAATATAAAGGTGGTATGACGGAACAGTATGTCCTCCAGCAAATGAAAAGTCATGGCGTATCTCCGGTTTATTATCATAAGACAGATGATTCCAGGCTTGAACTTGATTTCGTAATACAGCATAATGCGAAATTATTGCCTGTTGAGGTAAAGGCTGAAGGAAATGTAAGGGCAAATTCGTTGACAGCATTGCTTGCAAAAAATCCGGATATGGAGGCAGTCAGATTTTCTATGCAGCCTTATAAGGAACAGGGGCAACTGAAGTGTGTACCTTTGTATGCGGTTTGAATATAATTAGAATTTGAAATATAATGAGAAAAATTTATCCAAGAGAATGGGTGTCTATGCATCCATACACAAAAACCGATGCGACAGACAATTATTACTGTAAATTGGTAAACAGAATAATTGAAGTGCTATATGATTATGACATAATGGAGGGTGAAATAGAGCCGGAAGACGAGGTTTACGAAGACACGGCGATATTTCTTGTCGGATGGTTCGAAGATATTATTTCGCAGACCTGTGTCTGGCAGGTGTTCACTTCGCAGTGCGAAAAACGTTATGGCAGCCGATTGCCTTTCTATGAACCGGGTGAAGATTATTATCCCGACGAAATAAATGTGGAAGACGTACGCTTCATTCTGTGGCATTGCTTTCAGAGAGATTAAATAGGGGAGAAAATCTATAATCCTGAGAATACCGGTATTCTGGCATTGGCAAATGAAATATACGATATCTTCGACGAGGAGTTCGAGACAGCTCCTGTAAATGAAAGACTTCAGGATTTCTTCGATTTCTCAGAGTTGACTGAGGATGATTTCCTTGAATACAGAAATAAAGTGGAGTGGTTCTATTTTAATTCATATATCAACATGGGCTGTTATGAATGTTATTTGGATAGCCTTTCCGAGCAGATGGAGGAATTAGGGAAGCGTAAGGAGCTTGATGACCGTACGATGGATTTGATGATATATTCCTTTAAGATAAATTACGTGTTGTCGGGCAGAACACCCCTGCTTTCCATTACCGCCCCTGAATATCTGAAACTTCTTTTTGAGGAACTGACTATGAATTTTATAGATGCACCATGTCTGCATGTGGACAGCAGGATGAGAGCATTCTATCTGGTGACGGAAGATACTGATGATTATTATGTGTTCAAAGAGGTTTCAGGCAAGGAGGAAACTTATAAAGTGACAAAAGATTCTATTGAACTTGACGCTCCAGAGTTAATTCCAGGTGACACGGTAGTTACATCAAATCTGTTTAAGTTTGGAAAATATTGGCAACACAATGGAGCTATGAATATTTATAGCACTAAAGATATTCCGAAACTTGATGACATTAAGAATGATTTATCGGATACTAACAAAAAGGCGGCATACGATGACTTCGTTGCGGCAACTAAAGGAAAACATTTTGTATTCCTGAAAGGAAAGGAAGAGATGAACGATTTCATTTCAAATAAGATGAAATATAAAATAGCTCAAGGACTGAAAATTCCTGATACGGGAAATGATGTATTGATGCTGTGTATTACACCTAAACAGGGAATATCTGTTGTGCGTAACTATTGTGACTGTATCGCTTCTCCCGATAATCCTTATTATAATAAGGAAAAAGCAGAAAAGAATGCATTTAATTTCCTGACGAATAGCCGATTGATACCATACGAAACAGCATGCGAACTTCTTGATAGTGGCTATTTGAAGGATGCAGCCTTAAATAGCACCAAAGGACTGGAACACGGTAAAGAGCTGGCAAGGAAGAATGCTCAGTTCATGCTGGATTATTTCTTCTACAAGTGCAGGGAGAAGGATTTGTCATAGAAAAAGACTTGCAAATTAATTGCAAAGCATTTGCAATTAATTTGCTCTATTGGTTTAAAACAATGTTTTCGCTTTGTACTTCATTCGCTTTGCACTATCTTTGTGGAAATATGAAACTTGATTTGTATAAATTCATAACCCGCAATTTCCTATGTACGAAGAATTGATTCCACGATATGATTCATTGGTAGCAGAATATAAAGAAATAGTTGCCGATGGATTCAGTAAATCCGATTTCATAGAATATAATGAAGTACTGTTTTCAGCACATAGTTGTGCCATAGAGGGCAATAGTTTCTCTGTAGATGAAACCCGTACTTTGAAGGAGAAAGGATTGGGTATGATTCCTCATGGAAAGACTCTTTTCGAAGCTTTTGAGATTCTCGACCATTTTCAGGCATACGAATATTTGTTGAATAATTTGGATAAACCGCTTACCGAGAAACTGCTGAAAGAGACTCACAGATTGTTGACGGAGCATACTTTAGAGTATAAAACGAGGAATGATGAAGTTCCGAGTAAGCCCGGAGAATATACCACTGTCGATATGTTGTGTGCCGGTGATACAATATTCGGTGAACATGAAAAACTGATAATGCAGGTTCCACGTCTTCTTGAAAGCACGCAGAGTGCTATAGATAGCGGTGAGGTGCATCCTATGGTTATAGCCGCAAAGTTCCATGGATTTTATGAGTATCTTCATCCGTTCCGCGATGGTAACGGACGTTTGGGAAGGCTTATGTCAAATTTTATTCTTCTCAAAATGGGACAGCCATTGCTGATAATACCTAGCAGTCATAGAGAAGAATATATTGCAGCTTTAAAATATATTAAGAAGGAACGTACTGATGAATTTCTTATTGATTTCTTCTTTAAAACTTCTATTAACAGGCTTCAGCATGAAATATCAGAGAAGAAGAATCTTACGGATAATTTTATAGACGGTTTCCGTTTTGTTTCTGAGTCTGAAAAATAAAAGATTACATATTAATCTTGAATTCACTCAACGGTATCTCATACCCGGCCCACGGCCAGCTTACGAATAGTTCTTCTGTACGTGTATCTTTCTTGAGATGTAAAGGTAATAAATAATCTTGTAAATGGCATTACACAAGGTAGAATAGTATCATAAATTTCCATATTACCAAACAAAAATAAGCCAAATTTCCAAACAAAAATCCTTCAAAGTGCCAAATAATTATTTGAAAAGTGTTGATTTACAAATAAATAACTCAAGTTTCGGATTTAGAATATTTCGATGAGAAGTAAATAAAAAAAGGCTTTGAGAATTTCTGTATATAACAGAAATTGAGTAAATTAGTAGCTCCCAAACGACTAATTCCACATCTCAAAGCCATGAGCAAATATACTAATATTCCGT
>NZ_JACJLQ010000033.1 GCF_016902295.1 Bacteroides caecigallinarum | reverse complement strand
AGCAGATGAGGACACGCTGATGCGTCAGCTTATCGAAAACAACAAGAGGCTGGAAGCACTACAGGCATATGCACAAACTGCCTAAAATCTAAATCAGAAACTTGAGTAATTTATAACAATATACATCATGATTAAAATTTACAGTATGAATACTTGTCCGGACTGTATTTATGTTGAAGAGCAGATACAGGGAGACGACAGATATGAGATTATAGACATAGGTTCGCATGTAAAATATTTAAAGGAATTTCTAAGAATCCGTGATAACAGCCCTGTTTTTAATGAAGCGAAAAAAGTTGGAGCTGCAGGTATTCCATGCTTTGTTCTAGAGGATGGTTCTGTTACACTCATACCAGAAGAAGCCGGACTTACTTCAAGACCAATTACAGAAGGAATGTCATGTAATATAGACGGAAGTGGTTGCTGATACAAACTATATTTTGAGACATCTAACCTATCATATAATAAAGCTTAAATATGAGATCTGTTTATTATATGATAGGTTGTACCAATAATAGTCTTTAATCACAAACTGACCTTTAGATAATAATTGATAGTTCTATATTGTTTACTACCTTTCTCATTCAGAAATTGTGTTTATTGGAGATACAATTTCTGACATAATGCAATGATGATGAATGGGTATGCTTATCTGACGCTTGCTGTATGGGAGAATTCTGCCAATGAGGATTTAGAAAGATATAATCCTAGCAAATTACTCAACTATATTGAGAAATTATTGGAATATCTTTTTAAGTCATCCGATGAACATTGAAGATATTTCCGTATTTTTGAAATACAAATCAAAATGGCCTACAATGGAAATTCATAATTTGTTAGATTTCAAATCAAGAACCGAGCTGCGTGAATGGCTAATACATAACCATAAAACGGAGAAAGAATGTTGGGTAGTCGTGAAACGTGGAAGGCCTACAGATGACAATACTTTCTGGTATATCGATGCTGTAGAAGAAGCCTTATACTTCGGTTGGATAGACAGTACTACTAAAAAAATAGCAGATGATGTAACAGCCCAGAAACTTTGTCCACGAAAGCCAAAAAGCAATTGGTCTGAGCTCAATAAAGAAAGATGCCGAAGAATGGAACAATTAGGACTGATGACAGATGCAGGAAGAGCCGTTCTACCTGATATGTCACCTAATGGTTTTATCATAGACAAGGATATATTACAGAGGCTACAATCCGACTCGGTAGTGTGGAACAACTTCTGCCAATTTCCTGATTTATATAGGCGAATCAGAATTGATACCATCCAAATCAAGAGGAATCAACCCGAACTTTTTGAAAGTCGCCTGAATAAATTTATAGAAAATACCCGAAAAGGACTTCTCTATGGAGAATGGAATGACAACGGAAGATTATAAAAATACAGGAAAGCATTAACCTATTTCTATTTTTATTACCTATGTATCTAGCTATTTTCAATGTAACCTTCCTGTTCATACACCCTACAATAGTGATGAATCATTTCAACCAACCCATTCAAACGTGAATCTATAATCTTCAGATTTTTATATCTAAGATATTGAATGTTATACAGTCCCGTATTACCAGATTTCAACCTTTCTTCAATATCTTCGGGAATAAGGAAACTTGCTCTGTCGCCTAGAAATTTATAAAACTCTGACTGATATATACATATACCTGCCAGATCAAAATCTCCAAAATGTATATATCTATTAGGAATTTTAATAAGCCATTCCCTTAAATCTGCCGACTGGGGGTATCTGGAAACGAACAGAACTTTATTATCTCCAAACAGATGCTTCTGACTCCGTATATGACGGAAGTTCTCACCATTCTCCACTCCCACCACTGTCACGTCTGACGGTATATAAAATTCATCCGGCTTTTGTATGAAAACAGCACTTCCTTCCGGAGGCGAGATAATAAACTCGCTATTCCCTATTCTTGCATGAACAGGTTCGTAACAGTTCACAAGAAAACCTCTGAAAGTTCGAAGCTTAAAAGTCTTGGAATCGCCGGTTTCCTGTACAAGCATACTGCGCTGCAAATCTTTATTTTCGCCGGAAAAGATTTCAATCCATCTTTCGAGAGAAGTGCCGTATGTATAATTATCTGAAATATATCTGCCGAATGCCACAGGATCTGTAAGGCGATAGGAAACTCTGCTGCCACTGGCTATTCCGGTAATAAGCCCCTCTATCCTTAATTCATCAACTATCCATCGAGGAAGCGAGCTTGAAGGAAGAGTTTTTCCTTCAAGCATATAAAGTAATTTTTTCGCGACAGATATTGTAAATCGTTTTTTATTTATTTCCATATTGTTACAAGCCATTTTTATTTTCGTGTAAGCAATGGCACTACCCTTGTATTGCTTTTCGCATCTTTGCTTAACAGATAAGTATATTTATAATCCTCAACATTATAGGTGGTAGGCGAACTGTTGATAAGCAATATGTTGCGGCAATTTGCAAATTCAAGTATGCCTTTCACATTATTGGGATGCAGCTTACCTATTTCATCCATCATACAATGCACCTTGAAATCTCCGAATTTCCTTGAGACTTTTTCCTTGAAAACATTGATAAGCATGATGTTCACCATTGCTTTAACCAGTATGTCTGTGCCGTCAGAACCTACATTCGCTATTTTCTCTACCCAGCCTGTGTCATTATCATTTTCGATAATACGGAACTCCAGATTAAAGGTATCAGAAACGACAAGACTCTTCCTGGAAGGCTCATCCTTGAGCAGTTTACTGAATGAATTAAGATATTTTACAGCCTTGAGATTCACGTTCTCGCGCGAATCCTGTGAGAACAGGTCCATTTCACCCATGTTGAAGGTGTTCCCATCATTGAAATTCTTTATTTCTATAAGAAGCTGCATAAGTTTGTCGTTACTCTGCAAAGCTCTGAGTTCGATGCTGCGGATAACTCCTGCAAAATTACGCTTGATGAAATCGTCATTAATATCTTTAATAGTCTTATTAATAAGACTTTCGCTTTGGGTAAGTTCTCCTGTTTCCTTTGATATGCGCCTTATTATGTTTACGTACCTTTCACTTATGCGGTTCTGATATTCTGTGATCTTATTGTTTTCCACAAACTCACATAAATTGGATGCGAAATCCATGTAATCGGAATCACACGACAATGACTGAGGGAAACTGAAAGTATTTCTTGCAGTAAAATTACTGTTAAACAGATTTACCGATTTTTTGAAATTCTCAGTATCCTTGCCAAAAGAAACAATCTGACTTTTCAACTCTTCCACTATCTTACCACAAGGTTTATTGGTAGGTAGTTCTTCATGAGTGTACGACTCCGGAGGACAGAAACCTTCATCTTTGCGGAAATTCTCAAGAACGCAAAGATCGTTCTTAATGGCATCACGTTCGGCCGACTTTTCGTTTATACTGTTTTTTACAGTTTCGTACTGACCTGTAAGCTTGTTTTTCCGCAACGCGTATTTTTCTTCAAGCTCGTCCAGATGCATTTCATTGTTCTTCTTGTTGTCGCGCAATTCCGGCTCACGGTCAAACAGTTCTCTCTTGTCTTTCTCATAATTCCACACCAACGACTGTTTTTGCGATATATAATCCAACTCAGACTTTATAGCATCAATTTTTGCTTTATAGGAATTTATAGCCGATGTATCAGCTCCCTTACCGTTCAACTCCTCGTTCTGCAACTTGTGAAGTTCTTTTTTTCTGTTATCCGCATCTGTACGCCGGTCGGACAGTTCATTTTGTACTGCCTGTATCTCAACTTCAACAGCACTGCGTTCTTTCTTTTCCGCCTTTCTCAGCTCTTCATTAATCTGAAGAATCCGCTTTTCTCTCTCCTGTTTCAAAAGTTCTTCATTATTGCAACATTTTTGCCTTTCCTTTTCCTTGCCTCCAAGAAGTGTTTCTATCTCATCCAGCCTGTTTCTTTTCCACTCCGATTCTTTGCGTTCCCACGAAGCCTGTTCCGCCTTAATATTCTTAATCTGAAGAGGATATTGCTGTAACTGAATTTCAAGAACCTGCCTTTCGCCCGATATTGCTGAAATCTGCTTTCTGTACTTATTCTTTATCTCTTCAGTACGCTTCGTTTTTTCTTCATTCAGAAGGCTTATTTTTCTAGTATATTCATCTCTTTCGGAAGATTTGGCCTTAAACTCAGCTTTAAGCTGTTCCGGTGAACGTAATTCACGCTGCACTTCAGCCAAATTAATTTTTACACCATATAAAGAGCCTCCCTCATCGGTTGAGAGTTCAGGAGAAAGATTCTGATTGTAGAGTATAAGTTGTTCATCTGCAATCTTACCTATATTTTCCTGCCATCCTGGCCTGTTCTTGTCGAGCCATTCGCAAAAAGAGCCTTTGCTGCTGTTTATCAGCACATTCAATGATTCCATTTCTGCGTCCAACTGTTTCCTGCAGCGTAGAGCCTCATCTATTTTCGTATCATACTCTTTTTCAACTATCATAGTTTCCGCTTCTGACTTCTGTCTTAGGCGGTCGCACTCCAGTTTCAGACGGTCAGCTTTCACGGCGGTATCCTTTTCTTCGGAAGATATGTTTCTCAACCGTTCCTCACAGTCTCTTATCTCATCCTTGAAATGAACAGTACACTCAACCCTTGTTTTCTGTTGTTTCAGGTTGGATATTTCTTCCAGCAGCTGTTCCTTGCTGTCGGCAAGTGTTTTAAGTTTCTCTTCATAAACAGAGCGTATTTCTTCAGTCTGACTGTTGCTTTTCTTTGTCAATTCCGCAATCCTTTTACCAAGTTCGTTTTCAAGGCTTAATACCCTTTTGTTGATTTCATTCTCAAATCTTTCAAAATAGGTATCAATGCTCTGTTCCATCAAAGAGTATTTGCTTATTACATCCCGGTACGTACTCGTGAGTTCATTATACACCTTATTTAGAGACTCCAGTTCATATTTCAGTGCCGGTTCCTTATTTACTCTTGGTATAACCTCATCAATGCGTTCCTGTTCATAATATTTTCGTTTTTCCCTTATCTTCTTAAGGTCAGACTCTATAATACCGCTTAACTTTACAAGCTTGTCGCGCTCTCTGTCAAACTTATCTTTTTCTTCTCCAAGCAAACGTGTAAACCGTTCGGCTTCCTCTTTAATTTGCAGAAGCTGTTCCTCCAGCTCAGGGAGCCTCAAGCGTGACACCCTTTCAGAATAATTGAGGTGCTGTCTATCGTCTTTAATCCGCTTTTCAGCATACAGAAGCATTCTGTAATTCTTTATTACTGTATCAGCCTGTTTCCTGACAGGTACCACTCCATTTCTATCCTGTTTTATCCACAGCATTACGTCGGAATATTCCTGCTCGAAAGTCTCTATCTGGTTCCGATAATAACTCAGGTCGACAACAAACTCATTATCATCCATTGACTGTATGATGGTATCCTTTATAAAATCGGCATCAAGCTTCGAGTTAAGGAATACATTCTGAATTGTACGCGGTATATTCTGGTATCGCGAGCTCTCTACAATGGCATACTTACGGAACTGAAGCAAATCCGGTTTTCTGTTGTTGCCGAATATTATATCACGAAACATATCATAGCCTGTAACCAGCGACGACACGCTTGCACCCGATTCCGACACTCTTGTACGAATCACACTCCAGTCGGCAGAAACCTCATTTTTGCCGTCAACAAACCACTCCTTACTGTATGGTGCATCAATAAAGCGGAAGGCAGCCCTACCCATCGACTTCGTTACAACTACGGTATAGGCACCGTTTTCGCGCATTACTTCATAAACTATATACGAGTTGGCAAAAGGGAGATAGAAAGAATCAAAATTCTTCTTTTCTTTCGGTATGCCCAATCTGAGTTTGTCTGCATTATAGAAAAACAAGACAGCGCGCAAAAGGGTACTTTTACCAACGCCCTGGGTGCCAATAAAATGTACATTGCCATCCAACTTTACTTCGGCATACGGTACATGTGCGCTGTTCAGAAATATTACCTTATTGAGATATCTCATCGTTCATTTCCTCCGATATTGTTATGCAGTCCACCAAATCCTCCATATAGTGAAATGCCGTTAATACTTTATAAGTGCTATCATGTTCGTTCTCGAGCTCTATCATTCCTGCCTTTTCAAGTTCCGAAACAAGTTTCTCCACAATCTCATTATATTTCTTCTTATCCTGAAACAGTTTGGAAGCCTTATCCTTCAGCTCAATCTGGCAACTTATCTGAACTTCTATGTCTGCCGGACGGAACTTAAACCCGGGACCGAATGTAGCATCATACGTTTTAAGGAAACTTAAGTAGTCTATCCACTTCATAACTGCTTCAAGTTTTCGCTCAAGATCAACTTTCGCCTCCTGGCGGGTGAACATATAATATCCGTCACCACCTTCGAGATAAAAACCTATGCCTTTATAATATTCGTAATAATCGGTCAAATCCTCTTCTATGGCATCATAATACCGCTTTATAGCAGGAAAAACGCTGTTTGCAGAAATAAATCCGCCCTTACTCAATATATTGAATATTTCTTCTGTATATTTCATGCTTATTCTGATTATGATTATGTAATTATTGGGAGCAATCGGTAATTGTTTGGAGTCATTTGGAATATATCAAAGGATATTCCACGTCATGACTTGTTTCATACTTTTCAGTGAAATTCAGTCCATCGGCATACTGCGATGCTATCTGGCAGAAAAACAAGATTCTCTCGTCAGTGCTAAGCTCTTTATGATAATTGTAATTCATTACAAACTTAAACAGATGACTGCTTGATGCCGAGAAAGCATTATAAATTTCCTGTAAGTTTATCTGGTCAAGAACTTCACCTTCTGTTTTCATATATTCCTGAGGTATAGCATCGGCAATATTCTTCGGACCTTTAGCCATGTTCTTCCTTTTTGATATGATTTTTCTTATTATCTCCAACGCCACTGCAGAAGTACGCAGATTATCTACCGAAAGTTTTATCCTGTAATTGGTCTGAGGCTCCATCCACAGAGGATTTCTCATACTGACAACCTGACGTATATCAGTTTTTTCGTCTAAAAGGAACTGGTCACGGAGGTATTTCAAACGGCGGACTTTCTCGAATATCCTGTTCTGATAAGCTATAAGATTCAGGTAATGAATAATCTGCTTCTCTATCTCAATTAGATTATGATAAGAATCATTAAGCTGAAGTTTCACGTCATTCACCGCTATACGCATTTGAGTGTCCATCGCAACTCTGAAAAACACAGGCTGAGTGTTGTCTATTATATCTTCACTCCTATTGATGAGGAGTGCTATGTTCCTGCGTTTTTCATCAAGATTATTCAATTTTGAGAGCTTTACACGATAGTTTGGTTCATTCTTATAAGTATTGTCAATGTTGCGTTTCAAGTCTATTACATTACGCACTGTTATCATTGCAATATTTTTCAGACACCGTCTTACCTCTTTGTGATAATTATATTTCCGCTGCTCATTATCTTCTTTAAGATAATAATCGATATTTTCATTCAGACGTCCCAGATAATCATTTACAAACGAAACATTTATATTCTCATTGACCTGTAAAACATCCTCGAAGAATTTAAGATATACATCCTCCATTTCAAGGAAATTCCCGCTATCTCTTATTATTCCGTAGTCAATAAGATATTTAATTCTTTCTTCTTTATATTCAGTGAGTTCGAGTGCATAATCATATTTCAAGGAAGTTGAAGCTCTTTTCTGAAACATCTGTTTCAACAAAAGCTTCTCTCTTTCAAGTACACGCAAAAGCTCATCAATAGATTTAAAGGTATTCATAGTTCAAGTGTTATAAGAATTACTACTGAAATGATGGCTACTAATTTAATGAATAAAATACTTTTCCACCATATCCTTGAGCTGATCTGATGACAGATTCGCAATGCCCTTTGATTCAATAAGTGAAAACTCTTCTTTATTCTTACCAATAATAAACTTACGTTCATGACCGTCTATTTCAGCAAGCAAATGGAAATTTCCCTTATACGCCTGCTCCATACGGATGTTCTTTATAATATGTCCGTTTATGACAAATTCGCATATTTCAGGGGTAATTTCCTCTAACTCTCCCCATGATTTCAGACGGTCAACTATAGTGCTTTCAACACGCCCTATCCACTGTTCAGCAACACCATATTTAGTGGCAACCATACGAAATTGTTTTATGGCATTAACTATATCACGTATTATTGCATCAGGCCTACGTATTCCATTATCTTTGGCAAATTGAATAACATCATCCCGTGTTATATTCCTAAGTTTTGCCCTAATATACATGCAATGATCTTCATTTGGCAAGAATCTTCCATTGTCAAATATATAAGTTACATCGTATGCAGGAGACAAACGCCAAGTACCGTCCTCACTCATAACGAATGAAAAATTCTTATTGTGATCATCTGTATTGTTTGCCAATACATTAAAGACCATCCTGCGGAATACCTCATAACAGTCTGTTTCCGGCAAATGGAGCTTCCGACATACTGTAATCAATTGTTCATAACTGTCCGCATCAGGACTAATTGCGGCCAAAGTTTGTGTATGAATTTTTTTTCCATTATTACGGTCAAACCGTTTTGTCATGAAATGATTATTCCCGTCCACCTTATAGAGTTTTGAAGGCATCATATTTATCCCTGCCATTGTAGCAAGTTCATAGTAAGACATCTCCAATTCTGCCGAATTATATTGCGAATTACCAAATTTGATCAGATAGTAATCAAATTCCTCTAATCCGGAAATCTGCCCGCTACGAACCTCACCATTCTTTCGATTAATGGCAACAATGGCCTTAGGTTGGCGACCACCGGCTGAAGTACTAACCGTAAGTAATGATTGCATTGTTACCGACTCTTCAGGTAGGATTCTGGCATTTTCTCTTTCTGAGAATATACGCTCTGCCAAATTTGCCAATGATTTGATATCTATTTTTTCAGACTTACGCTCTCTTGAAACCTCAGGCAAAAATTCCAAAGCTCCCATTCCACGCTTTCCTATAAACGAGAGTTTGTCAAGAGGAGTAATATCTGCGTTTGACAAGTGGTTCTGTTGGCGCCATAATTCAAAAAGTTGATTACCCCAAGCGTCAGGCAAAGAATCGGCTAAAAAAGCCGGTAATTTTTGATAAATCTTGACCTCTTCTCCCCATACAGGCATAAGTCCTCTCGCTCCATCAACCGGTGCAACTAATGGAGAAATGTTAAGACCTTTCTTCAAAAAGGCCGGATTATACATAAAATAGGATAACCTGCGTCTGGCATCCCATGCCAATTTACCAATTTCCTCACCCCAAAGGATTACTTTTAACGACAGTACCATAATTTATGCTATTTAGAATGTCTGACACGCTGTACCTTTTTATCATCCCTACGCATCAGGTAAGGAGATTCTGGCAACTCCGGAAGAAGATTGTCTATGGTGTTAATCTGCCCGACCACTTTCAACAACACAATAAATGTTGACAACGAAATATTGCCAGCTGTACCATTCTCGAATTTGTGGATGGTTGTAAGTCCAATACCGGATTGCTCAGAAACATCTTTCTGAGTGAGATTGCAACGAATTCTATATTCTTTAAATCTGTTACCTAATAACTTTACAAGCTCAGGCGTGGAGTATTCATAGAAATCTACCATATAAACCGCATTTATATATCATTATAATGATAGTTACATATATTTTCAAGCGTTAATCTTCACTATTATGAAGATTATAAATACAAAGCTATGTAATTTCTGAGAATAAAACTAATTTTTCTTAGAAAACTTATCGTCAAATCATAGTGATTGATTGTAAATCCTATATTTTTTATTTATTCTATTTTCAATATCCTACCACTTGCTGCATCCACCTAAATAGTAAACATACAACAAAGATCCTAAACTGAAAACAATATAGAAAAAAATTAAGTTCAAATGATAATGATATAATATCGTCTTACTTTTTTTGATTTTGTTACATAATCAAAAAATATAAATAATCTCCGGATCACACCACAGGTATTACTTAAATATATTATTATTTTCCACATTAATACATTGAAAGATTCACAAAAAAGACCTATCTTTGTTGTACCATCATCATGTAGTGCATGGGATAAAACTATCAAAGAATCAACGTTTTATACTTGATTTTTGATATACAAAATTTGAATGAAAAAAGGCGGTACAAATAAAATCAACAAAAGGCTGAAAAACAAAGGTTTGCACTTGTACATAAAATATGAAACTTACTAAAAATCATTATAACAGAAATCAAGTATAGTATAATTGCCTTTAAGTTTCTCTAATTGTTCACTTATAGATAACTTTTTCTTCCTATAAAAGTCAATTTTCAGACTTTTAAAAGTATAGTTTTGCCATTTTAATAATTAATTTTGCACCCCGAAAATATTTATCGACCAAACACATGAAAAAACTAAGCAAAAATGCCATTATAGGCTATCCTGCCGGAATCATTACCGGTATCACTTACGGATTGAACCCTTTGTTTGCAGTTCCGCTTATGAAGAACGGAGCGGCTACCGAATCCATACTATTTTTCCGTTACTCGTTTGCAGTACTGTTATTGGGATTATTCCTTATGTTCAGAAAGCAAAGTTTTAAGGTTTCCAGTAAACAGATAGGTGTGTTGTTTATCCTCGGACTGCTTTATACAGGAAGTAGCGTCTTTCTTTTCTACGCATACGAATACATAGCTTCGGGACTGGCTACTACACTTGTATTCCTCTACCCTGTCCTTGTGGCAATCATAATGGTTTTTCTGAAGGTTGTCCCTTCATGGCCTGTATGGCTTGCCATTGCCGCAACTTTCGGAGGGGTGCTCATCATGACACAAAGCGATGGGTCGCAGACCATCAACCCTATCGGTGTTCTGCTTTCTATTGCATCGGCACTGGTTTACGCTCTTTTCATTGTAATAATCAACCGCAGTAAAGCAATTGCAGGCATTTCCAATACTTTACTGACATTCTATGCTCTTACAGTGGGAGCAATTGTGTTCATAGGAAAAATCATTTTTTCTGACACCGCCATAACAGCCGGAATCACTACCGGAACGGACTGGCTCAATCTGATAGGTCTTGCACTGTTTCCGACTATTGTTTCAACCGCAACTTTGGCCATTGCATCACGTAATATCGGAGCCACAAAAGCATCTGTTCTCGGTGTTTTCGAACCTATTACGGCCATCGTTGTAGGTACAGTAATGTTTGGCGAACCGCTTACTGCAAATATCATTTTAGGAATCTCCATTGCTATAGTGGCTGTTACATTCATGATTACAGTTACAAAACGATAAGTATATAATCAATATGAGAAGAGAGAAAGACATGAAAAAAATACTTTTCTTACATGGATTTTTTGCCAGTGGAAGTTGCCAGATGGCGACTGCTTTAAAAGAAGCTTTGGATGGTCATGCCATTGTGCTGACTCCGGACTTACCTTTGCATCCCAAGGCAGCACTGGAGCAGATACGTTTGATTATTGATACGGAAAATCCCGACCTGATGATAGGCAACAGTTGCGGCTCTTTTTACGCACAGATGCTTGCACCGATAGTAGGAATACCGGCATTGCTCGGTAATCCACACTTCCGCATGACACATTTTCTGAAGGAACGCATTGGCGAGCACCAGTACAAGGCCCCAAGAAAAGATGGCAATCAGACTATCATAATAGATGAAACACTAATAAATGAGTTTGCCGAGTTGGAGGATAACCAATTCAATTACGTTAATCCATACTACAAAGACCGTATATGGGGAGTGTTCGGAGAACAAGATACATTGGCACATTATGAACCTCTATTCCTTGAATACTATAACAATGCATATCATTTCCCGGGAGGACACACACCTTCCGAACAGGAAGTAAAGACATGGTATGTACCCCTTGCCATAAAAATGTTGATGAAGTTTCCTGTCCATAAAGAAAGATACTTCCGTCATTTCAAGGGAGGTATGTACAAATACATACATTCCGCTTTCGACAGCGAGACTCAGGAACGAATGGTAGTGTATCAGGCACTATACGGAAACATGTCGTATTGGGTACGGCCGGAAAATATGTTTTTTGAAAACATAGAAAGAAACGGAAAACGTTTTTCAAGATTTACAGAGACCGATGTATAAATTCCGGACTTACCTTATTTTATCAGATTATGAAAATAGAAGAAGCCATCATATACGTAATAGCGAAGAGGAATGGAGGTATGACTACCGACCAGATAGCGGAAGCCATAAACCGTTCGGGGCTGTATATGCGAAAAGACAACCAGCCTGTAACGGGCAAACAGGTTTACGCGGTAGTTTCACGTTTCCCTGCAATATTCACAAAAGAAGCTGGCAGAATAATGTTGTTGATATAAGATTCATATTAAGCAGAATACATCTGTAATTCAAAAAAAACGTGGTGTCATTTGAGTTCGAATGACACCACGTTATGAATCAAATGTGAGCACATTTTTTCATTATCCTGTCAGGCTCAGGAAAATTCCAGGTTAATGATAAGATTTTCGAAATAAGCAAAGGTATAAAGATATTAATAACTAACTAAATCATTTTATATAATGACACAACACACAATACTGTCCCGACTGATGAGGGAAATGATAAAATATGATAGTGGTGACGTAAAGCGCATTCAGCATCTGGTTAAAGTACACGACTTTGCCCGTATTATCGGTATAGCCGAAGACATGAGTGAAGAAGAACTGTTTGTGCTTGAGGCAGCAGCAATCCTGCATGATATAGGCATACACGCAGCCGAAGCGAAATACGGAAACTGCAGCGGCAAGTATCAGGAAGAGCTCGGACCTGATGAAGCCCGTAAAGTACTGTCACGAATAGAAGGTTTCAGTGACGGACAGATAGAAAGAATATGTTGGCTGATAGCCCACCACCACACATATACAGACGTTACTTCGAAAGACCATCGCATATTGCTTGAGGCGGATTTTCTTGTAAATTCATTCGAGGACAACATCTCCACAGACGGAATCATCGCCTTCAGAAACAACGTATTCCGTTCTCAGTCGGCAATAGCGATGCTGAATGATATGTGGAATATAAAACAGTAATTCTAAAAAATAAATACAGTATCATCATGAAAAAAGTAATAGTTATTTCAACCAGTCTGCGTGCCGGTTCAAACAGTGACATGCTGGCAGACAAGTTTATTGAGGGTGCTCTCAAATCGGGAAATGACGTAGAAAAAATTTCACTCATCGACAAGGATATCCGTTTCTGTCGTGGATGTCTGGCTTGCCAGAAATTAGGCAAATGCGTTATCAATGATGATGTAAACGACATAATGCAGAAAGTTCTTAACGCAGATGTTATAGTATGGGCTACACCAATATATTACTACGAAATGAGTGGACAGATGAAGGTGCTGATAGACCGTATGAATGCCATGTACGCATTAGATTATAAATTCCGCGATGTATATATGCTTTGTACAGCGGCCGAGATTGAGCCGGAAACTCCAGAACGTGCCATAAACGGTCTTGGAGGATGGATAGAGTGCTATCCTGAAAGCCGTCTTGCCGGAACACTGTTCTGTGGTGGGGTTGATGCTCCACGAACTATTGAGGGTAATGATAAGCTACAGGAAGCGTACGAGCTGGGGATGAGCGTCTGACACTATATAATCTGTAAAGAAGGCACTATAAAATATTATTAGTGAATAGTTCCTTTTTATTTAACCTGAATATTCAAGTAATGTCAATAGGAACTATTCCTTATATCCAAAGTTACATCAATGTATGAGCACTTACCTTCTATATAGTCCGCATATAGCGTTTCCGGGTCTCTACCTTTCAGAATACGGCATTTGCCACACGACTCACAGTCATGCATACATTCCCATGCGCTTAACACATATTCCCTGCGCTCTTCCTTAGTAGATAGTTCTATTTTTGGAGGTATCATCTGTCAATTACTTATTTTCTACATTAATACTTACAGCATAGCCAATCTTATGAGATTTGCAAACATACGGAAAAAATCATTGTTTCCAACTGTTCCAATACTTAAAAGAAAATTTTTGCGTAATTTTGTATTAGCCATAAACATTACATCTTAAACTTAAAGATATGGATAAAGAACTCTTTCACTCCTGCCCTGAACTGATTGACTACATCAACGAAATAGGTTTTCTCCCACTTCTAAGTATGGGTATAGCTGGATGGTCGGCCGAAGAAGTTGTAAACGAAGATTGCCAATACAACCGTCTGCCTGACGGCGGATGGGAATGGCCTCTATGGGAATGGAAAGGCTCGATATTGCAGGAAAGCGGATGCGCATACGGCAAGTTCTTCAAGCGCAAAGCTGCATTCATAAGCCGCGAATGGTGGCCAGATTTCTGCAACTTCAGAAGAAGCGTTTATCCCTCTCCCGAAGAAGGAAGTATAGAAGACACTATCCTGGATATTCTGAGAACAGAAGGCAGCCTCATCACACGCGAACTGCGCCATGCCTGCGGCTTTACGGGTCCGAAGATGCGCAGCCGTTTCGACGCATACGTCACACGGCTCGAAATGGGAGGATATATAGTGACCGAAGACTTCGTCTATCCGCAGGATCGTCATGGACGAGATTATGGTTGGGGATGGTCTCTGCTCACAACTCCCGAAACACTGTTTGGCAAAGAAGCTTGCCATCCTGAACGTACTCCACAGGAATCATACGAAAGAATCTTGCAACACTTCAGAAAGATTTTACCCGATATTTCAGAACAATCATTAGGTCTCTTACTCAAATAGATTCATGCATATCAGATTATCATAAAGGCACAAGTTCATATAAGCAAATTACATTATGTAAGTATTCGTATAAAAAATACGAAGCATAGGAACCAACCGCTTATTGCATCTGGAAGAAAATGTGAAACAGACTTATGTTTTTAATTTATAAAAATAAATGCTAATCTTGCGCAAATGTTAAATCAAAGAATAAAATTAACGTCTTCTTTTGTCCAAAAATTCAAATATCAACTAATAAAACTTGAGCACGTTCAAGATAAAATGACCTGTTGTTTAAATTAAGATAACAAGAAGTTTTATTTTACTTAACATCACGTCATATCTATACAGATTATATGCATTGCAATCTCTATTTCGAGAGCCAAGTCTGCAATAACAAAAAGCATAAAACAAAGCATATTATATATACAAACAAGAACCTCCAAGGCATCAATTACTGCATTTTGAAACATATTAAGTCAAAACAGCTGTCATTTTCATCATTTTCAGCAGATTAAAATCATCTAAGAATCTAATTTTATAACAGATTATGAGCACCAATACGATTTTATTCATTCTCAGCCCTGCAAAAATATCAAATTGACAAAACAAACAATCTGACAAAAACATTGACATTCAAAGTTAATTCAATAACTTTGCGAGTTCCTACATTTACAGAAAGAGAATAACCAATGAAGAAAATAATCCTTGCCATAGACTCGTTCAAAGGTTGCATGACCTCCGAAGAGGTTGAAAATGCCATATCCTCCAATCTAAACTCAAAAGAAATTGAAATCCACAAGATACCGATGTCTGACGGAGGAGAAGGTATGCTTGAGGCTTTTATATCTGCTATGGGCGGAAAGATAAAGGAAGCAAATGTTCACGACCCTCTCATGCGTCCTATAACCGCACCATATGGAATAACGTCAGGTGGAACAGCTGTAATAGAAACGGCAAAGGCATGCGGACTGACTCTGATGACTGCAGAAGAACGCAATCCGATGAAAGCATCCACTTATGGTGTGGGCGAACTGATAATCCATGCAATGCACAGCGGATGCAGGAATTTCATAATAGGTCTTGGCGGAAGTGGAACAAGCGACTGCGGAGCGGGAATGCTAAGAGCTATTTCAGACAGCTTTCCGGCAGAAAAAAACATAAAAGACATAATATGCAATGAAATGAAAAACTGCAGTTTCACGTTGGCAAGTGATGTACGCAACCCTTTATATGGTCCTGAGGGAGCAGCCAGAATCTTTGCACCGCAAAAAGGAGCCACGGAAAATATGGTGGCAGAATTGGATGAAAGAGCGAAGAAGTTTGCTTGTGAATCTGCTCTGATAATGGGAAAAGACACATCGCATGAACCGGGAGCAGGTGCGGCAGGTGGATTGGGATATGCATTTCTTCAATATTTTCACTCCACATTCAGATCGGGTGCCGACCTGTTGCTCGACCTCTCCGGTTTCGACAGTCTGCTTGATGGAACAGACCTTGTAATCACAGGCGAGGGCCATGCAGATGCCCAAACACTTATGGGAAAACTTCCTGAACGTTTACTGCGACGCTCACAAAGACACAATATACCGGTATGGCTCATAGCAGGGCGGGTAAGCCAAAGCAATAAACTCCTATCAGAAGGATTTCAGAGAATATACAGCATCACGCCTGAATGTATGCCTACAGAAAAGGCTGTAATCCCTGACATTGCCAGAGAAAACATAAAAAGGTGGACAGAAGCCCACCTTTTACCTATTATCCGGTAAATTATCCACTTAGTCTTTCTTCACACGGAATATTTTATATCCGATTGCCGAAACAAAGATACTCATCAACGGACTGATATAATTGAAAAAAGCGTATGGCAGGTACACCAGCGTTGGTACACCAAGTATAGTAGCCTGAGTCATACCGCATGTGTTCCATGGAATAAGTACCGAAGTAACCGTCACAGCATCTTCCGTAGTACGGCTCAACAAACGGCTTTCGTAACCATTGTCCTTGTAGATATCCTTAAACATATTTCCCACTAATATTATGGATATATACTGGTCGGCTGTAGCCAGATTCAAGAAAATACCTGAACCAACAGTAGAAGCGACCATACCGGTCAGCTTACGAGTAAACTTAACAAATACTCCTGTTATACTTGCCAACATACCGCATGCTGTCATGGCACCTCCCAAACACATAGCACAAATTATCAACCATATTGTATTCATCATACCGCCCATACCTCTGGTTGAAATAAGTTCTGTCAGCTGAGGAGTATCAGCCTGGAGATTGGAAGACGCATACATAGCTTGAAACGTAGTCTTGAAAACAGATTGTGCGTCGCTGTTTCCACCGGCAAGTTCTACAATGTTATCCATTTGGAATACAAGCATAAATACAACAGCCAACGCAGTAGATATAAACAGTGTGATAATTGAAGGTATTTTCTTTGCAATAAGTATTCCTGTAACTATAGGAACAATAAGAAGCCATACTGATATATTGAATCTGTCTGCCAAACCATTGGCAAATGATGCCATTTCCGCCGTACTACCTACTCCATGATTAAATCCTTCCACCAGAAATATTATCAAGGCTATTGCTAAAGACGGAACGGTTGTAATCATCAGATATCTGATATGAGTAAACAAAGGAGTATCCGTAACTGACGAGGCAAGGATTGTAGTATCCGACAGCGGAGATACCTTATCACCGAAATAAGCTCCGGAAATTATCGCTCCCGCAATCCACCCTTCATCAAACCCCTGTGCCTTTCCTATCCCCATAAGAGCTATCCCAATAGTAGCGATTGTTGTCCATGAACTACCTGTCATAACGGAAACTATAGCACATATAACACAACATGACGCAAGGAACAAACTTGGGTGTATAAGCTGCACGCCATAATAAATCAACGTAGGAACAACGCCACTGAGCATCCATACAGCCGATAAAGCTCCAATAATCAACAATATGATAAGAGCTGAACTAACCCCGGCAATATTATTGACTATGGCATGTTCAATATCTTTCCATTTTATTCCATAGCCTAACATACCTATGGCAGAACATACAGCCGTAGTTATCAACAAACATACCTGACTTGCACCTGAAAGCGCGTCAGAGCCAAAACTTTTTATTGTGAAAAACAACAATATAACCAATATAATTATTGGTAAAATAGACATTAGAGGAGACGGATAAGTCTGCAATTTTTTCATCCTTGAACAATCTTTATTTTAAAAACCTGTGCAAAGGTCATAATATTTTCCCTTATAATATAATTTCATCATCTATATTCCATTTTTTTTGCAAAAATTCTGAAATAAGATACACTTTTTTGGCAGTTATACAGGCGATTATTTGTACTTTTGTACTGATATATGTCTGCAAATGAAAAAGTCCACGTTGATTAAACATTCGTTCAGAACTGTCATAATATCTGTTATGGTGGTTTATTTTGGATTGATTGCCATGCTTAACATCCCTGTTGTACAGCGTGGTATCAGTTCTATTGCGGCAAAAGAACTGACAAAAATCTTTAATACTGAAGTCAAAATAGGGAATATCGATTTAGGACTTTTAAACAGAATTATCATCAACGATTTAGAAATTTACGATCAGGATGAAAAGCCTTTGCTTAATGTAGCAAGATTTTCAGCGAAATTTGACATAAAAGCTATTTTAAGCGGAAGAATAGTGATTCATAGTGTACAACTGTTTGGTTCCGAAATAAATGCCGCAAAAAAAGACAAAGAGACCGATTTTAATTTCAAATTCATTACAGACCTCTTCGCGCCAAAAGACAAAAATAAGGAAAAGGAATTTATAGACCTAAGAATCAATTCAATACTCATCAGACGAGGTAACGTAAATCTGGATATCTTGTCTGAAAAAGAGACTGAACACAAATTCAATCCTTCTCATATATCTGTAAGGAACTTGTCGGCAAATATTTCTCTTAAAGCGTTAACGAAGGATTCGTTGAATATAGACGTAAAACGTATCAGTTTCTCTGAAAAGTCCGGTTTAAGATTACGAAAATTATCTTTTAAGGCCATAGGAAATTCCAATGGTGTAAAAATAAATGATTTCGACTTTATACTGCCCCATACTCATCTTAGAATTGACAGTCTGGTTACAGTGTTCGACAGTCTATATTCCATCAAAGGTATTGATGATATTCAATATAAAGGAGCTCTTTCTGCTGTTATTGTTCCGGCAGATATAAAAGCGCTTGTCCCTGCATTAAGCAATTTTCATGACACAATAAACATAAATGCCGATTTTGCCAACTTCCATAATGCGCATACCGTCGGCAAGCTATTCATATATTCTAATTCAAAGGATGTAAATATTAGTCTTAACGGACATTTTATACCTGGCAGCGACTCTGTGAAAACATCTTTCGAGACACAAATTAACAAAGTCGAAATCAAGAATGATGGCGCAAACTGGATTCTCAAGAACATGAAAGGAAGTAATTTCATGGCACCTGAAATTATTTCAAAAATATCACCGGCAAGCCTTTTGGGAAGTATTTCGGGAAACTCTGATTTAATGAGAAATAGTATTATTGTAACCACTCCATTGGGGAATATTCAATCTCAGTTCATCATGAACAGGGATTCAAACAGTAATGCAAGAACATATTCAGGGCAATTCTTTTCAGACAATCTGGACCTCGGAGTACTTATGAAAAAAGAAAATGTTTTAGGTAAGGCTGCATTTAATGTCAACCTGAAAGGATTGACATACAAAGACAACAAGCCTGAATCATACGTCAACGGGAAAATCAGTTCCATTGAAATTAAAGGATATAAATATCAAGATATAATATTGGACGGTCAATATAAACCCGGCGGATTTAATGGACATATTTCCGTGAACGATGATAATGCACGTCTTAACATCGACGGAAGTTTCTCAACCGCAGAAAAACTTCCTATATTCAAACTTTCAGCAATTCTGAGAGATTTCAGACCTGATGTATTAAACTTGTCCGACAAATATGCAGGTACGACTTTCTCATTAAATTTAGGAGCCGATTTTACCGGAAATTCTATCGACGACATCCAGGGTAAAATAAGGATAGACAGTCTTATGTGTACCAGCATAGATAATAAAGACAATTATTTTCTACCTTCATTCCAATTGTTCGCGACTAATTATAACAATGAAAAGGTAGTGGATATATCATCCAACTTTCTGAACGGACAGGTTAAAGGGAACTATTCATATAAGACCATTTCATCAAGTATTGTTAAAGTTGCCCACAGATATATACCATCATTCTTTAAAGAAGGCAATAAACTTGTAAACCAGAAAACAAACAATATATTCTCTTTACAGTTTAATCTCGACAATTCTGATTTTCTTCAGAAAGTTCTAAAACTTCCTATCGAAGTCAGGATGCCTGCTACACTGAACGGATATATCGACGACAGCAAGACTAAAGTATATATAAATGCCAATATTCCGGAACTGAACTATAACGGCAAGAAATACGAATCGACAACATTGCTGTTCGAAAATCCACAGGAAGAACTTCATTGTCATGTTCGTACTAACCTGTTGATGAAAAAAGGTTCTATGATTAATTTAAGTATCAATGCCATTGCAGACAATGATACTGTTGCAACAAAAGTTTACTGGGGTAATAATACTAATGTCACTTACAGCGGTAATATTTCAGCAACTACATCTTTTTCAAAAGATAAGACAAACGGCATATTACATACAGGTATAAAATTACATCCAGGAAAAATCGTACTCAACGACACAATTTGGAACGTACATCCTACCAATATTGATATTGATAAGGATAGTATCGATATCAGTAATTTCCTTATTGAACATGGGAAACAATTTGTAAAAATAAATGGCCGTCTTGGGAAAACGTCCAATGACTCATGTATAGTAAATTTACAGAACATCAATCTACTGTATGTAATGGATATGATACAGTTTTACAATGTAAAGTTTGAAGGAAACACTTCCGGAAAAGTTTTTGCCTCTTGTGTTCTAAAGAACCCTGCATTGGACGCCAGACTAAAGGTCAATAATTTTTCATTAAACAGTGCGTTGCTTGGAGAGGCTGATATTAAAGGAGGGTTCGACAACGAAAAAGGAAGGATTCTGCTGGATGCCGATATACGCAAACCGGATGGAGTATTTACCGGGGTTTTGGGTTACGTGTCTCCTAAGGAAAAAGGACTTGACCTGCATATAAACGCTGGTGGCACAGATATGTCATTCCTGCAACATTTCATAAAAGACATATTCAGCGATGTAAAAGGAAAAGCTTATGGAAATGTAAGACTTTTTGGGCCGTTCAAAGGATTGGATCTGGAAGGAAAAGTCAAAGCTGAAATCGGAATGAAAGTGAACGTGCTTAACAGCAGGTTCGAAGCTAAAGCTGATTCTGTAATTATAAATCCCGGCGAATTCCAGTTCAAAAACATACATCTTACAGACAATGAAGGTAATTCAGGTATTGCCAATGGTTATTTAAGACATCAGAAACTTAAGCATCTGAACTATATGTTCGAGTTTGACACCAACAATATGATGGTCTTCAACTCGGAAAGCGAAATGCCTGAATTCCCTTTCTATGGCAACATCTATGCCTCAGGGAAAACAACCATTCACGGTAATGAAATTACCGGATTGGTAGTTGACGGTAATGTAATTGCCGAAGACAAAACGTCTTTCGTATATGTTCTTGGAACCGCAACCGAGGCAATAAGCAAACAATTCATTACGTTTGTTGACAAAACACCAAAGCGAAGGCAGGAAGAAGTACACACCGAACTGTATCATTACCTTAATGAACAATCTGTAGAAGAAGACAATATCACACCGCCAGATATAAGAATTAATCTGCAAATAGAACCATCACCAAGGGCTGACATGAGGATTATCATGGACCCGGCTTCCGGTGATTATATTTCTGCAAAGGGAACCGGAAACCTAAGAATAAACTTTTTCAACAAAGGTAATTTCCAGATTTTCGGTAACTACAATATTTCCGAGGGAATATACAAGCTAAGTATGCAGAATATCATCAGAAAAGATTTTGTACTTAGCCCTGGGGGTAGCGTTTCTTTCAATGGAGATCCAAGAGCAGCCAATCTTAATGTGCAAGCTGTATATACTGTTCCATCGGCTTCATTGAACGACCTGATACCTGACGCAACCTCTACAAGAGGTAATATTAGGGTAAACTGTATAGTAAATCTTTCAGGACTCCTCACGTCACCAAATCTGAGTTTTGACATAGAACTTCCGACAGTTAACGAAGAAGACAGACAAGTGGTCAAAAGCCTTACAAGCACACCCGAACAGATGACAACTCAGATTATTTATCTGCTTGGCGTTGGTAAATTCTATACTTACGACTATGCCGCCCAGAACGGCCAATCGGACGCTACAAGTTCCTTGGCTTTCAGTACATTATCCGGACAATTGAATAACATGTTATCACAGGTAATCGACAACCAGAACTGGAATCTCGGCACAAATCTTACTACCGGACAAAACGGATGGACTGACGTGGAAGCCGAAGCAATTCTTAGTGGAAGACTGTTAAATAACAGACTTATAATAAACGGAAACTTCGGATATAAGGAAAATACGCTTAGAAATACTAACTTTGTAGGAGATTTTGAAGCTATATGGTTACTGACCAAGAATGGAGATTTCCGACTTAGAGGATACAACCAGACCAACGACAGATACTTTACGAAATCAACCCTTACCACACAGGGTATAGGACTTATTTACAAGAAGGATTTTACAAAGTGGAATGAACTAATAGACTGGATGAGCAATTTTCGTTCATACAGAAAAAAGAAACTGTCTGATAATAAAAAATAATTTACAAACTTATATTGAATGAATAATAATTTATACCTCCCTTCAGAATGGGAAAAACAAAGTTACATACAGCTGACATGGCCACATGCAGGAACTGACTGGGCTTATATGCTACCAGAGGTGGAAGAATGTTTCTTAAAACTTGCCACCGAAATAGCTTCAAGGCAGCCTTTATTATTGGTTGCTCCTGAATTTCCTGAAAAACTTAATGATTTCAAGTATAAAGACAATCTGACTTTTGTACAATGTAACACAAATGACACTTGGGCAAGAGACCATGCATTCATAACCATGAAGGATAGACATGGTGACCCACAATTGTTTGATTTCTGTTTCAACGGATGGGGAATGAAGTTTGCAGCCGATAAGGATAATCTGATAAACAGCAAACTGTTTTCAAAGCAGATTTTAAACGGTGACTATGTGAACAAAAGAGATTTTGTACTTGAAGGCGGTTCAATAGAAAGCGATGGTAACGATACCCTGCTCACCACCTCATTGTGTCTTTTGGCACCAAACAGGAATGATACAAAATCACGTCATGAAATAGAAAAATATCTAAAGGAGACATTCAACCTGAAACAGGTTTTATGGCTCGATTACGGTTTCCTTGCTGGCGATGATACTGACAGCCACGTTGATACACTGGCAAGACTATGTCCTGATAATACAATCACATACGTAAAATGCCTGGATAATAATGATGAGCATTATAGCGCGCTGTTAGCAATGGAGAAACAATTGGAGTCTTTCAGGACTCTTGACGGAAAGCCTTACAGGTTGCTTCCACTCCCAATGCCTGAAGCTATTTATGACGAAAATGGTGAAAGACTTCCGGCAACTTATGCCAACTTCCTTATAATGAATGATGCTGTACTCTACCCTACTTATAACCAACAGGAGAATGACCTTGAAGCTGCAAAAGTCTTGTCTTCCGCTTTCCCAGGAAGGGAAATTGTAGGAATAGATTGCAGAGCCCTCATAAAGCAACACGGATCTTTACACTGCGTCACTATGCAATACCCGGAATCAGTTTATAAAGGATAATCAATAACATAATAACGTAAAATAACATACCAACATGAGCCGTATAATTCGTTTAGGTATCGTCCAGCAGTCATGTACAGGAGATATCAAATATAATTTAGAGAAACTTCACAGGAATATAGCGTCACTGGCACAGGCAGGCGCACAACTCGTCGTATTACAGGAACTGCATAATTCACTATATTTCTGCCAGACAGAAGACACAAGACTCTTTGACCTTGCAGAACCAATACCTGGACCTTCTACTGGATTTTACAGTGAAATAGCAGCCGCATACGGTATTGTACTTGTAACCTCACTGTTCGAACGTCGTGCTGCAGGATTATACCACAATACAGCTGTAGTATTCGACAAAGACGGAAGCATTGCAGGCAAATACCGTAAAATGCACATTCCTGATGACCCTGCATATTATGAAAAATTCTATTTCACACCTGGAGACATCGGTTTCGAACCGATACAGACTTCAATTGGAAAATTAGGAGTACAGGTATGCTGGGACCAGTGGTATCCGGAAGGAGCACGTATGATGGCACTTAAGGGCGCGGAAATATTGATTTATCCTACTGCCATAGGCTGGGAAAGTTCTGATTCGCAAGACGAAAAGCTCCGCCAGCTTGGAGCGTGGGTTACAGTGCAAAGAGGTCATGCTGTAGCAAATGGATTGCCAGTCGTAGCAGTAAACCGAGTTGGACACGAACCTGACCCGTCAGGACAGACAAACGGAATACAATTCTGGGGAAACAGTTTCGTAGCAGGTCCTCAAGGAGAGATGCTGGCCCAAGCTGACAATATGAAAGAAGAAAATCTTATCGTAGATATAGATTTAGGCCGCAGCGAGAATGTAAGACGTTGGTGGCCATTCTTGAGAGACAGAAGAATTGACGAATTTGGAGAACTTACAAAACGATTCAGAGATTGATAAACATTACATGACATGGGTAAACTTGCACTTAAAATCTACAAAGCATTATATGGTCTGGACATAGAGGCACAAAGTACCGAACTTACCAGACTTAGACTTGAAAACAAAAGGCTGTCAGAACTGTTGAGAAGCACATCAAGGGAATATAACGCCCTCAACGACAAGTACAAAAAGAAAAAAGAAAGTCTTAGCAACGAATATGGGGTAGTATCCGACGAGTTCAATAAGCTCAAGGAAAAGTACGAGACCCTTGTCATGGAGAAAGAGAATCTTGAGAATACCCTCAAGGAAAACTCTGAAAAATTTAAGGAAGAAACAGATAGGATTTCCCTGGAATCTGAAAAGATGTCCGGGGAAATCGAGAGTCTGCAGAAAGTCATCGAAGGACTGAACGCAGAGAAAGATACTATAGAGAAAGAAAAGGAGACTCTCTGTAAAGAGAAGGAAACCCTTGGCACAGAAAAAGAAAACCTCGCCAAAGAACTTGAGGCTATCAACAAGGAAAAGGTGACTCTCAATAGTGAGAAGGAGGCTGCAAGTAAAGAACTGGAATCAATCAAAGAGCGTTATCTTGCTGAAAAAGACAGTCTTAGCAAAGAGCTGAAATCACTTAATGAGCTTCACATCACCGAGAAAGACAGTCTTAACAAAGAAATAATCAGCCTAAGAAAAGAAATAACATCACTTCAAGAGTTATACTATAAAGGAAAAGAGGAAAACACTATCCTTTCGGAAAAAATAAAATCTTTGGAAAGTGAAATAACTAATTCCAACATTACTGTTAATACAGCAGAGGAAGTTTCATCTATTAATGAAGAAAAGAAAGAAGAAGTCCAAACCGCTGAGACTACATCTGATAAAAAAGCCGTCGAAAATACCAATGACGAGGAATTAATCAAAGAGAGGATGCAAAAGGAAATAGTATCTTTAACACATAAATACGATTATATCCGCGTCACGACCACAATAGGAAACCAGTATTTATACCAGTCTAAACATTTCCAACTCAGGACGGGACTGTTTGATTGGGGAATAGAAGGAAAGGAAATCATTACTGACGAAATTCTATATATTGAAAATTCCTCAGTGGCAAAGATGGAAGGTCTTGACAGCCCTTTCGACGGTGAAGAAATAGCATGCAATTTCGAAGATGAAGATTCCGCGTCTGCCGTCGCCGATTCATTGCTGATGGCAATCTGCACATATCAGCCAATACAGGTAAACTATCATGACAAGAACGGACGTACCACTTTGAAGAATCTGTATCATGTCACTTTCAAGCCTTTGACAAACAAATTCAGTCTGCCATACAAGAACCTTTTCAGAGATATGCTTGACGACAAGATTGATGCAGAACAACTATCGGCCTTATGTCCGCATAATCCTGAACCAAGAAACTTTGTAATTCAACAGATTCAGACTCTCCGCCGCTTCAACGCTTTCTTCACTACTTCAAAAGGTATAGAGACTCTGAAGGAAGGAATAAAACTTGCCCAGGATGCAGAACAGACGGAACTGGCAGAGGTGCTGATGAGTAAAATTCAGAACTGAGATATTGTTTAAAGCACAAATTTATCCTTAAACATGTACGGTCTTCTAAAAAAAATTATAATTTTGCAGTATGAAAGAGTTGGCAAAACATATAGAAATCCTTTTAATGGAAAATGATTGTGTGATAGTACCTGGTTTAGGAGGTTTCATCGCACATAATAAACCTGCAGAATTCAGAGAGTCTGCTAACATTTTCTGTCCGCCATTAAGAACAATAGGCTTCAATCCACAACTTACTATTAATGACGGATTACTAGTTCAGGCATATATGCAGGCATACGATACAGATTTCCCTGACGCAAGCAGAAAAATAGAAAATACAGTATCGTCTATAAAAGATATCCTCTATAAAAACGGACAGGCAGAATTGGATAATATTGGAACGCTCTATTATACAATGGCCGGTAATTATGGATTCGAGCCTTGCTATAACTCATTCTTCAGTCCTAATCTTTATGGATTGGGCAATTTCTCTATTTCACCATTATCTGAATTGGTTTCAAAGATTCAGCCAGTAGCTGAACCTCGTGTAACAATTGAAACCACACCATCCGTCAAGACAAACGAGGAAAGAAGAGAGAAACAATCGCATATTATAAAAAGAATGACAGAACACGCTATAGGCATAGCGGCTGCCATTATATTGTTCTTCATTATGTCAGTACCTGTCGAGAACACATATCTTGACAATGCAAGTTATGCATCATTAGGAGCTGAAACCATGCTTGACGCTATCAGAAACAAATCATTGGCGATAACTCCAAATGGCAAAGACATCAATAAAGAGTTTTCCAAGGATGAAACACATCAGGCAAATATATCTCAAAGAAAAAATAACGTAAATACATTACGTCCTGTATCTGTTAAAAGTGTAAAAGTAGAGAAACCTCTTCAAAAAGCTGACATAAAAGCTGAAACTAAAGAGAATAAAAACGTAATTGCTGAAAACAAACCTGTAACTGAGAGCAAACCGGCTGAAAGCGTAAAGCAACAACAGGAAAAAGGATTGTTTATAATAGTTTCAAGCCTGCAAACAATGGCTGATGCAGAAAAAGAACTTACCAAATTTCATAATCAAGGTTATGATGAAGCTCGTATTCTGACCTCTGACAACCGTTTTCGCATTGCATTATATCAATTTACAGATAAATCCCAGGCATATAGCAAAATAAACGAACTGAGAAAAGAAGAACAGTTCAAAAATGCGTGGTTACTTAACAAATCCAAATAATCAATTTTTATTAAGGAATGAAGAGAGTAAGATGTCCTAAATGCGACAATTACATTCAGTTTGATGAGACAAAATATGAAGAAGGACAGTCATTGGTTTTCATTTGTCCTGAATGTAAAAAACAGTTCAGCATACGTTTGGGACGTACCAAACTTAATGCGGCAACCCGTCGCGAAGAAATCATAGACGAGAAAGAAGGGACAAAGGACTTTGGCAATATAGTAGTCATAGAAAATACATTTGCATACAAGCAGGTATTACCTTTACATGAAGGCGACAATGTTATAGGCCGTAGATGCAAAGGTACTGATGTTGATATTGCCATAGAGACCAATGATCCGAGTATGGACCGCAGACATTGCATCATAAATGTAAAAAAGGACAAGCAAGGCAAAATAGTATATACATTGAGGGATAACGACAGTATTACAGGTACATTCCTTATGAACGAAATTCTTGGTCCGAAAGAAAGAGCAAGAATAGAAGACGGAAGCATTTTCACATTGGGGGCCACGACAATTATTCTGCGTGGTACTGAACAAAATGAAGGGAATTAAGTTATAATATTTATCAACTAACATCACACTACTTTTTTACTTATGGCATTTACCAACAACGTAATGATTGTGAGACACAAACTGCTTGAAAATCTGGTAGCTTTGTGGAAGGAGAAACAGTTAATTGAAAAGATCGACCGTGTTCCATTGGAATTCAGTCCAAGACGTTCGCAACCTGTAGGACGCTGCTGTATCCACAAGGAACGTGCGGTGACAAAATACAAGTCACTCCCTCTGTTGGGTTGGGATATGTCCGACGAGACAGACGAACTTACACCGCTGTCTGAATATGCACGCAAGGCACTTGAAAGACACGGGAAAATCAAGGAAAACATTCTTTGCGTGATAGACGAGGCTTGTTCATCATGCGTTCAGGTAAACTATGAAGTAAGTAACCTGTGTAGAGGTTGTGTGGCAAGAAGCTGCTACATGAACTGCCCTAAAGGTGCTGTACATTTCGACAAGAAAACAGGTCAGGCACGTATTGACCACGACACTTGTATCAGCTGCGGTATCTGTCATAAGAGCTGTCCTTATCATGCTATCGTATATATTCCTGTACCATGCGAGGAAGCATGTCCTGTAAAGGCTATCAGCAAGGACGAACACAACATAGAGCATATCGACGAAAGCAAATGTATCTATTGTGGAAAATGTCTTAACGCATGTCCTTTTGGTGCCATATTCGAAATTTCACAGGTATTCGATGTACTTGAGGATATTCGCGCTGGTAAACAGGTAGTTGCAATCCCTGCCCCATCCATCCTCGGACAGTTCGATGCAAAGATTGACGAAGTTTACGGAGCTTTAAAACAGATTGGGTTTGCCGATATAATTGAAGTTGCCGAAGGAGCAATGGAGACAACAAGCAATGAAGCACACGAACTTCTTGAAAAGATAGCCGAAGGCCAGAAGTTCATGACTACTTCATGCTGTCCTTCATACATTGAACTCGTAAATAAGCATATCCCTGCAATGAAACCATACGTTTCTACTACAGGTTCTCCAATGTACTACGCATCACGCATCGCAAAGAAGAAATATCCTGATGCCAAAGTGGTATTCATTGGTCCGTGTATCGCCAAGAGAAAAGAAGCACAGCGCGACGAATGCGTGGATTATGTATTGACATTCGAAGAAGTAAGTTCTATAATAAAAGGTTTTGGAATTGACCTTAAGGAAGTTTCACCATATAAGGTTGCAAAGGAATCTGTATGCGAAGCTCACGGATTTGCACAGGCCGGTGGTGTGGCAGGAGCTGTTAAGGCTTACTTAGGAGAAAAGGCTAACGGAATCAAGATTATGCAGATATCAGACTTCAACAAGAAGAATATCGGTGTTCTCAGAGCATACGCAAAGACCGGCAAGGTTGACGCACAGTTCATCGAAATGATGGCATGTCCTGAAGGCTGTATCACAGGTCCAAGTTCATTCAACGATCCATTGTCCGGTAAACGCCAGCTAAATCAGGATTTGCTGAAACGACCACTGAAATACGAAAACTACAAAGAAGAAGAATAAATAAAGATTTTTCATATCACATATATATGAGAAAACTTATAGAGCGACTTCATCGGGAGAAAACACTTTCTTCCGATGAATTTCGTATATTATTGGATGACTGCGATGACGAAAGTCTTGAACTGATAAACAGCATTGCACGCTCCGAAACACAGAAAGTGTTCGGCAACAGGATTTTCGTGCGCGGACTTATAGAGGTAGGAAACTGCTGTCACAACGACTGCCTTTACTGCGGAATACGCCGTAGCAACAGGAATGTGGAAAGATACAGACTAGACAAGGAAACTATACTGCAATGCTGCGACGAAGGTTACAGACTGGGGTTTCGTACCTTTGTACTTCAGGGTGGCGAAGATAACTATATGACCGATGAAAGAATAGCCGACATAGTATCGTCCATACGCCGGGAATATCCGGACGCCGCCATAACCCTGTCATTAGGAGAAAAATCATACGAAGCATACAAGATGTTCTATGAAGCCGGAGCCAACAGATATCTGCTCCGTCATGAAACTCACAATCCGTATCATTATTCATTGCTGCATCCCGAAACGATGTCACTGCAAAACAGACTGCAATGCCTTATAAACCTGAAGGAGATAGGCTATCAGACAGGTACAGGCATAATGGTTGGCAGTCCGGGACAGACCACAGAAAACATCATCGAAGATATTCTGTTCATCGGTGAGTTCAAGCCACAGATGATAGGAATAGGTCCTTTCATACCGCATCGTGACACTCCGTTCGCAGATAAAAGTGCTGGCAGCATACGCACTACCCTACTGCTGTTGTCAATATTCAGACTTATGCACCCTCACGCGCTCATACCGTCAACCACGGCATTGGCTTCACTTGCCCCCGACGGACGCGAAAGAGGAATACTGGCAGGTGCAAATGTAGTAATGCCAAATCTCTCTCCTCCACAGGAAAGAAGCAAGTATTCGCTGTACAACAATAAGGCATCAATGGGTGCCGAAGCAGCAGAAGGCCTGGCTTTTCTTGAACAAAAGCTTAGTGCCATTGGTTATACTATTGACTACGGTCGAGGAGATTATGTTGAATAAGAGAAGTTAATTCTTTAACTTTCATAACTCCTTTAACCACTATAACTTCTAAAAAATATAATTATGTACAGAGCCGATTCAAAAAAGGCTGAAGAATTTATCAGCCATGATGAAATTCTTGACACATTGAAATATGCGGAAGAGAATGCTGGAAACAGAGAACTCATATCATCCATTATAGAAAAAGCAAGAGCTTGCAAAGGTATCAGTCACCGTGAAGCCGCACTTCTGCTTGAATGTAATGACCCGGAACTGCTGGAAAAGATATTCAGTCTGGCAAAGGAAATCAAGCAGAAATTCTACGGCAACAGAATAGTGATGTTTGCCCCGCTGTATCTTTCAAACTATTGCGTAAACAGCTGTGTGTATTGCCCTTACCATATCAAAAACAAGACTATAGCCCGCAAGAAGCTCAGTCAGGAAGATATAGAACGCGAAGTCATAGCACTTCAGAATATGGGACACAAGCGTCTGGCACTTGAAGCCGGCGAAGACCCGTTGCACAACCCGATAGAATATATCCTTGAATCCATCAAGACAATATACGGAATAAAGCATAAGAACGGAGCCATACGCCGTGTGAACGTGAATATCGCTGCCACAACAGTGGAGAACTACAGAAAGCTTCACGAGGCAGGAATAGGTACATACATACTTTTCCAGGAGACATATCATAAGGAAAACTACGAGAAACTTCATCCGCGCGGTCCTAAGAGCAATTACGCTTATCACACAGAGGCAATGGACAGAGCTATGGAAGGCGGAATAGACGATGTTGGGCTCGGTGTTCTGTTCGGTCTGAATACCTATAAGTACGATTTCACCGGACTGCTGATGCACGCGGAACATCTGGAAGCCACTTACGGAGTTGGTCCTCACACTATTAGCGTACCGCGAATATGCTCTGCCGACGATATAAATGCCGCAGACTTCGAAAATGCTATCTCCGACGAGATATTCCAGAAGATTGTAGCCATCATCCGTATAGCTGTGCCATACACGGGAATGATTATCTCCACACGCGAATCGCAGAAATCGCGCGAAAAGGTTCTTGAACTTGGTATTTCACAGATAAGCGGAGGCTCGCGTACAAGTGTAGGCGGATATGCCGTAGAGGAAACACCGGAAGAAAACTCCTCACAGTTCGATATCAGCGACAACCGTACACTGGACGAGATAGTATCATGGCTATTGAAACTCGGCTATATCCCAAGTTTCTGCACTGCATGCTACCGCGAAGGACGTACAGGCGACCGCTTCATGTCGTTGGTAAAAACAGGACAGATAGCCAACTGCTGCTCGCCAAACGCGCTTATGACTCTACAGGAATATCTGGAAGACTATGCTTCGCCCGAGACAAAAGCACTCGGTACGAAGATGATACGTGAGCAGATGGAAAAGATTCCTAATCCTGCAATAAAGAGACGTGCAATAGAAAATCTGAAATACATTGGCGAAGGAAAACGCGACTTCAGATTCTGATAATATAACTACAGCTTAAATAACCATAATAATATGTCATTGCAAGATACTCCAAGATCAAACCGCACACATATAGCACTTTTCGGTAAAAGAAACAGTGGAAAATCATCGTTGATAAATGCCATCACAGGCCAGGAAGTTTCAGTAGTTTCGGACATAGCCGGAACCACCACGGACCCTGTATATAAATCTATGGAAATACACGGTATAGGTCCGTGCGTATTTATAGATACTGCCGGATTCGATGATGAAGGAGAACTTGGAAATCTGAGAGTCAAACAGACATTAAAGGCTACGGAACGCACTGACATAGCTATTATGGTCTGCACAGACGATAATATCGAAGAAGAACTGAGATGGCAGAAAGTACTCACAGCAAAGAATACACCGGTAATATGGGTACTTAACAAGGCAGACATTCTGGACAACAAGACAGAAACAGCTCTTGCCATAGAAAAGAAATGCGGTTCCAAACCTGTCATAGCAAGTACGCTGACAAAGGAAGGCATCGACGAGATAAGAAAAGCGCTTATAGAAAACCAGCCTGACAACTCTTTCGACAATAGTATAATAGGAAATCTTGCCGGCGAAAACGATACCGTACTGTTGGTCATGCCACAGGACATTCAGGCTCCGAAAGGCAGATTAATTCTCCCACAAGTTCAAACCCTGCGTGAACTTCTTGACAAGAAATGCCTTGTAATGAGCTGCACTACAGACAAGCTGGAAGCAATGCTCAAAGCGATGGCAAATCCTCCGAAACTTATCATCACAGACTCACAGGTATTCAAGACTGTTTTCGAACTGAAGCCTAAGGAAAGCATACTGACATCATTCTCAGTACTCTTTGCCAAGCACAAGGGCGATATAGACTATTTTGTAGAAGGTGCACGCACGATAGGCAAACTGAACAACAATTCAAAAGTCCTCATAGCCGAAGCATGCACCCATGCCCCACTCACCGAGGATATTGGCCGTGAAAAAATCCCTGCCATGCTCCGAAAAAGGTTCGGCAATGACATACAGATAGATATGGTATCAGGACACGACTTTCCGGAAAATCTTAAAGGCTACGACCTGGTTATCCATTGCGGTGCATGCATGTTCAACAGGAAATTCATGATGAACCGCGTGGCAAAAGCCAAGGAACAGAACATCCCTATGACCAATTATGGAGTGACTATAGCTTATATTCAGGGGATACTTGATTATATAGAGTATTAAAATAAGGGAAAAGACCTATTAATTAATGACGCAAAAGTCCAATTTTTTATTTACCTTTGTGTAAAGTACAAAAAGAATCAGGTTATGAAATTTCCAATTGGTATCCAGAGTTTTGAACGCATTATTCAAGAAGGTTATATATATGTTGATAAAACTGACATTATTTATGACCTTACACATAATGGAAGCATTTATTTTCTCAGCCGTCCGAGACGGTTCGGAAAGAGCCTCCTTGTTTCCACTCTGGAAAACTATTATTCAGGACGCAAGGAACTGTTCAGTGGTCTTGCCATAGAAAAGCTGGAGACTGAATGGAACGAGTATCCCGTTTTCCATGTGGATTTCAACGCAACTAATTTTACCAATCCTGGAGAATTGGAGAAGAAACTTAACTTTTATCTGGCGGAATGGGAACAGAAGTACAATCTGCCTGTACGTGAAAATGAATTGGGTCTTGGAGACCGCTTTATAAAGGTTCTCGAGGCCGCTCATCTTCAGACAGGCCGACGCGCTGTGGTACTTGTAGATGAATACGACAAACCTATGCTTGATGTACTGGATGTGGATACAAATCTGGAGGATAAACACCGAAACATTCTGAAAGCTTTTTATTCCGTGTTTAAGGGAGCGGACAAGCATTTGCAATTCGTTTTGTTGACAGGAGTTACAAAATATTCCCAAGAAAGTATATTCAGCGGTTTCAATCAAGCTAAAGATATAAGTATGGATGTACGTTATGAAGCCCTGTGCGGTATTACTCAGGAGGAAATTGGAAAATATTTTACTGAACCTGTATCGCAAATGGCCGTTGAATATCAGTGTACACCGGAAGAAATGTATAAACTGCTGAAGAAACAGTACGATGGGTACCACTTCAGCGATAAACTGACAGACATTTATAATCCTTTCAGCTTGTTGAATGCTCTTGATGCCAAACGTATCAAAGACTATTGGTTCAGCACAGGAACTCCCACATATCTTATTCGTCTGCTCAACCATTCACATGAGAGAATGAACGAATTTACCGGAAAATATTACACTCCGGCGGAATTTATTGACTACAAGGCCGACGTGGAACGCCCTTTGCCAATGATATATCAAAGCGGATATCTTACAATAAAGGCATACGACAGAGATTTCAATACCTTCCTTCTTGATTTCCCTAACAATGAGGTAAAGGGGGGATTCCTTACAATGGTAGCTTCATCATACCTGCAACCATCAGAATAACACCTTCTATCTCATTATGTGTCTGGTGAGTGTTTATACTGTTTATGCCGAGAAGGTGCAGAGCCAGGGACGTGTGGACTGCATAGTGGAAACATCGGACTATGTATATATCTTTGAGTTCAAACTGGACGGTACGGCCCAAGAGGCACTTCAGCAGATAGAGGAAAAAGGATATGCGCGTGAATATGCAACCGATAGCCGCAAAGTTTATAAGATCGGAGCATCATTCTCTTCTGAAACCGGAACAATTAGCGACTGGGCAGTAAATTAGCAAAGGGAACTAAACTTTTCACTAAGGGATTCAGAACTCCGCCACCCACCTGTCGAGTGTCATCTCCTCAGGAAGACCGCCTTCCAACGATTCACTCAAATGCTTCTTCAGACGGAACTTCTTCTGGGATACCGAAGAGACACTGACACCGAATATCTCAGACATCTGGGTGTTGCTGAAACGGAGCTTGATCAGGATGCAAAGATGAAGTTCCTGCTTTGTCAGTGTCGGGCATATACTCTGAAGACGACTCACGAAATTGCCGTACGTACTTTCACACATTTGCTCCAGAGTCTCCCATTCAATATCATCAAGAACACGGCATTTCTCCCTCAGTTCCTTCACAAGGCTGTCGTTGTCTACAACATATTCGGCAAGCATACGTTCACGCTGCTTCAGATTAAGATTCTCTTCTGATATGCTACGGAACTTCTCAGTATCACGGCGGACCTTGTCAAGCTTAGAGGTATATTCGGCAATGTGGTTTTGCAGAATGTTTATATTCTCAGACAGCCTGCCATTCTCTGACTGAAGACTGTCTATCTGTTCACGGTATGATTCTATCTCTTCAGCATTAACTTCCTGACGGGATATCTGCTCCTGCAGTTCGTCCATATAACGGTTGTTCTGCATGAGGCGTGTCTCGTATTCGTGCAGTTGAAGCATGTAGTCCTGTAGTTGTTCGGACTGTTTGCGGATAGTAGTTTCCTTAAGGACAAGACGTTTCTGGTAAAAATAGGCTACAACAGCTATAACCACAATCAGGCATATCGTGATGATGAACATCATACGTTGCGCATCTGCCTTCTCCAGCTTCAGACGCTGCTGCTCAGTGATGAGTTTCTGATGGTCGTACTTCTCTTTGTAGGCGATGATTTCCTTGCCCTTATCAATAGCTATGATAGAATCGTTGTAAAAAAGAAGTGAATCACAATAGGTTTTCAGGTATTTACTGTATTTGGGAGTATCCCCCAATTTATACAAATACTCGTATGCAGACGCCTTAGTATAAATATTATAAGTTTTCAAAGCTTCATTTAAATAAATATAAGCAGAATCCTGTTGCCCCAAAAGGTAGTAGTTCTTTCCCGTCAATAAAGCTGGCTGGTATTTGATTGGAAAGCTTTTTATAATCTCTAAAGACTTTTCGATATCACCTTTATTCTTATATACTAAGGCTATTTCGCTCTGTATGTCATAATAATAATTTTCAAGTCCAAGTTCTAAAGTCAGCTCACTACATTTATGATACGTATCTATAGCCTTCGACAATGAATCCGAAATGCAATAACATCTGGCCAGAAATTTAAGAGAGGCTAACTGATAACGCTTGTTGGAATCTTTCACAGCATAATCGTATGCCTTCCTGCAGGCTTCCAAAGCATAGTCAGCAAAATCACGATATAAATATAACTTACATAATGAGATCATGACCAGATAACCAGTTTTGTAGTCATCCGTTTTTTCCACTTCTGTTTTACCTTCCAGATAATACTGCAAGGCTTCCTCTATATTCCTTAATTCATAATTTATATCACCCATATAAAGCGCAGACATAGCCTTTCTACGGGCATTGTTTGTTGGCTTGTAATAATCGTATGCAATTCTCACAAGTGAATCTGAAGGGATTTTCATCATCCGTTTGTACTGCGCCTGTGTCAACAACAGACACCACAACGCATGATTCTCCTTGTCCCTACGTTCTGAAGGCATCGGCATGGCCTCCAGAATATGGAGCGCACTGTCCGGGTACTCAAACATCACGGATTCAGCATGAACCAATTCCGGAAGAGGTGTTTTCTCCGTGCCGTTTCCACTGCATCGGATATTCAAAAGGGCTGTAAAAGCAATCAGAATGTACAGTATATAGTGGGTTATCTTTCTCATTTTACAAAAATTTCCTGCAAAAATAAAAATATTCCGGCACTGTACACATTAGTGTGCGCATTTTGTTAAATGAAAAGGGCAGCCTTAATAATTAAAGCTACCCTAATCTGAATTTAAGAGAGTTTTTAAACTAATTGATTCAAAATATCTTTACATACGGCTCTTCTGGCTATCGCCGGCTCCGGTTCCTTTGTATTTGCTCTTGGTTGCATTGAACTTGTATCGTACTGTCATACCAAAGCTACGGCGAGATTCCGGCTCATATATCATAATGCGGTTACCGCTGTACAACAGTAAGTCCGAAGATGAAGTATTGAAAATGTCGTTAGCTTGCAGTTGCACGGCCAGTTTACCATCCAAGAATCCTTTATATAATGAAAGGTTTACCGAACTTCCCGGCTTGATT
>NZ_JACJLQ010000032.1 GCF_016902295.1 Bacteroides caecigallinarum | reverse complement strand
CTCAGCAGAGCTCGCCTCCTCTTTGATCCACGAGGCAAAGTTAACACTTTCCTACTTGAATCTACTACTTTTAAAGACCAAAACGTTGCACTTCGTTTTGGAATCTACACACTTTTTTATTCTCTTTTGTTCGTCCATTCTTTTAGTGTATTGAAAATAAGATGATTATGACGCGAAAAAATATGCAATATTATTGAGCTTTGTCTGTGATAGACAGGATGAGCTTCGTGAAAGCCAAACTTGAAAATTTGCAATTTTCATTTGTCTCTCCACATACCTTTCACTATTTTTGCAATCGAAATTAATAATGTGATATATATGAAAGTTTACAGAATTCTTGTTCCGTTAATGATTTTTTTCCTTGCTTCATGTGGGCAGGAGGAAAAAAAAGCTTCTGATTTGTTAAAACGTGCCGAGGCTTCCTTTCAGGCGGCCAATTACAGTGAGGCGAAACTTCGTATAGACAGTATTAGGAATTTATATCCTAAAGTTTTTGATGTTCGTAGAAAGGCTATCGGACTGATGCAGCAGGTTGAACTTAAAGAGCAGCAAAATTCTTTGGCTTATCTTGACAGCATGATGGCAGTGAAGCAGACAGCGCTTGATTCTGTAAAGGGAGCTTATGTATTTGAAAAGGATACAGCATACCAGGAAATAGGTAATTATTTTTATCCGACACAGATTGTTGAAAAGAATATTGGAAGGACTTTCCTTAGGGCAAGTGTAAACGAGATGGGAGAAATGTCAATAACCTCAATTTATTGTGCCGGCGGTTCGCTTAATCATACTTCGGTAAAGGTAAGCTCAAGTGATGCTTTTGCGCAGACACCTACATCTCCTGACATGTATGTCACTACTGATTTGGGAAGAACAATCGAAAAGGCTGATTATAAACTTGGCGCTGATGGTGGCGTGATAGGTTTTATTATTGCAAATAAGGATGCCAAGTCGTTGAAACTTGAGTTCATAGGCGACCGCTCTTATCGTACAGTAATGTATTCGCCTGATATAAAAGCTATAGTTGAGGTAAGCAAATTGGCGCAGATTCTTTCATCTATGGAAGAAATACGGAAAGAGCAAAAAGAGGCCAATCTGAAGATACAATTCTTGAACAAGAAAATAGCAGAAAATGCGGCAGAAGTAAATTAAAAAAATGTCCTGTCGTTTAAGGTAAAACGCCTTGTCGTTTTGATCAAAACGACAAGGCGTTTTACCTTAAACATATAAGACACTTAAAATTATAGTCTTTCCGCTACTTTATTCCAGTCTATAAGAGACCAGAAGGCTTCTATAAATGCTGCTCTGTTGTTGCGGTAATCAATGTAATAGGCATGTTCCCATACGTCTATCACCATGAGTGGTGTGAGTCCGTCTGTCAGTGGGTTTCCGGCATTTGTTGTATTTACAATTTTCAGTTTGTTTTCTTTGTCTTTTACAAGCCATGTCCATCCGGAGCCGAAAAGTCCTGTAGCTGATTTAGTGAATTCTTCCTTGAACTTTTCAACGGATCCGAATGCTTCATTCAGTTTGTCCGAAAGTGTAGAAGGAATTTCTTCCTGATTCGGAGTGAGTGACATGAAGAAGAATGTATGGTTCCATGTCTGGGCTGCATTATTGAATGTTGGTCCCTGAGCTTTGCATATTATGTCTTCGAGTTTCATGTCCTCGAATTCAGTTCCGGCAATAAACTTGTTCAGATTGTTTACATAGGTTTGCAGATGTTTACCATAATGGTAGTCGAATGTTTCTTTGCTCATCTTAGGAGCAAGTGCTTCCATGTCATAAGGAAGCTGGGGCATTGTGTGAGTCATAGTAGTATTGTTTTAAAAAAACTTCTTATTACAAAGTTAGAAACTTTAGTCGGATATATCGGAAAACTTATGATTTATTTATATGTTGTATGGCATAAATCTGATTTTATATTTTACGCGATTAAAGCTCAACTTTTAGATTGAAATATTTTTAAGCAGATTTGTTGTAAATTGTAATGTGAACACTTGTTTAAAGTTGTAATTTATTTTATGATGTTTTTTAAAGTCATAAAGTATATATTATTCGTACTCCGTCTTTCAAAAAGATGTAATTTTGCATCAAAAGAAAACATAAAGATATAAATAAATTGAATATGCTTTCTAATAGATACGACTATATCCATGGGTGTTAGCTTATATATTACAAATGTTCAATTAAAAAGGTAAAGAGGTATGAAAATGATTAAAGGTAAAAGAATGATGTTGATAATTGCAATCTTAGGATTGACTTCAACATCGGGCATAAAAGCTCAGGACAAGGTGGAAGCGTCTGTAGGAGCCGATTTGGTAAGCGGATACATCTGGCGAGGACAGGATTTGGGAGGAGTTAGTATTCAGCCAAGTGCCGGATTATCGTATAAAGGTTTTTCTTTGTCGGCATGGGGCTCTGTTGGTTTTAACGGTGGAGATACAAAAGAATTTGATTTGACATTGGGTTATTCTTACGGTGGATTCAATATCGGCGTTACCGATTATTGGTTCACAAGTCAGGACTCGCCAGCCAGATATTCCGATTATAAGGATGCTCATACTTTCGAAGTGGCATTAGGCTATGATTTCGGTCCGTTGGCTGTAAATTGGTTTACAAACTTTGCCGGATTGGTAGGTACTAATGAGGAAGGTAAAGATGTCTATGCTTCTTATATATCAATTTCTGCTCCTTTCAAATTAGGTGGTATTGATTGGAATGCCGAGATAGGAGCTACTCCGTGGGCTAACAGTTTTTATAATGGTTATTCAGATGGTTTCAAGGTTTCGTCCATAAGCCTTCAGGCATCCAAAGAAGTGAAAATAACGGATAGTTTTTCATTCCCTTTGTGGGCGCAGGCTATCTGGAATCCCACTACAAAAGGCGCGTATTTCGTGGCCGGGATAAGTTTCTGATGTTCATGCCATAATTTATACAAATACAATCAAATATACATACAAAATACAAATACAATAACTAATGAGATTATGAAAAAGATTGAAGCTATTATTCGCCGGACTAAGTTTGACGATGTAAAGGAGGCTCTTCTGAAAGCCGATATAGAATGGTTTTCTTATTACGATGTGAGAGGGGTCGGGAAGACACGCGAGGGACGCATATACCGAGGAGTGGTATATGATACCAGTTCCATAGAGCGCATTCTGATATCTATTGTTGTGAGAAACAAGAATGTGGATAAAACTGTAGAAGCCGTGATGAAGGCTGCGCATACAGGCGAGATAGGCGACGGGCGTATTTTCGTAATCCCGGTGGAAGATGCTGTCCGCATTCGTACCGGAGAACGTGGAGACATCGCACTCTATAATGCGGAACAGGAGAAATAACCTTGTTCGTCATTCCTTAATATATAAATAAAATAACTAAATAAACGAGATAAATTATGGACAAATATATAAAAGGCGGCATGCGTATGTTGCGGTATGCCGTAATGCTTCTGATTATGTTTTGTTGGGTGCCTGATGTGTGTGCGAGTGAAGAAACTGTTGTAACCGAGCCGGTTTTGAATTCCGGTAATACGGCTTGGCTGTTGGTTGCCTCAATATTGGTGTTGTTTATGAGTATTCCCGGTATCGCTTTATTTTATGGCGGTTTGGTTCGACGGAAAAATGTGTTGAGTGTCATCATGCAGACGCTGTTTATTGTTGGTGTAGTCAGTATTTTGTGGGTGGCGTTCGGCTATAGTTGGGCGTTCGATACCAGTTTTGCCGAAACAGGCAATCCGCTGGCGTGTATAATAGGAGGCTTCGACAAGGCTTTCCTTCACGGCATCGGCATCGGCACTCTTACAGCAGGCGATATTCCCGAACTGCTTTTTGCGATGTTTCAATGCATGTTCGCAATTATTACGCCGGCATTGATACTCGGTGCTTTTGCCGAGCGTATAAAGTTTTCCGGATATGTATTGTTTATTACTTTGTGGGTGATTGTAGCTTATTTCCCTATGGCCCATTGGGTGTGGGGTGGAGGATTCCTGCAGGAAATGGGTGCTATCGACTTTGCCGGAGGTACGGTCGTGCATATTAACGCCGGAATTTCCGCATTGGTTATGGCTATCATGCTTGGCAAGCGAATGGATTATAGGGTGGGACACCCCATTACGCCACACAACGTGACTTTCGTTTTTATGGGAACTTCTTTCTTGTGGTTAGGCTGGTTCGGATTCAATGCCGGAAGTGGGCTGGCGGCCGACGGACTGGCGGCGAACGCTTTTATGGTGACGCATATTGCCACAGCCGCCGCTGCCATAACATGGATGGTGATAGATTGGTTTTGCAATAAGAAGCCTACCATTATCGGCTCGTGTACAGGAGCTGTGGCCGGACTTGTGGCTATCACTCCCGCAGCCGGCACGGTTGATTTGCTTGGCGCATTGTGTATCGGCGTCATTACTTCCGTGGTATGCTTTTTCATGGTTGCCGCTGTAAAGCCTAAGTTTAAATACGATGATGCCCTCGACGCTTTTGGAGTGCATGGAGTGGGTGGTATAATTGGTTCTGTCCTGACAGGTGTGTTTGCTACGCGTTTTATTACCGGAGAGGATGGTGTGCAGGGTGCCTTGTATGGAGACTGGCATCAGTTGTGGATACAGATTCTGGCTACGGTAATTTCTATTGTATATAGTGCGGTAGTTACTTTTATCCTGTTCAAGATTGCTGACGCGACTGTTGGCTTGCGTGTTGACAAGCGTGTGGAAGAAGAAGGTCTCGATATCTATGAACACGGTGAATCGGCATACAACAGATAATTAATAATTAACAATTAATAATTGATAATGAACAATGAATAATTAATAGTGAATAATGAAGACATCAACTCGTTTTTAATTATTAATTATTCATTGAATAACCTAACAACTAAATAAATATGATTCGTTTTAATGTAGTGGAAAAGGCTTTCCAGACAAAGCCTATGGAGGTAAGCGTACCAAGCTGCCGTCCGAGTGAGTATTTTGGCAAATACGTATTCAACAGGGAGAAAATGTTCAAGTATCTTCCAAGCACGGTCTATGCTAAGTTGGTAGATGCGATGGATCATGGAGCTGCTCTTGACAGGGCTACTGCAGATGAAGTTGCGGCAGGCATGAAACGTTGGGCAAGCGAACTTGGCGCCACTCACTATACACACTGGTTCCAGCCTCTTACTGAAGGAACAGCGGAGAAACATGATGCTTTCGTGGAACACGACGGCAAAGGGGGAATGATGGAAGAATTCTCAGGAAAACTTCTTGTTCAGCAGGAACCTGATGCTTCGTCTTTCCCTAACGGTGGTATCCGTAACACTTTCGAAGCTCGTGGATATAGCGCATGGGATCCTTCATCACCGGTATTCGTTGTAGACGATACATTGTGTATTCCTACAGTATTTATAGCATATACAGGCGAGTCGCTTGACTATAAGGCTCCATTGCTTAAGGCTCTTAGTGCTGTAGATAAAGCAGCTGTGGCTGTATGTCATTATTTCGACAATAACGTGAAGAAAGTAACTGCTTTCCTTGGATGGGAACAGGAATATTTCCTCGTTGACGAAGGTTTGTATGCAGCCCGTCCGGACCTGTTGCTTACAGGACGTACACTGATGGGACACGAAGCTTCTAAGAACCAGCAGCTTGAAGACCACTATTTCGGAGCTATTCCTACGAGAGTGGCTGCATTTATGAAAGACCTGGAGATTCAGGCACTTGAACTTGGTATTCCTGTGAAGACCCGTCATAATGAGGTTGCTCCAAACCAGTTTGAGCTTGCTCCTATCTATGAAGAATGTAACCTGGCTGTTGACCATAATATGTTGGTGATGTCGCTTATGCGTAAAGTGGCACGTGCTCACGGATTCCGCGTCCTTCTGCATGAAAAACCGTTCAAGGGTGTAAACGGATCAGGAAAACATAACAACTGGTCGCTCGGTACGGATACAGGTGTATTGCTAATGGCTCCCGGAAAAACTACAGAAGAGAACCTTCGTTTCGTGACATTCGTGGTAAATACGCTGATGGCTGTTTACAGACACAACGGATTGCTGAAAGCTTCTATCATGAGCGCAACAAACGCTCATCGTCTGGGCGCCAACGAAGCACCTCCTGCAATCATCTCTTCATTCCTTGGCTCGCAGCTGAGCAAAGTGCTCGATCATATCGAAGAAAATGCAAACGAAGACTTGGTCTCTCTCGGTGGAAAACAGGGCATGAAGCTTGATATCCCTCAGATTCCGGAATTGCTTATCGACAATACTGACCGTAACCGTACTTCGCCGTTCGCATTTACAGGAAACAGATTCGAGTTCCGTGCTGTTGGTTCTGAAGCTAACTGTGCAAGTGCTATGATTGCTCTGAACACTGCTGTAGCAGAACAGCTTGTTATCTTCAAGAATGAAGTTGACGCTCTTATCGAAAAGGGTGAACCTAAGGTTTCTGCTCTTCTTCAGGTGTTGCGTAAATATATCAAGGAAAGCAAACCAATCCGTTTCGACGGCAACGGTTACAGCGACGAATGGAAGGAAGAGGCTATGAAGCGCGGATTGGACTGCGAAACCAGCTGTCCGATTATCTTCGACAACTATCTGAAACCTGAAAGCGTGGCAATGTTCGAGGCTACCGGCGTAATGACTCGCAAGGAGCTTGAAGCACGCAATGAGGTGAAATGGGAAACTTATACCAAGAAGATTCAGATTGAAGCCCGTGTATTGGGTGATTTGGTAATGAACCATATAGTGCCTGTTGCTATCAGCTATCAGACTAAGCTTATCGACAATGTATTCAAGATGAAGAGTCTGTTTGCAGCTGAAGAAGCTGAGAAGCTTTCTGCAGGTAATGTTGCTATAATCAAGGAAATATCTGAACGTACGGCATATATCAAAGAACATGTTGATGCAATGGTTGAAGCCCGCAAGGTAGCAAACAAGATTGCTTCTGAACGCGAAAAGGCCATAGCATATCATGATAATATCGCACCTATGCTTGAACTTATCCGTTACCATATCGATAAGCTAGAGTTGATAGTTGACGATCAGATGTGGACTTTACCTAAGTATCGTGAGTTATTGTTCATACGATAACATATACGATTCTCTATTTATTGGTTGTTTAATTCAGAGAAAGAGCCGGTACGCCGTGATGGCGTATCGGCTCAATTTTTTATATACTGATGTTATGTTTATCCCAATAGGTATTTATGCAGCATCATTGCATCGTCTGCAATGAAGTCAGGATTATAAGATTCCAGTTCCGCCTTAGGTCTGAATCCCCAGCTTACTCCAACTGTGGTTACGTCAGCGTTTTTCCCTGTCTGCATATCAACACATGAGTCGCCTACGTAAACTGTATCCTTCTTACTGATGCCGGTGTGTTCGGTAATTTCATTAACTATTGTTGGATCCGGTTTTGATGGGACTCCATCTCTTTGTCCCAATATTTCTGCAAAATTGATATCAGGAAAAAATTCTTTTACGAGTTTTACAGCCGCAGCCTGATATTTGTTTGAGGCTACTGCAATCTTTATGCCTGCATTCTGTAAGTCAAGCAGCAATTCGTTTATTCCCTGATAAGGTCTGCTCAGGTCAGAGTTGTGGGCATCATAATACGGAACAAAAATAGAACGTATCTTCATTACATATTCCTCGTTGCGCTTGTCTTCCGGTAGTGCACGCTCGAAGAGTTTGTTTATACCGTTGCCAACGAAGAATTTGTATTCTTCTTCTTTGTGCGTAGGGAGTCCGTAGTGTTCCAGAGCTACGTTTGTAGCCGTAGCCAGGTCGGCGATAGTGTTTAGTAGTGTGCCGTCTAAATCAAATATCACAAGTTTCATATATTGTCGTTTTTAATTTTTTAGTTTTAGGGCTTAGAGACAAAAACAAACCGTAAAACTATCAAACTTATTTTACGGTGCAAACATACTTAAAATCGTTTATTTATAGTATTTTTGTTTTCTGAAAATATCTGAAAAATATGCAAACACATAGGTTGAGGATGCTTTTGGCTATACTCATTTTACTTGTAGGTTTTGGTAAAGTTGGTTTGTCGGCACAGGAGACGGTGGACTGGAGGTCGTGGACATCGGCTGTAGTCAATTACAGGATAACCAAATCTCTACTCGTAAGGACAAAGCTGGAGTACAGGCTTAAGGATGATATCAGTAAGTCTGACAGATGGAGTCTGAATGCCGGATTGAATTATAACATTCTGCCTTTTTTAGAAATAAAAGGTGCCTATGAGTTTCACCACAGAAAGTTAGGTGACGATTTATGGAAATTCAGACATAGGTATTATTTAGGTGCTCAGGCTTCATGGAAATTCTGTGATTTCAAACTTTCTTGGAGAGAACGTTTTCAGCAGACTATACAGGATGGTGATGTAGAGAGCATGTTGCGTTCGCGTATAAAGCTTGACTATGGAATTCCAGGAACATGCTTACAGCCTCATTTTTCCATAGAGACTTTCCAGTGTCTGAACGACGGTACATTTCCGAAAGTGTGCCGGATAAGATACAGACCAGGTGTTAAGATTGGATTTTCCAAAAGATATGCTCTTATCGTGTTCTATTGCAGGCAATACGAAAAACTAAGGAAATCCAACATTGCCGGAATGGAAATGGATTTTAATTTTTAAATACAATATATATGTTTATAGATTTAGTAAAACAGCGTTATTCTGTTCGCTCATACGATGAACGACCTGTAGAAAAAGAAAAGTTGGATTATATCATGGAGTGTGTGCGCTTGGCTCCTTCAGCTGTGAATTTCCAGCCCTGGCATTTTTATGTAGTGACTGACAAAGAAAAACTGCAGGCTGTGAAATCTGCTTATCACCGCGAGTGGATACAGAATGCTCCATGCGTAATAGTTGCATGTGTCGATCATAATGTGGCTTGGCATAGAAGTGCGGACAATAAAGACCATTCTGATATTGATATTGCAATAGCCGTAGAGCATTTGTGTCTTGCGGCAACTGAACAGGGACTTGGAACTTGCTGGGTTTGCAACTTTGATGCCGTACTTTGTAGCGAAGTGTTGTCATTGCCTGAGAATGTTGAACCGGCAGTACTTATTCCTATTGGTTATACTCCAAATACAGAAGTTCCTCAGAAAAAGAGGAAAGGCATTGATGAAATATGCTCTTATCTATAATTCAGGACAGATAGTAAATCAATAAGCTCACCGTAACTGCAGCAACTGTGTTTTCTGCCTTCAATATTCAGATTAATTTCTGAACGAGACAGAACATACAGTTCCGGCAGTTCTTTTTTATCTGTGGCTAATGACTCTTCAAGACATAGAAAACCATGTCTGTTTAGTGCGTTTTGCGTCCAATGTTTCAGTACCTGGTCTTCAGTATGGAGTATTATCGAGTGATTTGCCTTTACGGTAGGCGAAAATCCTCCGTGCATTATGTCGAATTTTATGTCCGCTTCAGGGAATAGCCTGTCCATCATACCTGAGAGTATTACGTCCTCAGTCACTCCGCAGTGTATTCCGTTTTCCGGAGTAAGAAGCCAGAGATAGTCTGCTGTGACTAATGCCTGTTCTATATCGTGTGTCGATAGTAGTATAGCCTTGTTCTCATCGTGTGCCAGACGATGGAGTAGGGTAAGGATTTCTATTCTGCTTACAGCGTCAAGAAATGCGGTAGGTTCGTCAAGCAGGATAATCGGACATTCCTGTACTATGGCTTTTGCTATCATGGCTTTTTGACGTTCACCGTCCGAGAGCTGTGCGGTATATGTATCTGCTTTATGGTCTATCCCTGTTAGATGTAGGGCATGTTCCACTATTTCTTTATCGTAGGCGGAAAGGTGACCAAAAAAGCCTGTGTGAGGCTGGCGACCGAGCGACACAAGCTGTCGTACAGTAAGTGCACCGGCAAATGTCTTTTCCGTGAGTACGAGCCCAATGGTTCGCGAAAGTTCTTTTTCCGAGAAACTTTCTATCATCTTTCCTGTGAGCATTAGTTCGCCTCCAAGTATAGGCTGTGATGCTGATAGGGTACGCAGTAAGGTTGATTTACCTGCTCCGTTAGGACCAAGCAAGCATGTCAGGTTTCCGCCTTTAAGACTAAAATTGAGGCTTGAGTGCAGAGCCTCTTTATGACCTTTTGTCCTGTACCCGATGCTCAGGTCTCTGGCTGTAATCACGGCATTATTGTACATCAGTTAAAGTATTGTATTTTCTTCTGGTTTATTATTACGTATATTATTACTGGAGCTCCGAGTACCGGAGTAACGGCATTTATAGGTATTATGCCGTTTTCGCCGGGCAGTATGCTTATTATTGAGCATAGCAGTGCCATTGCCGAACCGCATAATGCAGTGGCAGGCAGTAGTGTATTGTGGTTTGATGTTCCAAGCAGTAGTCTGGATATATGCGGAACAGCCAGTCCGATGAAAGATATAGGTCCGCAGAATGCGGTTGTAACCGCAGTAAGGATTCCGGTGGAGAGTAATAACAGGTTTCTTGTACGACGTATGTTTACTCCGAGATTTTCAGCGTATCTTGTTCCTAATAGTAGGGCGTTCATTGGTTTTATGAGCATTATTGATATAGTCAGACCAATGAATATCATTATGGTAAATGCCGGGAGTTGAGATAGGGAAACTCCGCCGAAATTTCCCATACCCCATGTAATGTAAGAGTGTACACCTTCGGCTGTGGAAAAGAAATTCAGTAATGAAATGACCGACGATGTGACATAACCGGTCATGATGCCGGCTATGAGTAGCATTACATTGTTTTTTATAAGTGTTGAAAGAAAGAGTATGAATGCCATTATTACGAATGCGCCGGCCATGGCCCCTGCAATTACTGAAATAAAACCTCCGAATGTGATAGCTGAAGTGGTTATGCTTCCACCCAACCCCAGAATAACCAATGCAGCTCCAAGACTTGAACCGGCACTGATACCGAGTATTGATGAATCGGCGAGCGGATTGTTGAATGTCGTTTGCAGCATAAGTCCGGACACTGAAAGTGCGGCGCCGGTGAGTATGGCTGTGATTGTCTGAGGTATCCTTGATTGAAGAATGATGAATGTCCAGCTGGACTTCTCAGACTCACCTCCAAGCAGAATATCTGTAACAGCCGATGCCGGAATATCCACTGACCCGTAATATAAACTTATAGTTGCGAGTATGAATGTCGTTACGGCAAGTATTATGATGTAAAAAGTATTCTTGGTTTTCAAAATTCAGTTTTTATACAGGTTCTCATGTTGTGCTAATCAGTTGCTTGCCGACAGGTAATTTTAATCTCCTATCGGAGTAAAATATTTTGTATTCTCATTAGCCATAATCTCCGGATGTAAAATTATTATAAGGTCTCTAAGAAGACTTTCGGGATGGAAAGGAGTATCCTCGTAATAATTAACATACGATGTATTGCAGCCAAAAATACGCTTATTTTTCCATGCGTCAAAATTCTTGTAGGGAGAATAATCTTTTTCAAGCTCAGAATATGTCTTGTCCGTTTTCTGGTTGTATTTTATCAGCCAGAAATCTGCTTTTTGTCCTTTATCGAGTACTGTCTCGAATGACAACGGTATTGATCCGCTTCCTTTGGTGTAACTGAAGATATAGTTTGCTCCGGCATCGTCAATAAGCTTTGCCATAGTGCTTTGCCCTCCGGGTACGTACCATGCCGAAGAGTATTTTAATTCGGTTATTACTGTAGGTCTGGATTTTACGTTATGTGTTTTCTGCTTAAGCTGGTTGTACTGCTTTTCTATTATACAGAACAATGAATCGGCAGTTTTTTCTTTGCCAACAAGCATTCCGTAGAATTTAATCCACTCCGCTCTGCCAAGCGGTGATGTTTCCATATAGTCGGCACATTCAATTATGGGTATTCCGATATTTTCAATTCTTCCATACCCTCCGCTGTTTTCAAAAGGAGACAGCATTACGGCATCAGCATTCAGATCTATTATCTTTTCAATGTCAGGACTCATCGAAGAACCGCAGTCCGATATCTTGCCGTTGCTACATAGCTCTTTTATCTTAGGATGGTTTATGTAGCCTAAATCGCATACTCCGGATATTGAAGATATGGCGTTAAGTTCGTCCATCAGAGAGCAGTGTACCGACGAGTAAACTATTGAACGCGATATGGGTGTATGTATAATAGTTCCTTCAGAAAATTTGCCTTCGTGCGGAGCGTCGTTTGATGTCAAGATGTATGTATGAAGTGATTTTAGTGTGTCCCACGGGTTGCGTAGTTCCACTTTGGTGTAATCGTTGAACTTCAGAATCCTTATATTTTCTGCATAACTGAATTTTACAGTGTCTGCATCAGTGTCATGATGCAAGGAAGTCCTGCTTCCTCCGCTACAGGCAGAGAGAAGCAGGACAATTGTTACTATATGGGCAGATAGTATTTTGTGCATAATTTTAAATTACTCAGAAAGGAATTTAATGTTTGTTGTATATGCTCCTGTTTCAAATTTGTGTTTGAAGTTTCCTTCGTTATCATATACAAATACCTCACTCATTTGTCCGTAAGGGTTGCTTATTATATATACATCGTCCGAATTAGGATCTACCGCGATGCCTCCAGGAGTGCTGATTGAGCTGAAATCAATAAATTCTTTTTCTTCTTTTGTCTTAATGTCATAAACGAAACATTTTGCTCTATCCGGCAGATAGTATTCTGAATATAGAATGTACATCTTGTCTCCCCTGTTTGCAATGTAGCTTGCGTTGCAAAGTTCTTCCACTTCGTATGTGTCTGGGTTTATTCTCTGCAGTGTTCCGTATATCCAGCTTTCTTCCCCTGGCAACCATTCAGCTCCGGCATAATTACCGTTTGATACTATATATATATATCCGTCGCTGCCTACAATGTTTTGTGTGTAAGGGTTAAGAACGACTGTTATATCCTTAATCTTTTCCATAGTTTCTGTGTCTATCACATATACGGAATTACCTGTACCGTCACTCATATAATCGGATTTGTTGACAAATAGCTTACCTTTATTATATGATAATCCTTCCAGATAGCCTCCAACCTGTGCTGTCGCTACTATACTCATGCTTATTGTATCTATTTTAGATACGGTTCCGTCTTGTGCTGAAACAAAGACATAGCCATCGGCAGCAGTAGCGTAGCGTGGAGATTTTGGTTGTCCGGCTTCGTTTACCATTGATATAGTCTTTACTATTTTACCGTTTCTTTCCAGTATTTCTATTTTTGAAGAAGTAGTTGAAATGGCATAGAGCTTAGAACCGTATATACATAAATCCTGAAGGTCGCCTATTCCTTTTTTATTTTCCTGATTATATATGTCGCCTGAAATTTCCTTAGTCGTAAGATCATACCATTGTATTGATGCGTCATTCTGATTCCAGTTGCCTGTGTTTACGATGTATGCTCCGTAGGTTGTTTTTACGTCTGAACTGTTATCGTCAGGATTTGGCTCGTCATTGTTCTCACAAGCTGTCAGTCCTGCCATCAATGGCAGTATAGCTAAATAATAAAATACTTTTTTCATTTTTTTTCTTTCGTTTTTATGTTTATAAATAATAGTTTATTGAAATCTTGTAGTTACGTCCCGGCATAGGATAGAAACGAATTATCTCGTAGTTATTTCCTCCTAAATTCAGTGCGTCAAGTTGTATCTTGAAATTATGTTTTTTCCAATTGAACTTTCTGTATAACGATATACTGTGGTCGGTATATGGTTCTATCCTGTACGACGGTAAATTCTGTGCAAATGTATATCGCTCTGATGAGGCTATCATGTTATAGGCAATGTTTATCCAGGGTGTTTCCAGTGTCAGGTTTCCACTGCCGTAATGCTTCGGTGTATATACAATCTGGTTTCTCCATGTCTTGGATGTTTCGTCAGTAATGTCTTCAGCTTGTGTAAAGTTATAGCTACCGCTTATGTATATGTTGATTTTGTCTGTTATGCTGCATTCTGCTGATACGTTTACGTCGGTACCGATAGTTTCTACTTTTCCTACATTCATCATCTTCCATACAAACATTGTAGGAATGGCTACAATCTTGTTGTTTACAATGTTATAGTATGCGTCGGTTGATATACTAATGAATCTGACACTGTTTTCCGGCATCGATTTGTTCCATGTTATACCGAGGTTGGTCTGTCGTGTGGTCTCTGGTTTCAGGTTTGTATTACCTATTAATGTATAATAAAGGTCATTGAATGTCGGTGTTCGGAAAATGTCCTTGTACGAAGCTCTGATTCTTATCCCCTGATTGGCAATAGGTTTCCATGAAATACTTATGGCAGGCGATAAACGCTTTCGGTCATCGGAAGCCTTGCCGGTCTTTACTTTTTCTGTTATAAAAGTGTTCAGCAATGACGCCGACGCTGTGATAATACTTGTTTCGTATTTTGCTGCGATTACGCTGAGAGAGGTATATCGTTTTGGGAACTTCGCGTTCTTCAGATTGGTGTACAGATAATTGTAAGCAAAATCCTGGGCGAAAGATATTGAAAGATTTCTGCATGGATTTGCAAGCACCGTAGCCGAAAGGTATGTTTCTGTCTGTTTATACTTATCGTTGGTTATTCCTGCGGCTTGATTGTTATAATCGCGTGTCCACGTGTAATTGAACTTCCCGAGAGTCTGAAGTTTCAGCTTTTCGCCCCAAAGCTTTTCGTACCGTCCCTGAGCAAAGTAGTTCTTGTCATACAGACGTTCGGCAGCATAAGGGTTATCATATATCACACTTCCCGGAAGCCCTCTTTTCGAATCATAAAGGTATGCTTTCAGCTGTATATTCTGTTCATTACGAAGTGATACGTACATGTTCGCTTCCCCTCGCCAGGAACGTATGTCACTGTTGTTCCTCTTGGAGTCGATAAGTGTGCTTCCATTCCACATCTTGAACGGATAATTGCCGTCAGCCCGCATATAGTCTCCATAAAGCGAGATGCCAATTCTTTGATTGAAGTTTTGCATATACAGCAATGAAGGATTTACCATACCGAACGAACCCGCTTTAATATTGGCATCAAGAGATGGCAAATTGTTTTCTCTTTCCGGTTTTGAAGTTTGAATGTTTAATACTCCTGCCGAGGCAAAAGCCTTTGCCGATTGATAAATATTATCGGTTTGTCCAATGGTCATTGACAATTCTGACACATTTGTAAGTGAATATCTTGAAATATCTATCTGCCCAGATTGACAATCGCTGACACTTACACCATCGTATATCACTCCGGTATGTTGCGCCCCCATGCTTCTTACTGATATGGTTTTCAATCCGCCTATACCTCCATAATCTTTTACATTTACCCCTGAGAAATGTTTTACAGCTTCCGAAACATCGTATGTTCCCAGACGTTCCAGATCTGTCTTGTTCATGACCTGAAACGGCGACGTAGCTTTAATTGCAGGCGGAGTTTTTCTCGCGCTGACAGTAACGTCCGGAATTTGATGTACTTTTCCTGTTATGCTGTCCTGTTGTGTGTCTTGTGCATAAATATAATTTATATGTACAGATATAATAATACCTGATATTCCCAAAACACATTTTCGGACAAAGTCATTCAGTTTGCCCATTCTTCTCAATTAATAAATGTATTAAACTACATGTATCCATGGCATTCTTTCCTCGAGAATGTCTGGCATGATTTTTAAGTTTTGCAGGTCTTCTGACTTACTCCGGATTGCTCAACCTTCCCGTCTGCATTGACAGACAGTGGTAAAATAGATTATCAGGCAATCCTTTAAATGGAGATTACAGCAGCGGGACTGTCCGGGATTTTCACCCGATTCCCTTTTCATCCTCATCCTGTAAATAGGCATATCGGAACAAAACATCGCAAAAATATGTAAAAAAACGGACAATGTAAAATTATTAGCGTTGTAATTTCAGTAAAGATTTGTACTTGAAAAACTTTACGTTGTAATAATAAATGAAAAAAGCCATCCCAAAGTTGTTTTGAGATGGCTTCTGAGCTTAAATAATTAATTCCAACTGATATTTAAATCTGTTGTCTATTATTCCAATATTTCACCTTTTTCGTTGAACAGTACTACAGATTCTTCATTGTCTGCATCAACCAAAGTTATCTGATAGGTGGCTGTTCCGTCTTCGGCAGTTTCAACTGCTGCCGATTTAATAGTAAAGTCTTTGTAACTTTTTACTAATACTTCCTGAACAGCTTTAGGCAAATCTTTGATTTCGATAGGTGTAAAATCATTTACGTTTGTTACGGTTGTGATTTGAGTTGATGAGAAACTTGATGCGAATGTAGCTGTAGTTCCTAATCCCATTACCAATGCTAATGCAAAAAATACTTTTTTCATAATTCAATAGTTTTAAATGTTAGACAATTAGTTTAGTGCTCGTAGAATTAAGGACAAATGGTATGCCAGAAATATCGGTTTATATGTAAAGGAACTGATAATTAATAATTTATGTATCAGGATAAGAAGGTAAAAGTCTGATTTGAAATAAATAAATGTGTGTAATTATACACACAATATTGTGGAATAAAATTGTTTATGGGTAAAAATTACTCATGAAAATGGATATAAAAAAAAGCCGCTCTTGAAGCGGCTTTCCCATATTAGAATCTTTATCAGAATTCAGAAGTGAAATGGAACTTGATATGTTTAAAGTCCATCTGTGCCATCTGAAGCACATATCCACTATCAGCCAGGAACACATCTCTTCCCTCGCGGTCCTTAGCCATATACTGGTATTTACGTTTCTTGAATGCCTCAAGCTCTTCCGGATCATCACTTTCTATCCAGCAAGCCTTATAAAGACTTACAGGCTCCCAACGACATTTGGCATTATATTCATTTTCCAAACGATACTGGATTACCTCAAACTGCAACTGACCTACAGTACCGATAATCTTGCGGCCGTTGAACTGGTTGACAAAGAGCTGTGCCACACCTTCGTCCATAAGCTGGTCGATACCCTTGTTGAGCTGTTTTGTCTTCATCGGGTCGGCATTCTCGATATACTTGAACATCTCAGGAGAGAAGCTTGGAAGTCCTTTGAAGTGAAGGTTTTCACCTTCAGTCAGTGTATCGCCAATCTTGAATGTTCCGTTATCAGGCAAACCGATGATATCGCCTGCCCAAGCCTCATCCACAGTAGTCTTGCGCTGTGCCATGAACTGTGTAGGCGAAGAAAAACGCATTGTCTTGTTATGGCGTACATGTAGATACGGAGTATTACGGGTAAACTTACCTGAACATACCTTACAGAATGCCACACAAGAACGGTGGTTAGGGTCGATATTGGCTGTTATCTTGAAGATGAAGCCTGTAAACTTAGGCTCATCAGGATTTACTGTACGCTCTACAGCTGTTACAGGACGGGGACTTGGTGCAATCTCCACGAAACAGTCGAGCAATTCCTGAACACCGAAGTTGTTGAGAGCGGAACCGAAGAATACAGGAGCCACATCACCTTTAAGATATTCATCTACATTGAATTCCGGATAAACTCCATCAATCAGTTCAAGTTCACCACGAAGCTTGTCTGCAAGGTCATGACCTATATGATTATCGAGTTCTTCCGTATTGATGTTTACTTCAACCTTTTCTGTTACAACCTGCTTCGAAGGTTGGAAAAGGTTCAGTTTCTGTTCATATATATTATATACACCGCGGAAACGTGGTCCACTTTCGATAGGCCATGTAAGAGGACGTACCTGGATAACCAGTTCTTCTTCAAGCTCGTCAAGCAAATCGAACGGGTCCTTGGCCTCACGGTCCATCTTGTTGACAAAAATGATAACCGGAGTGTTGCGCATACGGCACACTTCCATCAGTTTTCTTGTCTGGGTTTCCACACCTTTCGCACCATCGACAACAATGATAACACTGTCCACCGCGGTAAGTGTACGGTAAGTATCTTCGGCAAAGTCCTGGTGACCCGGAGTATCAAGGATATTAACCTTATAGTCGTTATAATCGAACTCCATCACGGATGTGGTAACGGAAATACCACGCTGCTTTTCGATGTCCATCCAGTCGGATGTAGCTGTTTTCTTGATTTTGTTTGATTTTACCGCACCTGCAACCTGAATCTGACCTCCGAAAAGCAACAGTTTTTCTGTCAACGATGTCTTTCCGGCATCAGGATGGGCGATAATGGCAAAAGTACGTCTTCTTTCTATTTCCTGATTCATATATTATTTTGAATTTTTAAGTCTTTGAGTTCTTAAGTTTTTAGTTTCTATAGCTTGCAGATAATATCAAACTTATAGACTTAAAACTTATAAACTAGTATTCAATATCTCCATACACTCCTTGAGGCTGTCCATCCAGTATGGTATCTCTATTCCGTAAGTATCCTTAATCTTTGTCTTGTCGAGAACTGAATAATGCGGGCGTACAGCCTTTGTAGGATAATCCTCTGTATGCAGAGGTCTCACATTGCATCCCTGAATGCCTGCAATGGCATGGATAGCTTTGGTAAAATCGTACCATGAGCATACGCCTTCGTTGCTGAAATGATATACTCCCGGAACGATTCCCTTGTTTATGGCAGCGAATATTGCCACCGCAAGGTCGCGTGCGTATGTAGGAGTTCCTATCTGATCGAATATCACGCCCAAGGTATCTCTTTCTCTTCCCAGACGCATCATTGTCTTTACGAAATTATTGCCGAAAGAGGAATACAGCCATGCCGTTCTTATCACCATTGTTTCAGGACAATACTTGAATGCTTCCAGCTCTCCTCCTAATTTTGTCACACCATATACCGAATTAGGACATGTTTCAGCATCTTCACGGTATGGGATATGTGCGGTCCCATCGAATACATAATCTGTCGATACCTGAATCAAGTATCCGTTTCTTGCTTTAGCAGCCTTCGCCAGGAAGCCAGGAGCCTGCTGGTTAAGCATCTTGCAAAGTTCAACATTATCTTCAGCCTTATCTACAGCGGTATATGCTGCACAATTGACAATAATATCTATATCGTTGGACATTACAAAATCCATGACAGCCTTTTCATTGCAGATATCAAGTTCTGCCACATCAGTAAATAAGTATCTGTACTGCGGATATGACTCCGACAAAATACGCATTTCATTACCAAGCTGACCGTTGGCTCCTGTCACGAGTATATTTTTCATAACTCCAATTCTCCTTTCTTATCTTTTATATAATAGTCGGCAAGAATGGCCAGAAGGTCGCTTATCACCTTAATGGCCTTCTGTGTTTCCTCGCTTATCTCCTTTTTCTGAAGTTTCAGCATAAGTACGCCGTACATGGCATCAAAACATGTTTCAAGTTCAGGAACATCCTTATCGGCACCTTTTGCCCTAAGTTCAACTATAAAAGGAAGAGCCTTGTAATACGCGGCACTATAATACGGATATTTTGGAGAACGGAGCAGCTGCAGATGAAGATCTGTAAGCCAGACTATTATATTCTTGTTTATCTGTACATGTCCTTTCTCCATAACACCCTCGTCGTGCATCATGTTTGCAAGGTCCTTATACCATTGGAACAGTGTTGCTTTCTGTTCATCCGTAACAGGATACGGGTCAACTATATCCTTTTTTATCTTGTCCAAGTCAAAATGATACGCACGAAGCAAATCTTCTATCTGCCACATATAAAGCAGATACTCAGCAATATTCTGCTGTTTTAACTGTTGAGAAATATACATATCAATATATTGAATTTCCTAATAACGCAAGTACTAAACCAATGATTGATGCCACTATGACTATAATGCCTATGACACGGTTAAGCACCCAAATGCCACGGACATTGAAATGATTGCGAACTTTATTGACAAAATATGTGATACTGAACCACCATGTCAGGGCACCTAAAATAATGGCAAGATATCCAACCAACTGAAAACCTACAGGACTTCCCGGCATGACAAAAGAAAATCGGGCGAAAAGACCTACAAAAAGAAAGATAATCAGAGGATTGGACAGAGTGACAAAAAATGCCGTAATGAAATTATGAAGATATGAACCGCGTTTGCCGGACACAGGACGCAACGCTTTAACGGGATTACTCCGGAATGTATAAATACCGAAAGCCAGAAGCATTATACTACCTACTATCTGAAGAAAAGTTTGGTGTTTGATGATAAGCTCATCCATAAAGCTCATACCGTAACCGGTAATGAGTGAATATATTATATCGCTCAAAGCAGCTCCAAGACCGGTTACAAAACCGAACCAACGTCCCTTATTCAGTGTCCGCTGAATACAAAGCACGCCAACGGGTCCAAGCGGCGCAGAAACCACTATTCCGATGATAAAACCCTTAACTAATAAATCCAGTATAGTAACTTGCTCTAACCAATTCATAATGCAAAGATGATACTTTTTTGCGAAAGTACCTATAATTCATATAGATTTTCTTTCGTAAAAACGGGGTTTTATGTACCTTTGCAACATATTATATAATTACTTAATAAGTTTTTATTTGTTTTTAAAAGAAGGATATAACATATAAACATGTTATTCAAAACAATAGAACTTAAACACTCAAAAACAATATAATGTTATGATTCTATTTTTCAGAACACCAGGCAAAAGCGTGATTGCAACCGCATGCAGTCAGGAATTGAATGCTGAAGACATCAAGAAATTATGCTGGCTATACAGTGACGCCACTGTTGAATCAGAAGAAAATCTGAAAGGATGTTTCGTCGGTCCTCGTAGGGAGATGATTACTCCATGGAGTACCAATGCTGTAGAAATCACACAGAATATGGGTTTAAGCGGCATAAGACGTATTGAAGAGTATTTCCCTGTTAAAGATGAAAATGCTGAATACGACCCTATGCTGCAGCGTATGTATAAAGGTTTGAACCAGCAAATCTTTGATGTAAATATCAAGCCACAACCTATTATATATATTGAGAACCTGGAAGAATATAACGAGCAGGAAGGTCTGGCTCTTTCACGCGAAGAGATGGATTACCTCTTGAAAGTTGAAAAAGACCTGGGACGTAAACTTACTGACTCGGAAGTTTTCGGATTCGCGCAGATTAACTCGGAACATTGCCGTCATAAAATATTCGGTGGAACTTTCATTATTGACGGACAGGAAATGGAATCATCATTGTTCCAGATGATAAAGAAAACTACAAACGAAAATCCTAACAAAATCATTTCAGCATACAAGGATAATGTAGCGTTTGCTGAAGGTCCTGTTGTAGAACAGTTCGCTCCGAAAGATCACTCTACTTCTGACTATTTCGTAATCAAAGATATAAAGACTGTTATCTCGCTTAAGGCTGAAACTCATAACTTCCCTACTACGGTAGAACCGTTCAACGGCGCATCAACCGGAACAGGTGGTGAAATCCGTGACCGTATGGGTGGTGGTAAAGGTTCATGGCCTATCGCAGGTACAGCCGTTTACATGACTTCTTATCCTCGTTCGGAAGAAGGACGTGAATGGGAAAACATTCTTCCTGTTCGTAAATGGTTGTATCAGACTCCTGAACAGATTCTTATCAAGGCTTCAAACGGTGCTTCCGACTTCGGTAACAAGTTCGGTCAGCCGCTTATCTGTGGTTCTGTACTTACATTCGAACATCAGGAAAACAATGAGAAGTATGCTTACGACAAGGTTATCATGCTTGCCGGTGGTGTAGGTTACGGTACTCAGCGTGACTGCTTGAAGGGTAGCCCTGAAGCTGGCAACGAAGTTGTTGTTCTTGGTGGTGACAACTATCGTATCGGTCTTGGTGGTGGTTCTGTATCTTCTGTTGAGACAGGACGTTATTCTTCTGGTATCGAGCTTAACGCCGTACAGCGTGCAAACGCAGAAATGCAGAAACGTGCATACAACGTGGTTCGTTCACTTTGCGAAGAAGATGAAAACCCTATCGTTTCTATCCACGACCATGGTTCGGCAGGTCACGTAAACTGTCTGTCTGAGCTGGTTGAAGATTGCGGTGGTCTTATCCACATGGACAAGCTTCCTATCGGTGACGAGACTCTTTCTGCTAAGGAAATCATCGCAAACGAATCTCAGGAACGTATGGGATTGCTTATCGATGAAAAGGCTATTGACCACGTAAGAAAGATTGCAGAACGCGAACGTGCTCCTATGTATGTTGTAGGTGAAACTACAGGCGACCATCGTTTCGCATTCGAACAGGCTGACGGCGTCCGTCCATTCGACTTGGCTGTTGACCAGATGTTCGGTTCTTCTCCTAAGACATATATGGTGGATAAGACAGTAGAACGTAAATATGAAAATGTAACATACGATGCGGCTAAACTGAACGAATACGTAAGAACTGTTCTTCAACTTGAAGCTGTAGCTTGTAAGGACTGGTTGACAAACAAGGTTGACCGTTCGGTAACAGGTAAGATTGCACGCCAGCAGTGTCAGGGTGAACTTCAGTTGCCTTTGAGCGACTGTGGTGTTGTCGCTCTCGACTATCGTGGAAATGCCGGTATCGCAACAGCTATCGGTCATGCTCCTCAGGCTGCTCTTGCCGATCCTGCCGCAGGTTCTGTTCTTGCAGTTTCTGAAGCTCTGACAAACCTTGTATGGGCTCCATTGGCAGACGGTATGGACAGCATTTCTCTTTCCGCTAACTGGATGTGGCCTTGCCGTTCACAAGAAGGTGAAGACGCAAGACTTTATACAGCAGTTAAGGCTTTGTCTGATTTCTGCTGCTCGCTTCAGATAAACGTTCCTACAGGTAAGGACTCTTTGTCAATGACTCAGAAATACCCTGACGGAGAAAAGATTATCAGCCCGGGAACAGTAATCGTTTCTGCCGGTGGCGAAGTAAGCGACGTGAAGAAAGTCGTTTCTCCGGTTATGGTCAACAAGGAAAAATCTACATTCTATCATATAGACTTCAGTTTCGATGAGTTGCGTCTTGGAGGTTCTGCTTTTGCTCAAAGCCTCAACAAGATTGGCAGCGACGTTCCTACTGTACAGAACCCAGAATACTTCCGCGATGCATTCCTTGCTGTTCAGGAACTTATCAACAAAGGACTGATTCTTGCAGGTCACGATATTTCTGCAGGTGGTCTTATCACTACACTACTTGAAATGTGTTTCGCTAACACTGAAGGCGGTATGGAAATCGAACTTGACAAGATCAAATGTGATGATATCGTCAAGATTATGTTCGCAGAAAACCCAGGTATCGTTATACAGGTTGCAGATAAGGATAAAGCGGAAGTCAAGAAGATTCTTGAAGATGCAGGCGTAGGATTCGTTAAACTTGGTAAGCCGACAGAAGAACGTCATATCCTCGTTTCTAAGGATGGTGCTACTTACCAGTTTGGTATCGACTACTTGCGTGATGTATGGTATTCTACTTCATACCTGATGGACCGTCATCAGAGCATGAATGGATGTGCCAAGAAGCGTTTCGAGAACTACAAGCAGCAGCCTGTTGAATTTGCGTTCAATCCTTCATTCACAGGTAAGCTTTCTCAGTTCGGACTTAACCCTGACCGCCGCACTCCAAGCGGTATCAAGGCAGCAATCATCCGCGAGAAAGGTACAAACGGCGAACGCGAAATGGCATATATGCTTTATCTGGCAGGATTCGATGTTAAGGACGTAACAATGACTGACCTTGTAAGTGGTCGCGAAACACTGGAAGACATTAACATGATTGTGTTCTGCGGTGGTTTCTCTAACTCTGACGTTCTTGGTTCAGCAAAGGGATGGGCAGGAAGCTTCCTGTTCAATCCAAAAGCAAAAGCTGCTCTCGACAACTTCTATGCACGCCAGGATACATTGTCACTCGGTGTATGTAACGGTTGCCAGCTGATGATGGAACTCGGACTTATCACTCCAGAAGACAAGAAGAAAGGCAAGATGCTTCATAACGACTCACACAAGTTTGAATCCAACTTCCTCGGCGTTACAGTTCCTATGAACCGCAGCGTGATGTTCGGCTCATTGAGCGGTTCTAAGCTCGGTATCTGGGTAGCTCACGGAGAAGGTAAATTCTCATTGCCTTACGATGAAGACCACTACAACGTAGTTCTGAAATATTCTTACGATGAATATCCTGGTAACCCTAACGGTTCGGACTACAGCGTAGCCGGTATCGCTTCACAGGACGGACGTCATCTTGCAATGATGCCACATCTTGAAAGAGCTTGCTTCCCATGGGAAAATGCTTATTATCCTGCAGAACGTCTTGGTGAAGACCAGATTACTCCGTGGATGGAGGCATTCGTAAATGCGCGTAAGTGGGTGGAAGAGAAGTTAAGAAGGTAAAGAAGTTAGAGGAGGTAGAGAAGTTAGAGTAGGCTGATACCTCCTATTAATACTATAATACTAAAACTAAAAAGGTTTTCCTGAATAAACTCGGGAAAACCTTTTTTAGTTTTATTTTGATTTCAATTCATTTTTAGCGAAATTTGCAATATAAACTGCATAAAAGTCATGTTTTATAGATTATTCGTTTCGTTGATTATATTATTCTCGTGTATATTTAGTTCATATTCTCAAATATACAGATACATTGACATGAAGGACGGCTTGAGCAGCCGTCGTGTCCTTTCTATCCGTCAGAGCTCACAGGGATATATGTGGATTCTTACTCATAAAGGTATTGACCGTTTTGACGGAAAAAACTTCAAACATTATCAACTGAAAAAAGAAGATAGAATAATCAATTTCTATCCTAATCTTAACCAATTGGCAATGGATGGTGATAATACATTGTGGGAAATCGGAAAAGATGGATACGTATTTAGATATGACGAAATGAAAGATGCGTTCCACATCGTTTTTGATATGAAAAACAAATACCCGCAGTATAAGGATATTCCTATATCTGCATTCCATACTGACGGGAAAGAGAAAGTACTGATGTGCTGCGGCAACGATATTATATATTATAATACTAAGAATGACAGTTCATATTGTATAAACAATGTATCAGACAGCAAGATTGCGCATATAACGGGTACAGCTGATGAGAACAGATATTTTATTGCCGGAAAGAGTGAAATATATACATTGTCACTTTTCGGTGATGGTGAGTTTAAGACAGAAAGAACAGACATAAAGAAAATCGGTCTGATAGATTTCATGTTCTACCATAAGGAATCCGGTTATCTTATTATTAATACATTAGTCAATGGTCTGTATCTGTATAATCCGGCAGAGAGGAGTGTCTATAATGTCGGTAATGTTCTCACAGACATAAGTATAAACGCTATAAGAACATACGGCAGTTCAAACAATGAAGTGCTTATAGCTACAGATGGTGGCGGCGTTTATAAGATGGATGTCAAGAATAAGATTTTTACTCATTTTCTCGAAGAAGACCATATGAGGAAGAACGGAATGAACGGTAGTATAATAAAAGACTTGTGCATCGACCGTGACGGAAGAATATGGAATGTGATATATCCTACCGGTATAACTGTATATACAGACAAGTATCAGCCCTACACATGGATAAGACACTCCGAAGGTAACGGCAATTCGTTGGTCGATAATAGAATAAATGCTATATTGACTGACTCCGAAGGCGATGTATGGTATGCTACAAGTAACGGTATCAGCTGTTATCGCCGTTCTGCCAAAACGTGGAAGAATTTCCTTTCGGCCTATACAAATGATACCGGCAATGATAATCATATATTCACTTCACTGTGCGAGTATAAACCTGGGGTAATACTTGCCGGTGGATACATGTCCGGAATTTATCGTATAGACAAACATTCCGGAAAGTCCGATTATGCCATTCAGCTTGAAGGAGGACGTGATGAGGCCCCTGATAAATACATAAGAAGTATAATACGCGATTCGTACGGAATATTATGGGGTGGAGGATTCCAAAGCTTACGTTCGTATGATGAAAAAACAGGACGTACCAATATTTATCCGTCAAATTATCCTATAACATGTGTAAGAGAGAAAGATGCGAAATCGCTATGGGTGGGAACAATTAACGGACTTTACATTTTCAGTAAGGAAGATAATGACATGGAACGCTTCGGTACATGGCAGGGTACAGGTTGCGTGAATTCTATTTACCAGACTAAAGACAATATATATACATACGTAGGAACATACGGTGACGGACTTTATATTATCAATAATGAAACCGGAGAGGTAGAACATTTTACAATATCCAACTGTAGTCTGATAACAAATAACATATACAGTATATCTGAAAACAGGCATGGAGATATCATTTTAGGAACAGAAAACGGTATTTCACTATACGATAGAAAAGATGAAATCTTCACAAACTGGACCGGCGAACAGGGATTGTCTGCCAGCAACTTCAATCAGGGAGCTGCCACTAACACCGGACGCGGCGAAATAATATTGGGAAGCAATGAGGGGGCTATAATACTGCCTGATGACATTAAACTTCCACGACAATTCTCTTCTCACATGATACTCGACAATCTGAATATCATGTACCGGCCTGTGTATCCCGGTGAGAAAGGCTCACCGCTTGAAAGATTGCTTAATGAAACATCTGTCCTGGAACTCGGATACTATCAGAATACTTTCTCCATGAATGTATCTTCAGTAAATTACGACAATCCTTCGAATATTTATTATAGTTGGAAACTTGAAGGCTTTTTCGACGAATGGAGTGAACCGGATAGTGATGGAACAATAAAATATACCAATCTGTCGCCAGGAAGATATAATCTAAAGATACGTGCTATTCTTCTTGACAATAACCAGCTCCTCGAAGAAAGAAGTCTTGAGATAATAATAGGGCGACCTTTATGGCTTACATATTGGGCTATAATGCTGTATATTCTGTTCGTACTTGGTGCCGCATATTCTTTGTACAGATATAAGATGATAAAGAAAGACAGACGTACATCTCAGGAGAAAATCAATTTTTTCATACACACCGCACATGATATACGTACACCGTTGACACTTATCAAGGCTCCTTTGGGCGAGATATTGAAAAACGAAAAGCTTTCTCCGGAAGGAACAGCCAATATCAACCTGGCATTGCAGAACACGGATAATCTTTCGGAACTGGCAAACAAACTGATGAACTTCCAGAAGGAGGAACTTTACAGTTCGCATGCAAGCGTTACCCGCATGGAGCTTAATACATATATAAAGGGGTACTTGGAGCAGTTCAGAAATTATGCTACCCAGCAGGGAATAACAATGGAATTCAGTTCCGGATTCGACAGCCTTGATGTGTGGATTGACAGAAACAAGATGGATTCCATACTTAGAAATCTGATATCAAATGCATTGAAATATACTCCTAAGGGAGGTAAGGTGGAAATTTATACTTCAAACAACAAGAAATGTTGGACTATTGACATAGCCGATACTGGTATAGGTATGTCAAAAACTGACAGTAAGAAGCTTTTCAAATACATGTTCAGAGGCTATAATGCGACAAACCAGCTCATTACAGGTTCTGGCATTGGTATGCTTCTCACATGGAGGCTGATACGCAATCATGAAGGACGTATCAGTTTTACAAGTGTTGAAAATTCAGGTACATGCTTCCATCTGTCTTTCCCTATCAGGAGTCATAAGTATATTTATAAGGAAGAAACTCCTGCCGAAAAGTCGGACAACATGTCTCAGGATGAATGGGCATATACTATTCCGGCTGATGATTATAATGCAGACGAACCGGAAGATATCAAGTCGGGTCACAATGTTCCGGTAAATGCGCCGCGAATACTCATAGTGGAAGATAATCCTGCGTTGAGAAACTTCCTGATGCAGTCTTTGTCGGAAACGTATAATACCAGTGGAGTGGAAAACGGTAAGGAGGCACTTGACGTTATCAAAATTTCTCAACCGGATTTAATCATATCTGATGTCATGATGCCTCAGATGAACGGACACGAACTGTGTAAGGCTGTTAAGGGAAATATGGCGACAAGTCATATACCGTTCATAATGTTGACAGCTCTTGGTGATAAAAAAGATATAATAACTGGTCTGAAAACCAAGGCGGACCTGTATATCGTTAAGCCTTTTGATATGACAGTACTTAAGGCAAACATAAGCAATGTGCTTGAAAACAGGGATTTGGTAAGGAAAAGACTGCAACAGTTCATTGATTCATTACCTCAGCATAGTGTAATTCTTGGAAATTCTGAAAGTGATGAAAAGTCTGAAAATGAAGTTGCCGATATTATGTCAGGTCTTGACGAAGAATTCATCAATAAGGTTACGCAGCTTATAAAGGACGGGCTTGGCAAAGGCCTTAACGTTGATACATTATGTGCCGAAGTGAATATGAGCCGAACAAGTTTTTATAATAAGATTAAGGCTCTCACCGGCGAACCGCCTGCCGACCTGATAAGGAAAATACGAATGCAGGAAGCGGCCATATTGCTTAGGACACAGAAATATACCGTGTCCGAAGTATCAGACATGCTTGGATTTGCCGATCCTAAATATTTTACAGATACCTTCAAAAAGGCTTATGGCGTTCCGCCAAGAGATTATATGAAAGGTATTAGTGATAATAATAAATAGTCTGACAACTAAAAACTATAAGCAACAAATAACTAACAACTTACGAAATGTTATATCTGAAGTATTTTGCAATTTTTTTCCGTATAGGTCTGTTCACCATAGGTGGAGGCTATGCAATGGTGCCTCTGATTGAAGCTGAGATAGTAGATAAACTCAAATGGATAAAGAAAGAGGAATTCCTTGACCTTATGGCGTTGGCGCAGACTGTGCCCGGCATTTTTGCTGTCAATATAGCAATTTTTATAGGATACAAGCTTAAAAAGTTCATGGGAGCCTTCTTCATGACTTTAGGTACAATTATGCCTTCGTTTCTTATAATCCTCGCGATAGCACTTTTTTTCCGACAGTTCCAGCATCTTGAACCTGTGGAAAGAATATTCAAGGGTATCCGTCCGGGGGTAGTTGCGCTTATCGCTGCGCCTACATTCAAGATGGCGAAAACGGCACGCATTAACAGATATAACGTCTGGATTCCTGTTGTATCCGCATTGCTTATCTGGCTTCTTGGCTTTTCGCCTGTCTATGTCATTATCCTTTCAGGATTAGGAGGATATATTTATGGACGCTATAAAAAGAAAATAAACTGATATATAAATCTAAAAACTTAAAAAATAGTATATGATATTCCTTCAACTGTTTTATACATTCTTCAAGATTGGTCTTTTCGGATTTGGCGGCGGATATGCCATGCTGTCAATGATACAAGGCGAAGTGGTGACACGTTATGAGTGGCTTACTTCTTCCGAGTTTACAGATATTGTCGCGATAAGCCAGATGACTCCAGGACCTATAGGTATCAATTCTGCCACTTATGTAGGCTATACTGCGGTTGTCAATGCCGGATATTCTCATCTTATAGGTATGTTGGGCTCTGCGGTAGCTACCTGTTCGGTAGTTCTTCCATCGTTTATTCTGATGATTCTTATAAGTAAGTTTTTCCTTAAATATCAGAAGCATCCAGCTGTAGTATCTGTTTTCGACGGATTGCGTCCCGGCGTGGTGGGCCTGCTTGCTTCTGCCGCATTGGTACTTATGGATGGAGAAAATTTCGGAACAGATACCTATAGTATAATAATAAGTATTTTGATATTTGTGGCTGTTTTCGTTGCGTCACATAAATATAAGGTTAATCCTATATTGCTTATTGTGCTTTGCGGAGTTGCAGGGTTCTTGCTGTATTAGTTGGGTGGATACAGTTATGTTTAGATGAATATGCATGAGCCAAAGTATATCTCGGCTTAGAGGTCACGTCAAAACTTAAATACATGGTAAAAGAATAGTATATACTACAAATGGAATATATCCTAATATACATTCGCAGGAATACACAGGTCCGGTAAAGGTTGACGATAAGAGTGACTTTCATGCTATGACGGTTGTCGGCGACAGACTTTATTCCTTGCCAATATATTTTGCTCCTGATTATTCTAAATACAAGCAGTATGGTGAGTTTACTCAAGAATGGACTCCTATGCAGGTTCAGACTTCCATGCAGCCTATGAGATTTGAGTGTACAGGAAAAATCTCAGGAAACGGCTCGTATGAAATAACATTCATAAAGACTAAGGGTAATGATAATCTTAAGATTGGTGGAATGAAGTTGTTGAAGAGGGATGAGGTTCTGTCGGATATAAACAAGTCAGGTGTCCTCTCTTCAGAAAATCCTGATTTTACATTCGAAGTTGATGTGAAAACTTTCGAAGCGGGAACTCCTTTCTATATCGATTTGAATGCTTGTGGTGAAGCGGGAAATGATGTTTCCGGACTTGTTTTTATACGTAAAAAATGACCTGTACACGTTTTTTTAAAACGTGCCCACGTTTTACTTTGAATGAGCTGTCATTTGATGTCGAATGACAGTTCATTTTTTGTGATACAATTTTGCCCTTAATTTGGGGGCTCTCATTGCAGTGTCGGATTTTATAGCTAACTTTGTATGATAACTTATTTCGAATAAAAAAACATGTCCGAAACCCAGCTATTGTCCGATATATTGAACGACTCTCCTTGTACGGAGCTTTTGCGTCTGCGTAACAGGGAGATTATTGTTTTGTTTCTGTACGAAACATTTTATAAGCACAGAGAACCTGTGGCGTATGACTCGCTGAAGATGCGACTTTCAGATTATCTTTCTTCCATCAACCTGGAAAAAGATGAGGAGAACGATATAAATGTGTTCGATTCATACGACGAGAAGGCGTACAAGTATATACAGAAATGGACGGACAAAGGTTTTCTTCGCAATTATCAGGAAGAAAGCGGCGAGGTGTTCTATGAGCTTTCGTCGTATTCCAGCAAGGTGATAGACTGGCTTCTCAGTCTGAAGAAAGATGAGTTTGTGGGAACGGAATCAAAGTTCATGAACCTTTACGGGCAGATAAAGGAGCTTGTAGAGTTTACCAACGAGGACCCTGAAGAACGTATCCGAATGCTTGAGCAGAAAAAGTTGGAGATAGAGCACCAGATTCAGAGTCTGAAAGCGGGCGAGTCGGCAATGGTATATGAAGACTATCAGGTGCTTCCGCGTTTCCGCGACATAACCCGTACGGCAAAGGAACTTCTTTCCGATTTCAAGGAAGTGGAAGACAACTTCAAGTCAATTACAAAATCCATATATCAGAAACATGCCGAGGGAGACGTTTCGAAAGGTGATATCCTTGGATATACGTTCGATGCCCTCGACAAGCTTCAGGAGAGCTCGCAGGGAAAAAGTTTCTATGCTTTCTGGGATTTCCTTATGACACCGTCCATGCAGGATGCATGGGACAATATGGTGGACAATCTGTATCATTCCATCGACCCGTCGCAGATACGTCAGGAAGATATGTTCCTGAAAAATATGAAGCAGTATCTGTATAACAGCGGTAAGAAAGTATATCAGGCCAACGACAAGATGGCTGAGAAGCTGAGCCGTATAATCTGCGAGAATAATAACTCTCAGTCTGCAGCATCGAAACGTGTCATTCAGGACATTCAGTCGGTACTCCTTCAGTTGGCAAGCCGGAACATCAAGCCTGATGTTTCGCTCGAACTGGAGACTATGCCGGAAATATCCATGCCGATAGAGAGAAAGCTCACACTTGAAAAGACTGACGATGTGGACTACAGCAATGTGATAGAAATAGCAAGTGCGGATATTTCCGAGGCAGAACATGCGGATAAGCTGTTTGTAAGTCATGGTGTTGACCGCGCTATATTGAAACAGAGAATACACGATTCGTTGAAGCGACGCAAGCAGGTCTCTCTGTCCGATGTGGTGGAGGAAAGCGGAGGTTTGGAGAAAGGACTGGCAGAACTGTTCGGATATATCAGTGTGATACGTGGATTCAGGCATACCATCAATGCCGACCGCACACAGGTCATACCGTTTAACAGTGAACTGAAGAAATCAATTGTAATACCGGAAATTATTATCTTAAAATGAATATAGATTCTATAATAGCACCTTACGGACGTACCGTAGTACGCCTGCTGAAAGGTCCCGTTGAGGCTACAGATACTAACGCGTGGGAGGAGATCCTTAACTATCAGTCGGAGATAAACAAGTATCTCATGAATATAGGTATAGAGCTGATAGTGAAGCGCGACGAAGGTTTTGCATATATCAAGCAGATAGTGGATGATGAGGACAGGACTACCGGACTTATCCCTCGCCAGCAGCTTGGTTTCGAAATATCGGTGATTCTGATAATCTTAAGACAGATGCTTGAAGAGTTCGACAGCAATATGGACGAGCTGTATGCTACAGAGCGTTTTGTCAGTGCCGACGAGTTGAAGGAGCGAATAGAGATATTCCTACCGGAGCGTTTCAACAGGGTGAAGCTTCTCAGCGAGATAGACGCTTATATCAACCGTATAGTGTCGCTGGGCTATCTGAAACTGATAAAGCGCGACAATGTGAATACATACCAGATTCACAGAATAATAAAAGAGAAAGTAACATTGGACAAACTACAAGAATTTAAGGATAAACTGCAAGAATATGTTGAGTCTGTTTAGTACCGGTTCCGATACGTCGGGATTTCGTCTGAAATACATGGAGATATATAACTGGGGAACATTTCACGAAAGAATTTTTCGTATGGAGCCCCAGGGAAACAATGCCCTGCTTACGGGAGCAAACGCTTCGGGAAAGAGTACCATAATAGATGCTCTACTCACTTTGATGGTACCTGCCAAGAAGGACAGGTTCTATAACCAGTCGTCTGGAGTAGAGAAGAAAGGTAACCGAACAGAGGAGACATACGTTCTGGGTAATTACGGAAACATACAGCGTGATGGCGAAAGCGGTGCCAGCACACAGTCATTGCGCGATCATTCTGCATACTCTGTGCTTCTTGCCACTTTTACCAATACCGATACCCGTATGGTTACAGTGTTTCAGGTGCGCTGGTTTTCGGGCGGAGAGTTAAGACGTACCTTCGGTCTGGCCCATTGTGAACTGGACATTAAGACTGACTTCCAACCGTTCGACGGAAAGGGTATGTGGCGCCGGCGTCTGGAAAGCTCTCATAAAGGAAACCGAACTATGGTGGAATTCTTTGAAGGTCCTGTAGGCTATGCCGACCGCATCACACAGCTTTTCGGTATGCGTTCCGTCAAGGCTCTTTCACTGTTCAATCAGATAGTAGGTGTGAAGGTGCTCGACGATCTTGATGACTTTATCCGTACCAATATGCTTGAAGAGCAGAACGCAGAGTCGCAGTACATAATGCTCAAGGACAGTTTCAAGACTCTGATGGAGGCAAAGACCAACATAGAAAAGGCCGGAAAGCAGATTGAAATGCTTACTCCTATATCGGAATATGCAGACGAGATAAAAGAATATTCACAGAAAATCAAGCAGCTTTCCATGGACAGGGAAAGCATTGACTACTGGTTCGCCCGCAAGACAATCGAACTGGGTAAGGAGCGTGTAGAATATTTGGAACAGGAACAGGAACGTCTTGAGAAAGAGGAAAAGAAACTCCGTGACGATGAGGACAGAATGCGTGAGGACGAACGTTCCATAGCCCTTGCCATAGAGAATGATGAGGTGGGCAGGAAGATAAAGGAAATGGAGCAGGAAATCAAGCGCCTGGAGGAACTCCGTGACGAGCGTGTATCGCGCATGGACGAATATAATGCTGTGGCATCTGTCCTGTCGCTTACTACAGACCCTGACAAGGATACTTTCATAAGTCAGCGTGACTCTGTATCCGGACGTCTGGAAAGCATGAATGCCGGTATAGAGCAGAAAATCAGAGAGACAATATCCTTTGAAAACGAAAGGAAAGATATCACTATGAAGATTGATGAGTATATCAAGACCATCGAATCTCTTAAGAAGAACAAGAACAATATTTCAGGACGTGAGTCGGAGATACGCGAAATGATTCTTGAACATACCGGAGCCACAAAGGATGAGATACCTTTCATCGGTGAGCTGATAAGGGTAAATCCTGCGGAAATGGAGTGGGAGGGTGCCATTGAGAAAATCCTTCACAACTTTGCCCTGCATCTGCTTGTGCCTGACCAGTATTATCATGAGGTAAATAAGTTTCTTAACTCTAACGACTTGAAGGGTAGGATTACTTATTACCGCTATCGTACTTACAACTCACTTGCAGGTATGGAAACATTTACAGCTGACGATGCCAGACTGCTCGACAAGATAGAAATACGTCCCGACTCTGAATATGAGGAGTGGATACGCGATACCATATTCCAGAAATATAACTATGCATGCGTGGAAAATCTTGAGGAGTTCGAGCGCTATCACGAAAAGGCTGTTACACGTGAGGGGCTTATCAAATTCTCGCACGACAGACATGAGAAGGACGACCGTCCGCAGGTGTTGAGCAAGGCAAATTATATCCTCGGATGGGATAACCAGGACAAGATAGCCCTGCTGCAGCATGAGATAAAGGAACTTCAGCAGAAAGACATCGAGCTGATGGCTAAGTTGAATGATATTAATTCAGAGAAACAGAAACTCCAGTATGACTACGACATGAGCAAGAAGCTTGTGGATATGTTCAAGGACTTCGATGCCGTAAACTGGAAAGAATACGCCACACGTCTGCAGGAGAAACTTTCCGACAAGGCTGAACTGGAGAAGAACAATAATACTATCCAGGCTCTGCAGAAACAGTTGGAGCAGGTGCGTCAGGCAATACGCAAGATTTCGCTGGAAGAGATACGCGACAAGGTGAGTCAGATTTCGGATATCAAATCCAGGATAAAGGAAACAAGGCACGAGATGGAAGAATGCCAGAAAGCTGTTTCGTCAATGCGCTCTATCCTTCTTTCTGATTTTGAGCAGGCCTACGAAGAACTTAGGAACTGTAAATACGAAGACCTTGACAAGGAATACAAGTCATTCATCAGCCGTAATGACCGCGAACGGAACAAACTGTTCACCAAGAAACGCGAGGCTGAGGATAAGGCGAAGAACCATATCCGCGATTTCAAATATCCTTCGGAATATATCACAGAGAAGTTCAATGACTGGCGTTCGGACGTTAATGCCCTGCCTGAAGCAGAAAATATAGACTTGATAGACGAATATCAGGAAATGTTGCGCCGCCTGCAGAAGGAAAACCTGCCGAAATACGAAAAGCAGTTTGACAACTATCTGCAGAAAACGCTTACCGACAAGGTGGGAGATTTCCGTATGTTCTTCATCAACTGGAAGAGTGCGATAGACGACAATATCCGCATGCTGAACGAATCGCTCCACGGCATTGATTATCGCAAGCAGCCGGCTACTTACATTCAGCTGGTAATGCAGACCAGGATAAATGAAGAAGTCAGAGAGTTCCGCCGTCTGATGGATGAGGCTATGCCTAATGTGCAGAAAATCAATTCTACGATAGACGGGCGAAAGATACATTTCCGCGACCATATCCAGCCGTTTATGGAACGTATGGAAAATGAGGACTGGAGAAACAGGGTGATGGATGTGCGTTCATGGTTCACTTATAAGGCAGAGGAATTCAACCGCAGTACAGGAAATAAGGAAACCACATACGAAAACATGGGACACTTGTCGGGAGGAGAGAAAGCGCAGCTTACATATACTATCCTCGGTTCTGCCATAGCATATCAGTTCGGTTTGACAAAGAGCGGAATGCAGGACAATTCATTCCGTTTCATTGCCATCGACGAGGCCTTCAAGGCACAGGACGAGGATAAGGCACGCTATCTGATAGACCTATGCAAGCAGCTCCATCTGCAGCTCCTTGTGGTTACTCCGAACGATAATATACATATCGTAGAGAACGACATCTCGTATGTGTATTTCGTCGAGCGTAAGGAAGAAAAGACCTCATGGCTTTACAGCATGCCTATAGAGCAATGGAGGGCAGAGAAGAATCCGGGAAGATTGTTTTAACACTAAAATTTATAGCTTATGGAAATTGTACATGACGAAGCAAAGAAACAGTTCAAGGTAGAGGTGGACGGTTATACCGCTCATGTAGCTTATCTGTTGACAGAAGACGGCGGTCTTGATATCCGCCACACCATAGTGCCCGAAGAAATAGGCGGACGCGGAATAGCATCAGCCCTTGTAAAGGCTGCATACGATTATGCACGCTGTAAATGTCTGAAACCGGTCGCTACATGTGCTTATGCCGTAGTGTGGTTGCAGCGTCATCCGGAATATCAGGGCGATGTTAGTTGTGATTATGGTGGTAAGGGTACTTGCGCAATCTGAACGATTGCGCAATACATTATTTAAATCATATGGTTTGATTTTAACCATTTCTTTCCCGGAGGTGTAAGACACCATATCAGGAATATTACGCATGGTAGTCCTATTGCTGATAAAACAAATACTGCTTCCATTATTTTTCCTCCTTCTTATTACTTAATACTAAACCCGCTAAGAGTGTTGAGCAAGCTACTAATAAACCTAAGACATATATTAATAGTTTGCTTTCGCCCAAATCTTTAAATAAAGATGCTATTACTATACCTGTCAACACATATTTTGAGACATCTATAAGATAGGCTCCTAACTTCTCTTTCCACATATGCATGTTATTTATATATAAAGACAAAAATAAAAAACATCTGTCAACTTTGCAAATTCTTTGTGGAATAGTTAATTATGTAGAGTCAAGTGGCAAGTGCAAAATTAGCAAATACTTTTATAAAACTCGATTTTGGGGGTTGAAAACCCTAGTTTTTTACGCGGTCTATCATTAATTTGATATTGTACTTTGTTCAGTTCCGCTTGAGACACCTGTCTGAAATCTGTACCTTTAGGGAAATATTCCCGAAGTATTTTATTCATATTCTCAATTGCCCCTTTTTGTCCCGAACAATATGGATCTGCAAAATACACAGTACAATCCAGAGCTTTACATATAGCCTTGTGATTACGAAATTCAATTCCATTATCTGTTGTGATATTATACACATGTTTTTTGAAGGGGAGCAAAAGTCTTACCACAGCCGTCTCTACATCTTCAGGTTTCTTGGATGGAAGTTTTGTTTGTAGAAACATATTCTTACTTCGTTCAATTATTGTAAGAACTGCACTTTTTTGCTCTGCTCCAATAACTAAATCCATCTCCCAGTCTCCAAATCTTTTTCCATTGGCTTCTGCCGGTCTTTCATGGATGGATACCCTGTCAGGAATCATGCTTTTTCCTGCTGTCTT
>NZ_JACJLQ010000031.1 GCF_016902295.1 Bacteroides caecigallinarum | reverse complement strand
ATAGGGAAGATTAGCGCACTTACAATCCTACAATACATCAACTATAAAAACAACAAACCCATTGGCAAAGTTAAATATGCGCTAATTTAATTCCGCCAACGGGTTATTTTCAATATATTATTATATGAAAATTGTATTTGTTACAAAAAGGTAATAGTGATACTGCTGAAAACAGATAATGAGAATGGATATATAAAACGAAAAGCAATGACACCTATTGTTGTGTATAAGAGTCATTGCTTTATTTTTTATATAGTTTGAGTTGTATTACATGCTTTTCAAAGCCTTGCAAAGCTGGTCTGGACATGAAGTGTTTTTGTTTCCGCAACGGATACCTTCAAGTCGGGAAATAACTTCATTTACTTCCATTCCTTTTACTAATGAGCAGATGCCTTTAAGATTTCCGTTACATCCGCCAGTGAAGCTTACTTCCTTAATCTTGTTGTTTTCTACTTCAACTTCGATAAATGAACTGCATGTTCCTTGCGTTCTGTAGTTTATTTTCATCGTTATTGTTTTTATCGGGTTATAAAAAAACAGATTTCACACGAAGAAAACTTTATGCGAAATCTGTTTTTGTAAGTATCATTAAGAATAATTACTCTTCTTCAGGCTTCATGTTAGTGTAAACATTCTGCACATCGTCGAATTCTTCAAGACGTTCTACCATCTTGTCGATAGTTTCGCGCTGTTCTGGAGTAACATCTTTCAAATCGTTTGGCACGTATGTGAATTCACCACCGACATCTTCGAAACCACATTCTTCAAGGTGTTTCTGGATAAGAGAGTAGCTCTTAGGGTCACCGTAGATAGTGATTGTTCCTTCTTCCGGATCTTCGTCGTACTCATCTTCTACGTTGTAGTCGATAAGGTCGAGGATAAGTTCTTCCATGTCAAGACCGTCTTTCTTCTTGAAAGTGAACACACACTTGTGGTCGAACAAGAAAGCAAGTGAACCTGTAGTTCCAAGGTTACCGGCAAATTTGTTGAATACTGAACGAACGTCTGCTACAGTACGAGTAGTGTTGTCAGTAAGAGTATCAACGAATACGGCAACTCCGTGAGGACCATATCCTTCGTAAGTCATGCTCTTGTAGTCGCTCTGGTCTTTACCCTGAGCATTCTTGATAGCACGTTCAATGTTGTCCTTCGGCATATTTTCACGCTTGCAGACAGCGATGATAGAACGAAGTGTAGGGTTATTTTCAGGTTCAGGACCACCTGCTTTTACAGCAATTGCGATTTGTTTACCCAGACGTGTAAAGGTCTTAGCCATGTGACCCCATCTTTTCAATTTGGCAGCTTTTCTATATTCAAACGCTCTTCCCATTGGTTTATAATTTTATATGTTATTTTTATTATTGTATTATTATCTCAATTTAGCATCAAGCTTGTTCTGCAAATTAGTGATAAGTTTCTGCATGAACTTGTCAATCTGCTTGTCGTTCAGAGTGGCATTTTCATCCTGAAGCATGAAGCTTACAGCGTAACTCTTCTTACCTGCTTCGAGGTTCTTGCCTTCGTAAACATCGAACAGTTCAACAGATTTCAGGAGTTTCTTGTCTGTTTCGTAAGCTATCTTTTCGATTTCAGCGAACTGTACTTTCTTGTCGATAAGCAATGCAAGGTCACGTTTAACAGCAGGGAATTTAGATATTTCCTTGTAAGTTACTCTGTTGCCCTTAATTGATTTCATAAGTTCATTCCAGCAGATGTCGGCAAAATAAACTTCATTGTCGATATCGAATGCTTTCTGAATCTTCTTGCTTACTACTCCAAATGTAGCCAACAATTTTCCTCCACGAGTATGTACAGATATCGCTACAGAGTAGATATCGTCTGTAAGATTTCCGAATACAAGACCACCGAAGTTTACACCAAGACGACGGAAGATATTGAGAACGTATGCTTTAAGTTCAAAAACAGAAGAATTTTCGTCTGCGTGTGCCCATGAGTTGCTTACGCGCTTACCTGTAACCCACATACCGAGGTGAAGTTCTTCAGAATATGCAGCAAGAATTTTTTCAGGGTTCTTCCTTTCTTCGTTGAAGTGGTAGCACTTACCGAATTCGAAGAATTTCAAATCTGCATTCTTGCGGTTTGCATTGTGCTGGATGCTTTCAAGACCACCGAACAGCAGAGTTGCACGCATTACGTTCAAGTCGTTGCTCAATGGGTTCATCAGGCGAACCAGGTTTTCAGGCTTGTAAGTTTCAAGTCCTTCGTAATAGGCAGCAGCAGTAAGCGAGTTGTTCATTATTTCATTGAATCCGCATCCTACGAGCTGTTCAGAAACGATGTTCTGAAGTTTTACAGACTTGTCTTCAGCACCTTTGACGTTGATGCTTGATTTCAGACTAGTAGGAATCTCTACATTGTTATATCCATAGATACGGAGGATATCTTCCACTACGTCGCATGGGCGCTGTACGTCAACACGGTAAGGAGGAACAAGAAGAGAAAGACCTTCTGCTGTTTCGTTCACAATCTTCATTTCAAGACTGCTTACTATGCTCTTGATTGTTTCTGCAGTGATAACCTTTCCGATAAGTGTATTTACATAATCGTATGAAAGTTCGATAGCGAAATCAGCAATAGGAGCAGGGTAGTTGTCCTTGATTTCAGAAGCTATTTCACCGCCTGCAAGTTCTTTTACCAGGATTGCAGCTTCCTTCAATGCATAGATAGTGATATTAGGGTCGATACCACGTTCGAAACGGAATGAAGAGTCTGTGCTCAGTCCGTGACGGCGTGCTGTCTTACGAACCCATGTTGGGTTGAAGTATGCACTTTCGAGGAATACGTCAGTTGTAGCCTCAGTTGTACCTGAATCAAGGCCACCGAATACTCCGGCAATACACATCGGTTCTTCTGCGTTGCAAATCATAAGGTCGCGTTCAGACAAAGTACGTTCCACTTCGTCAAGTGTAACGAACTTAGTACCTTCAGCACATGTTCTTACTACTATTTTGCCACCTTTAATCTTGTTTGCATCGAAACAGTGCATTGGCTGTCCGTATGCATGAAGTATGTAGTTTGTGATATCGACGATATTGTTGATAGGGCGAACACCGATAAGGCGAAGTTTGTTTTGAAGCCATTCAGGACTTTCCTTTACGGTTACGTTCTTGATGGCGATACCAGCGTATCTTGGACATGCTTCAGTGTTTTCCACTTCGATGTCGATATTCAGATTGTTGCTATCTACTTTGAAAGCATCTACTGAAGGACGTTTCAACTCAGCTTTGTAGCCATTCTGGATTAACCATGCATAAAGGTCGCGAGCCACACCATAGTGTGAGCATGCATCCGAACGGTTTGGAGTGATATCGACTTCAAGTACGTATTCGCTCTTTATATTGTAGTATTCTTTTGCAGGAGTTCCCGGAACAGTGTCTGCAGGAAGAACGATGATACCGTCGTGGCTTGTTCCCACACCGATTTCATCTTCCGCACAAATCATACCGTTTGATTCTACACCACGGAGTTTTGATTTCTTGATAGTGAAACATTCGTCGCCATCGTAAAGCTTTGTTCCAAGAGTTGCTACGATTACTTTCTGACCTGCTGCTACGTTAGCTGCACCACAAACTATCTGTACAGGCTCTCCCTGTCCCAAGTTTACAGTAGTGACGTGCATGTGGTCTGAGTTTGGATGAGGCTCGCAAGTCAGGACTTCACCTACTACAAGTCCTTCGAGACCTCCTTTTATAGTCTGAACTTCCTCTACGCCTCCGGTTTCGAGACCGATTGAGGTAAGTGCGGCTGCTACTTCATCTGGAGTCAAATCGAAATTGACATATTCTTTCAGCCAGTTATAAGAAATATTCATATATAGATAGTTTTATGTATTTTTATGAATGATGCGCAAAGTTAATATAAATATTTGGTTTACAAGACTGCGTAAAAGTTTTTTTGCGAAATCAGAACGGTACGTCAGGCAATGGTCCGCTAAACGGATTTCCATCCTGCACAGGAGCCATATCTGCCGGTGGGGGAGGTATGGAGCCATTTCCCTTGTTCATCTTCGAACGTATGACCGGTGTCGCATTCTCTTCGGTAGGCAATGGTACAATCATTTCGTCTTCCGGATTTTGGAATCTTGCAAATTCGCCGCGGAATCGCAGAAGCACGTCGCCCACGGCACCATTACGATGCTTTGCAATAATGATTTCGGCCATACCGTGTAGGTCATTACCCTTTTCGTCGGTATATATCTTGTAGTATTCAGGACGGTGGATGAAGCAAACCATATCGGCATCCTGCTCGATGGCTCCGGATTCACGGAGGTCGCTCAACTGCGGACGCTTGCCATCTACACCCTCACGGTTTTCCACACCACGGTTCAACTGACTCAACGCTATGATAGGAATATTTAATTCCTTGGCAAGACCTTTGAGCGAACGTGATATGGTGCTGACTTCTTCCTGACGGCTGCCGAACGACATACCGCTGGCATTCATCAGCTGCAAGTAGTCGATGATGATTATTTTCACATCGTGTTCCCTCACCAGACGGCGGGCCTTTGTTCTGAGTTCGAAGACTGACAGTGAAGGAGTATCATCTACATATAGAGGAGCATCATACAGTTCCTTAATCTTGTAGTCCAACTGTCCCCATTCGTATGGAGCGAGCTGACCGCTCTTGATTTTCTCGCCCGGTATCTCACACACGTTTACAATCAAACGGTTGACCAACTGGACGTTACTCATTTCAAGCGAGAATAATGCTACCGGCACCTTGTTGTTTACGGCTATGTTTTTGGCCATAGAAAGCACGAATGCAGTCTTACCCATCGCAGGACGTGCGGCAATGATGATAAGGTCGGAGTTCTGCCATCCGGAAGTCATCTTGTCGAGCTTGTGGAAACCGCTTGCAAGACCACTCAAACCGTCGGTACGGGCGGCAGCAGTTCGAAGCATCTCATACGCTTCCTGTATCACAGGATTGATCTGCGTATAGTCTTTCTTCATGTTCTGCTGCGAGATTTCGAACAGACGTCCTTCGGCTTCCTGCATTATGTCATCCACGTCTTCAGTCTCGTCGAAAGCCTTTTTCTGGATGTTGCTGGTGAAAGTGATAAGCTCTCTGGCCAGGAATTTCTGTGCGATGATGCGTGCGTGGTATTCGATATGTGCCGACGATGCCATCATACCGCTCAACTGAGTGATATAGAACGGACCGCCTACTTCATCAAGGTGTCCCCTGAAGCGCAGGTGTTCTGTCACTGTAAGCAAGTCGATAGGTTTCTGCTGTATAGCCAGGTCTGTTATGGCGGCATATATCAGCTGATGTCTGTGCTCGTAGAAAGATTCCGGTTTAAGAATTTCACTAACAAGCGAGTATGCATCCTTTTCAATCATCAACGCACCAAGCACAGCCTTCTCCAGTTCCGGAGCCTGAGGCTGAAGGTGTCCATATTCATCCGTAAGCTTTTCTTTGCTTACCTTTGTTGTTCGTGCTGGTCTTTTTTGTGTAGTAGCCATTTATCTTATGGTATAATTTTTTGCAAAGATAAGATTTTCCTATTTATAATGTAGGAAGATGATATGCAGAAATAAAAAAAGTAGGAAGAAAGCTTCGTACGAGCTTCCTTCCTACTTTAAATATGTCATAAGACAAGGATTATTTTACAGGAATCTTATCTACTCTTTTTTGATGACGTCCGCCTTCAAATTCAGTATTAAAGAATTCTGTCATTATCTTGTCTGCCATGTCAGTATCAATAAACCTGCCCGGCATAACAAGTACGTTGGCGTTATTATGCTGGCGTGATAACTTGGCAATTTCAGGAATCCAGCAAAGAGCGGCACGTATTCCCTGATGCTTGTTTAGAGTGATACCAATACCTTGGCCGCTACCACAAACTGCAATACCCGGATAACATTCGCCAGCTTCTACAGCTTCAGCCAAAGGATGCGCGAAGTCAGGATAATCGCAACTGTCTGTAGTGTAAGTTCCAAAATCTTTGTATTCTAATCCTTTTGCTTCCAGCCACTGCTTAACATATTGTTTCAGTTCGAAACCTGCATGGTCGGATGCCAGTCCCACTACTTTCATTATAACATTGCTTTTACTTGGTTATATACATTTTCTGCAGTGAATCCCAATTTTTCGTCCAATACCTTGTAAGGAGCAGAGAAACCGAATGATTCAAGACCCCAAACCTTTCCGTTAGAACCTACAAGACCTTCAAGGTTTACAGGAAGACCAGCGGTAAGTCCGAATACTTTGGCTCCAGTTGGGATTACGCTTTCCTGATATTCCTTGCTCTGGCTGCGGAACAAACCTTCTGAAGGAACAGAAACGATACGAGTCTTGATACCGTCTTTGTGCAACAGTTCAGCACCGGCAACCAATGTAGAAACTTCAGAACCTGAAGCAACCATGATAATGTCCGGAGTACCTTCAGAGTCAGTCACGATGTAACCACCTTTGGCAGCTTCAGCATATTTTGTACCTTCTGGCAGGTCTGTGATGTTCTGGCGAGAAAGAATCAATGCAGATGGAGTATCTGTGTTTTCCATTGCAAGTTTCCAAGCCTCAGTAGTTTCCTTAGCGTCAGCAGGACGAAGAACAAGCATAGAGTTCTTTCCGTGGTGATTTTTCAGTTTTTCCATCAAGCGGATCTGTGCTTCCTGTTCTACCGGTTCGTGAGTAGGACCGTCTTCACCTACGCGGAATGCGTCGTGAGTCCAGATGAACTTAACAGGCAACTGCATCAAAGCGGCCATACGTACAGCTGGTTTCATATAGTCTGAGAATACGAAGAATGTACCGCAAGCAGCGATTACACCACCGTGAAGAGCCATACCAATACAGCAGCAAGCCATAGTAAGCTCGGCAACACCTGCCTGGAAGAATGCTCCAGTGAAGTCGCCTGGCTGGAACGAGTGAGTTTTCTTCAAGAAACCGTCAGTCTTGTCTGAGTTAGAAAGGTCGGCAGAAGAACAGATCATATTAGGAACCTGTTCAGCAAGAGCACCAAGAACAGTTGCGGATGCGTTACGAGTAGCATCGTTAGCTTTCTGCTGGATTCCTGCCCAATCAACTTTAGGAGCAACACCGCTGAACCAGTCTTTCAACTGAGCGGCTTTTTCAGGATTTGCAGCAGCCCATGCTTTTTCTTCTTCGTATCTTGCAGCAACGATAGTTTCAAGTTCCTGTGCGCGTTTTGCGTAAAGTTCTTTCACATCGTCGAAGATTACGAATGGATTTTCAGGGTCAGCGCCCAAGTTAATCATTGTATTTTTGTAAGCATCACCGCCAAGAGGAGCGCCGTGAGTCTTGCAGTTGTGTTCGTATGATGAATTGTCGTCTTTACGTGCGCCTTTACCCATGATACATTTACCGATGATAAGTGTAGGACGTTTTGATTCAGCTTTTGCAGCATCAAGAGCCTTGCGGATTTCATCGCAGTCGTTACCGTTGATTTCGATTACGTTCCATCCCCATGCACGGTATTTCATTGCAGTATCTTCAGTCATTACATCCTTTGTTTCAGTAGAAAGCTGGATGTCGTTTGAGTCGTAGAACATGATAAGGTTATCAAGTCCGAGGTGACCTGCTATACGTCCGCTACCCTGAGAGATTTCTTCCTGAACGCCGCCATCAGAAATGTAAGCGTAGATAGTTTCTTTAGCAAAAGTTGGGTTGCCAGTACGTGCGGCAAGGAATTTGGCTGCAATGGCAGCACCTACAGCAAAAGTATGTCCTTGACCAAGTGGACCTGAAGTGTTTTCGATACCGCGCATTACATCTACTTCAGGATGTCCAGGAGTAGGTGAACCCCACTGGCGAAGTTGTTTCAGTTCGTCAAGAGTGAATTTACCTGCCAAAGCCAACTGTGAATAAAGCATAGGAGACATGTGACCAGGATCGAGGAAGAAACGGTCACGACCTTCCCATTTAGGATTTTTAGGGTCGTACTGCAAATATTCTGAATACAGAACGTTGATAAAATCTGCACCACCCATAGCACCACCTGGGTGTCCTGACTTAGCTTTTTCTACCATTGAAGCTGCCAAGATACGGATGTTGTCGGCAGCATGGTTCATAACTTGTTTGCTGTTCATAGTTAATTGATATTTTATTGAATGTTTTTATTGTTGTTGGTTTGTTTCCTTATTTCGAAAGCAAAAATATAACTTTTATTGTAAACCACAACCTGAATACCAGCTTTTTTTATTAATCTTTTTTATAGAAAAGTCAGTCATTCAGGCTGTTTAGTGGCTACTTATTGTATTTTATACATGTTACTTTTTGTATTTTACAGCTGCCTCTTCCACTGGAATGCAAGCCTTGTATTCTTCTATGTATTTATTGAATCCGGCTACATCTTCTGCTGTAGGAGCTACCTCTGTACCTGTATTTCCAGCGAATACCTTTTCATCCAGGAAGTCGGACAGAGACTGTTTCTTGTCATTGTTTACAAGATATGAACCCAGAAGCGCGATACCCCATGCTCCACCTTCGCCTGCAGTTTCCATTACAGAGATAGGAGAGTTGATTGCGGCAGCAAGGACTCTTTGTCCTACACCTTTGGTTCTGAACAAACCTCCGTGACCAGTGATTCTGTCAACCTTAATCTTTTCTTCGTTGAACAGGATGTCGTTACCTATTTTAAGTACACCTACGGAAGCATACAGGTGGGCACGCATGAAGTTTGCAAGATTGAATTTGTCGCCGGCAGTACGGATGAACAAAGGACGACCTTCTGCAAGTCCTGTTACAGGTTCGCCTGAGAAGTAGTTGTACGAAATCAGACCACCGCAGTCGGCATCACCGGTTAGTGCATTGTTGTAAAGTTTTCCGAAGATTTCGTCCATATCAACAGGCATACCCATCAGTTCCTGATATTCCTTGAACAGGTTTACCCAAGCGTTAAGATCTGAAGTACAGTTGTTGCAGTGTACCATGGCAACAAGGCTTCCGTCAGGTGTTGTCACCATATCAATCATTTCGTAAGGTTTGGACAAATCTTTTTCCAAAACAATCATTGAGAATGATGAAGTACCTGCAGAAACGTTACCGGTACGTTGTTTTACTGCATTTGTAGCTACCATACCTGTACCTGCGTCTCCTTCAGGAGGACATACAGGAACCCCTGCTTTCAGATGTCCGGAAACGTCAAGTTTCTTGGCTCCCTTTTCTGTCAGGCAACCTGCGTTTTCGCCAGCAAGCAGAACTTTTGGAAGGATATCCTCGAGTGTCCAGCTAAATCCGTATGGCTTGATAAGGTTATTGAATTTCTTAACCATTTCGGCTGAATAGTTCTTAGTCTCAGGGTCGATAGGCAGCATACCTGAAGCATCACCTATACCCAAAACCTTTTCTCCAGTGATTTGCCAGTGAACGTATCCTGCCAGTGTTGTAAGGAATGTGATGTCTTTTACGTGTTCTTCCTTGTTCAGGATAGCCTGGTACAGATGTGAGATACTCCATCTCAGAGGGATGTTATATACAAAAAGTTCTGACAATTCAGCAGCTGCTTTGCCAGTATTTGTATTTCTCCAGGTACGGAACGGAACGAGGATTTCTTCTTTGTCGTTGAAAGCCATATATCCGTGCATCATGGCACTGACACCAATTGCAGCCAGGTTTTCGATTTCAATTCCGTATTCTTTTTTTACATTGGCTCTAAGGTCAGAGTAGCAATCCTGTACTCCGTTCCAGATAGCATCGATACTATATGTCCACAAGCCGTTTTCCAGCTGGTTTTCCCATGTGTGGCTACCTTGTGCAATAGGTTTGTTTTCTTCGTCAATCAGAACGGCCTTGATTCTTGTTGAACCAAATTCGATACCCAATATGGCTTTACCGTTTTCTATTGTAGATTTAGCATTAAGACTCATAGATTTTAAGTTTTTAAGTTTACGAGTTTCTAAGTTTTTGAACTCTTAAGTTTTAAAAAATTAAAAGTGCTGCGAACGATTGCTCGCCGAGCACTTTTAATTTATATTATGACTTGTTTATTAGCAAAGAGCTTTGTTCAGCATGTAGTAAACTTCGTTCATACGGAGTTCTTTCTTGAATTCGCTGATTGTAGTGTCTTTGTTGATATGAACCATTTCGATGCCAGCGATTTCTGCATAGTCTTCCCAGTATTCAGCTGTCAGATCGTATGAGAAGCAAGAGTGGTGAGTACCACCTGCAAGAATCCATGCGCCTGCACCTACTTCGAAGTTAGGCATAGGTTTCCACAAAGCAGAAGCTACAGGAAGTTTTGGAAGTGGTTTTGGCTCGATGCATTCTACGTCGTTTACAATCAGACGGAAACGGTTTCCGAGGTCAACGACTGTAGCTGTACATCCTGTACCAACCTTTGAAGTGAATACAAGGCGTGCAGTCTGGCTCTTGCGTACACCGATGCCGAGGAAGTGAACTTCAAGACGAGGTTTCTTGGCAGCGATAAGTGGACAAACTTCCAACATGTGAGCCTGAAGGATAGAGCTGTTTTCTCCGTCGAAGTTCAAAGTATAGTCTTCAAGGAAAGAGCAACCGTTTGCAAGTCCCTGGTTCATAACCCATACTGTACGGTAAAGTGCTGCAGATTTCCAGTCACCTTCAGCTCCGAAGCCATAACCTTCGGCCATCAGACGCTGTGAAGCAAGACCCGGAATCTGGTCGAAGTAGCTACCGTCAGTCTGTCCGAGGTCGTCGAAGTTTGTAGTGAAACCTTTAGCGCCTTTATCTTTCAGGATAGCACGAAGAGCAAGTTCAGCTTTAGCCGCATTCCATACTTTCTGGTATGCTTCAGTTGATTTGTCTTCAATTTCTGCATCATGATCATATTCATTGAAGTATGTCTTAACCAATGCTTCAACTTCTTCGTCTTTTACATTCTTGTGATATTCCATCAGTTCGCTTACAGGACAGTAGTCAACATGGTATCCCATGCGCTGTTCAGCTTCAACCTTGTCACCATCTGTAACGGCTACATTGTTCATCTGGTCGCCGAAACGCAAGATAAGCATATCCTGAGAATCTGCCCACGCAGCACAAACTCTCATCCAAACTGCGATTTTCTTGAGAGTTTCTTCTTCTTTCCAGTAGCCTACAACTACTTTACGACGCACACGCATACGAGAGCAGATATGTCCGAATTCGCGGTCGCCGTGAGCACTCTGGTTCAAGTTCATGAAGTCCATGTCCATTGTATCCCAAGGAATTTCCTTGTTGAACTGAGTGTGAAGGTGCAACAACGGTTTCTTCAACTGCTGAAGTCCGTGTATCCACATCTTGGCAGGAGAGAATGTGTGCATCCATGTGATTACACCGACACATTTCTCATCATTGTTTGCTGCTTTGAATACTGCTTCAACTTCTTTTGAAGAGTTTGCGGTGCCTTTGTAAACAACCTTGACAGGGAGTTTGCCACTTTCGTTAAGACCTGCTACCATTTCGTTGCTGTGTGCATCTACTGCTATTACAGCGTCACCTCCGTAAAGGAGCTGTGCTCCTGTTACGAACCATACTTCATACTGGCTGAATGCGTTCATAATTTTTATTTTATTAAAAGGTTAGTTTATTATTGTTTTGGAATTTGTTTTGTAAATATTATTTTTTCTGTCCGTAATATGCGTTAGGACCGTGTTTGCGGTTGAAGTGTTTTTCAACCAAAAGCGGATTCATTGTAAGATTTGGATTTGCAGCAAACGCTATGCTTGCCATTTTAGCTACCTGTTCCATCACTACGGCATTGTGGACAGCGTCGTGTGCGTCTTTACCCCATGAGAAAGGACCATGATTTTTTACCAGAACTCCAGGAGTATGGACAGGGTTCATGCCTTCGAAACGTTTTACTATTACGTTACCTGTTTCTTTTTCATATTCACCCTTAACTTCTTCTTCTGTCATATCAGCAGTGCATGGGATAGCCTCGTGGAAATAATCGGCATGAGTTGTTCCAATGTTAGGAATATCAAGACCTGCCTGAGCCCAAGCTGTAGCGTATGTAGAGTGAGTGTGTACTACACCACCAATTTCCGGGAATGCTTTATAAAGGACAAGATGAGTAGGGGTGTCGCTTGAAGGACGAAGGTTGCCTTCTACTACGTTGCCGTCGAGGTCAACCACTACCATATCTTCAGCCTTCATTTCGTCGTAAGACACTCCACTTGGTTTTATAACTACCAGTCCTGACTCGCGGTCAATGGCAGAAACGTTACCCCAAGTGAAAATCACTAATCCATGTTTAACCAAATCAAGATTTGCATGGAATACTTTTTCTTTTAATGCTTCTAACATATCTGAGTTGTTTTTTTATTGTCAAATTTTGAATTTAGGATCTTTCTCGTAGGCTTTATCGTTGAATTTATATAAACTCGCACCTCTTTTAGATCCTGTTTTGTCTATTTTGTCGGTTTTTTCTATAAAATCCATATCGGCAATACGTTTACGGAAGTTTCTTTTGTCCATAGCTTCGCCATATATAGCTTCGTAGAGGTTTTGTAATTGTGTCAGAGTAAACAATTCGGGGAGCAAATTGAACCCTATGGGTTTGTTTGAAGCTTTTTCCTTCATCTTTTTTCTGGCTATGCGAACCATTTCCGAGTGGTCGAAAATCAGTTCTGGAACCTCATTTATATTAACCCAATAAGCGTTGTGCTGTTGGACGAGTTCACGGTCGTATTCATTAATGTTGATAAGTGCGTAATAAGCAAGTGAGATAACCCTTTCTCCAGGGTCTCTGCCAACATCACCAAATGCTCCGATTTGTTCCATGTAAACATCTTCCAATCCGGTCAATTCACTTAATACGCGCTTTGCGGCATCATCAGCACTTTCGTTTTCCTGAATAAATCCGCCCATTAGAGACCATTTGCCTTTGGCAGGCTCAAAATTTCTCTTTAGTAGCAGGAGATTCAGTTCGCCCTTATCGAAACCGAATATTATACAGTCAATACCGACGTAAAATTTTGGATTATGTTTATAATAAGCAGTCATGTAAATACAGTTTTTATATTGTCCTACATTTATATATTACAAATGTAGAACAATATTTTGTCTTTTTACCAGAAATATGCGTAGAATAATCCGCAAAGCAAGAATACTCCGAGTGTTGCGATAACATCCCATTTATTCCAGCTTTTTCTGATAAGTGTTTTGTAACTGTCTGTAAATGTAATAGCTTCAATCTGTTGTGCGGATGGTTTTGGAGTAAAGCATGATACAACCACCATCAGTAAGATAAGGAATACCAGCAACCAGATTTCGAAAATCAACCAGTTAGTCTGCCAGAACCATGCTGTTGCATCCCAAAATGCTCCTTCCATAGTTGCTGTACCACTCTTTGTTATTACGTTTGTAACTAGTCTTACCATACCGATGATGAAACCGCCGATAAGACCCCATTCACCAGCCTTTGGAGTGATTCTCTTAGAAAAGATACCCAATGTGAACACTGCTACCATGGCTGGAGCCAACAGAGACTGGATGTCCTGCAGATAGCTGTATAGGTTGTCCATGTTCATCATGATAGGCAGCCAGAGCAAACCGAGGATAACTACTACCACTGTAGCTACACGACCAACGAATACATAGTGTGCTTCGCTCTTACCCTGACGCATAGGTTTGTAGAAGTCTTCTGTAAACAGTGTCGCACAGCTGTTGAAGAATGCTGCAAGTGATGTAACCAATGCACAGATGAAACCGATTGTTACCAGACCTTTCACACCTGCAGGAAGGATGTTCTTCACCATCATGGCAAATGCGCCGTCTGTGTCGTGCTGGTTGTTAAGGTCCATTACGATACCGCTATTAGGGTCCTGTGCCAATGCCACAGCTACCATACCAGGGATAAGGAACATGAATACAGGAAGCAGTTTGAAGTAACCTGCAGCGATTGTACCGCGGCGTGCACGTTTCATAACTACATCGTCCGATTCACCTTTCTGCTGTCCAAGAACACGCTGAACGATATGTTGGTCTGTACACCAGTACCAGAAACCGATGATAGATGCTCCGATGAATACTGCAAATCCGGGGAATTTAGGATACATAGGATCGCCTTCGTCCCAGTGGAACATATGGTTGATTCCGTAACCGTCGTGAGCAGAACGTGCATAGTCCATCATGTTGCTCCATCCATCTACAATGCTTCCATGTCCAAGTGCAGATAATCCTAAGAATAGTACAAGGAACGAGCCTATGATAAGGATAGGTGTCTGAATAGCAGACATTGTCATAACTCCTTTCATACCTCCCAATACTGTAAATACGGCAGTAATGGCAATCAGTCCCAAAGCTCCCCACCAGAAAGGAAGGCCGAGCAGATATTCGAAGAAGATACCGCCTGTGAAAGCTGTAACGCTGACTTTTGTAAGAATATATGCAATCAATGTGATGATACTCAACCATGAACCCGTTCTCTGAGTATAACGATATTTCAGGAAGTCAGGCATAGTGATAATCTTGCCCATTTTGTTGTTCAATAACTGATAAAATGGAACAAACAACCATCCCAAAATAAGAATCATCCAACCCTGCATTTCCCAGTGTGCCATACCTACACCGTCTTTTGCTCCTGTACCTGCAAGTCCTACCAAGTGTTCTGAACCGATGTTGGCTGCAAAGATTGCAGCACCGATAACGTACCATGGTTCACCTTTTCCAAACAAATAATCCTGACTGTCGGCTCCCTGCATTGCAAGCTTGTCCTTACGTACTGCACGCCAAACAGCCCATGCTACTCCTAAAATACCTATGACCAGAACAGCCCAGTCCAACCAAATAAATTCTTTTGAACTCCAATTCATGATAAAAGTGTTTTTATGATATTATACTATATGTTATTTTTCAACTCCGAATTTGAAAATGCAGTGGCTGTAGTATTTTTCTCCTGGTTTGAGGATTACTGAAGGCCATTGAGCCTTGTTAGGACTGTCAGGATAATGTTGTGATTCAAGACATACAGAAGCACGCTGTGGATATGCTACACCGTGTTTTCCTTTTACTTCGCCAGTCAGGAAGTTTCCTGTATATACCTGAATTCCCGGTTCGTTGGTATAAACTTCAAGTGTTATGCCACTTGTAGGGCTTGTAAGTTTGGCTGCAACCTTTGTATCATCGCCTTTGGTAGACAAGACCCAGTTGTGGTCGAAACCGTTTCCAAACTTAACCTGCTCATTGTCAAAAGCTGTTACGTCCGGAGCAATTGTTTTAGGCGTGTTGAAGTCGAAAGGAGTGTCTTTAACGGCCATCATTTCTCCTGTAGTCATATAAGTGCTATCTACTGGAGTTATGCTATCCGAAGCTACATATAGGATATGGTCTGTTGCAGGTTTTGACATATCTCCGCTGAGATTGAAATATGAGTGGTTTGTCATATTTATTACAGTAGTCTTGTCTGTTGTAGCATTATATTTAATGTCAATAGCATTGTCTCCGGTAAGAGTATAAGTAACATTGGCGGTTACATTGCCAGGGAAGTTGTTATCACCATCGGCTGAATTCATGGTAAGAACGATAGTGCTGTCATTAGTCTGGTTTGCTTCATAAACCTGATACTGCCATCCGGTAGGACCTCCGTGCAGGCAGTGTCCGAAGTTATTTGTAGGGAGTTGGATTTCCTGTCCGTCGATAGTGATTTTACCTTTGTTGATACGGTTGGCATATCTTCCGATGCTTGCTCCGAAATCGCTTGGAATATTTTGATAGTCATTAATGTTGTCAAAACCAAGAACAACATCTGTCATATTTCCATTTTTATCTGGAACCATAATGGATACAATTCTACCGCCAAAGTTGGTAACGCAAACCTCCATTCCGTTGCTGTTTGTCAGCTTGTAAAGTCCGGTTTTTTTATTACCGTCGATAGTAGTTTCGAAACTGGCCGGATTTAAACCGGATAATGTCAACTCGATTTTTTTCTCTTGTGAGGCGCATCCGCTAAGCAATAAGATTGCTGCCCCCATGCTTAATAATGACTTTTTCATGTTTCTCATTATATCATTTGTAGGATAAATTAATTTACGGTGTAAAAGTAACACTTATATCGTTACGTTGTTCTGATTTTTATATGTTATACAACATTAAAGTGTTATTTTTACACTTAAAATCTTTTCGTTAGAGTTTTATCTTGTTTTTCTGTATTATAGGAAGATATTTTGTTCGAATTAAAACGACCTGTCATTCGATTCAAAACGCCTTGTTATTTTGATTCGAATGACAGGTCGTTTTGAATGTGTTAATTGTTTTTTTCTTTTTGATAAGAATTTAATGGAGTACAGGTTAAATCTTTTTTAGTTTTATTGTACAGAGATGAAGGGGGAGATTGAATTCATCTTATTGGTATCTAATGATGAAAATAGTAATTTACCGTCCCGATTTCGTCCCGGGTATAAAACGGCAAAAGCTGTAACTTTTGAGTTACAGCTTTTTATTTCTGCACGGGAAGAGAGGCTCGAACTCCCGACACTCGGTTTTGGAGACCGATGCTCTACCAACTGAGCTATTCCCGTGTTTGCGGATGCAAAGGTACTATTATTTTTCGTTTTTGCAAGGGTTTTATTAGATAAAAAATTTATTTTTTTAGTGTAGAATATTTAAGTCATTGAAAGCCTGTGCATATAGCTCTGATTTTTTTTCGAGCTTTAACGGATAAGCTCTACTTGACGATGGCATCCTATAAAGGAAAAGTTGCCTGTCGAGGTAATTGATTTCTGTTTTGTTGCCTATAGCAGGTTGTTTTACAGAAAAATATTCACAAACTAAATCAGTGGCTTTTTGTCCGGTAGTTATGATGGCTTTACATTGAGGAATTTGTTTTAATAGAAGACCTATGTCTGTAGGTTCAACAACTTCCAAGAATTTATCCGAAGCATTATCCTGAAGTCTTATTACTGATGAGGCTGTGTCGTATAATGCAATGCCTTTTTCTTTAAGAAATGCTTCAAGAAGAGTTTTGTTGAATGCTTTTTTGTTTTCTGTGAGAAAATATTCTCTGTCATTGAAGAAAATATATCCGAATATTCTCCACATGTCGTTCTGAAGGTTAGGGTAGAAGAAGTCCATGCTCCATCTTTTGCGTTGTGGAGGAAAACTGCCCAACATTAATACAGAGGCGTTGGAAGGGAGAAATGGTTCCAGCGGATGCTGTTCAATATTGTTAGATGTGTACATATATATGGAAAAATTAAAAGGCGGGGTTGGTTACCAACTCCGCCTTAAGCTGATTTATGTAATTTATGCTTTTGGTTTAGGTTCTTTTTTGGCTAATAGCACGATGTTGTAAACATATTCGCTCATCCATTCTTGTGAATATCCTAATGCGTGTTTGTACTGGCGGATATTGTTGCAAGTTTTACGGACTCCGTCGTCTTTCCAGTTATTTTTGTTTAGAATATCATCAATAGCCTTTTCTGTCATATTGCGAAGCATCTTTTTCAATACGCTCGGCATACGGAATTTCCATTGCATCAAGTTACCGATGACCATCATCAAGTCTTGGCTGAAGCCCTGGAACATAAACAGGTATGATTTGATGTCATTTACGTTCCTGCAGTTTTTCTTTACGGACGCATCTATTTCCTTGAAGAAGCTGTCGTTAAGTCCATATATATCAACCAGCATTCTTTTGCAGCGTGACTTTTCGGCTATACCAAGTTTGTTGTTTTGTGTAGGCACTTTAAGTGTACGTTTGAATACAGCCAAGTCTGGAAGGAAGTTGATATTGCTTATACCCATTTGTGAAGCCATTACAGCCTGGTAGTAAACTCGTATAAGTGTCATGAAATCTTCCATGCCGCCTACTCTGACCGGCTCTTCTGCGTTTTCGGTATTTTTTTTACCGAACAATTTAGAAAATATACTCATGTTTAAAATTTTTTATTTGTTTTTACAGAGTGCAAATATAGTGAAATAAATTGATTTTAAAGTGTATTGACTACAATGTATGTATAATAATATAAAAAAGGTGTAGCATGACGAAAAAACATCAGCTACACCTTGTAAGATTTTTTATGACAATTATTATTTGTCGTTGGAATAGTATTCCTTTTTAATACCTTTCACTTCTTTTTTCAAATAGGCGAAATGTTTGTGGTTGAAATCATCATCGGAAGTATATATATTAAGCTGTTTATCGATGAAGCTTTCTATGTCGTCAAGATGGTCTTCAACGTATAATATTGCATCCGAACGTTTGAACGTGTTATTCTCTTTATCGGTTTGGTCAGGGCATAGAATATTTTTTATGCATCCAACGTATATTCTTTCAAGCTGTCTTGTGAAATAATTTATTCTTTCATCTTTATTGTCCAATGGTCTCCAAACGGCATTGAATACGTCGTTAAGATATTCATCGACGGGATATGGCTCGGAAGAGAAAACAGAACTTGCATGCATCTTATATATCATTCCTTGAGAAATTAGCAGTTGGATTACAGAATTCTGTGTTTCCTTAATTTCGTTTATAGCATCAATCTTTCTGATGTTGCTTGTTACCTCTTCAGGATATAGCCATAGAGGAGCTGTGAACACGTTTCTTCCAAACCAGTCTATCGCTTCTTTCTGTCTGTCCTTAGGGTATGGAGCAAACAGGTTTTGGTCAGGCAAGTTGTTTGTATATCTTCTACCGATATTTTTCTGTACGTGCCATGTGTATCTTACGAATTGTCCTTTTACGGAATTGTAGATATCGGTCAGGTATTCGTACTGTCCGTCCGGTTGTTTAGTCCATTCCATGATATTTTCCATAACCCTTTTGAGGTTCTTTACACCATAGTCGCTTGCCTTCATGCTGTTGTCGCCCAGGTCTTCGCTTTGGCTTCTCGGGTCGTCTCCCTTACCTTCGTCGCCGAGGTACATCAAACGGTGGTCGTTTCTCAGCCTTTTTGTGGTCTCTGCACGCATAACTTCCTTTTCCTTGAAGCTGTCCTTAAATTCAGGTCTGTACTTGTATCCCCATTCGATAGCCCAATTGTCATATATTCCAATCCTTGGGAATAATCCTTTAGGGGAAATGTTGTCTTCCGGCTGTGCCACGTAGTTGAAACGGGCATAGTCCATTATAGAAACTGTATGACCGTTTGCTTCAACCCATTTTTTGTCACGAAGTTTCTCAACAGGAGTAGCATAGCTTGCAACCATGTTATGACGCAGGCCTATGGAATGTCCTATTTCATGACTTGATACGAACTGTATAAGAGTTCCCATCAGCTCGTCATCGAATTCCATTGTGCGTGCGCGCTTGTCAAGCGGTCCGCACTGAACCATATACCATTTTTTCAGCAGGTTCATGACATTGTGATACCAGCATACGTGGCTTTCAATGATTTCGCCGCTGCGTGGGTCAACAATTCGAGGTCCGTACGCATTTTGTGTCTCTGACGGAAGATAACGTATAACGCTGTATCTTGCATCGTCAAGGCTCATGCTTGGGTCGTCAGGCCATTCTTTTGCTACAATCGCGTTTTTGAAGCCTGCTGCCTCGAATGCTACATTCCAGTCCTCAACACCGGCCTTGAGGTATTTAACCCATTTTTTAGGAGTGGCAGGGTCTATGTAATATACAATCTGCTTTTTCCTGACTTCGTCACTATAAAAACATCAAATTTATAATATCTTGATAAATAATGTTTTGTAACTTTGCATACCCTGATTTTGGGGTACGCAAAGCATTTTTGTATGTTTATCAAACGAAAAAAGAATCGGTCAGGTACTGTAAGTATCGTTGTAGCTGAAAAGATTTCAGGTTATTATAAGGAGCTTACCACTATAGGTATAGCACGTACCCAAGAAGAGATAGATTCTCTCATAATGAAAGGTCGTAAATGGATAGATGCGGAACAGGAACGCCGCCATCCACGGCTGGATCTTTTCGGTGAGGAACGTAAGAAGTGTGAGGCAGAACTTCTGAGTGCCGAACAGATGCTTTCGTGCATAACCAACATCTCCATCAATGGAGCGGACCTGATACTTGACCGTGTCTTTGACAACGTGGGATTCAACAGGATAGATGATGAGGTGTTCCGCCAACTTGTAAAAGCGCGCTTGTCTTATCCTGCAAGCAAATCTGCCACAGTGGAGTATCTGAAGAATCATTTTGATGAAGATGTCAGCCTGTCTAAGATCTATCGTTATTTAGACAAACTAAGCGATAACCAGCATAAGATAGTTCAGGACATAAGCGTCCTTCACACAAAGAAGATTTTAGGCGGTCATATCGGTGTGCTGTTTTATGATGTCACCACACTCTATTTTGAAGCGGACTATGAGGACGAGCTTCGCAAAACGGGTTTCTCCAAGGAAGGGCGTCATCAGAACCCTCAGATTATATTGGGACTGTTGGTCAGCATTGGCGGCTATCCGCTTGCGTATTGCATCCATGAGGGCAACAAGTACGAGGGACACACGATGCTTCCGGTAGTGACGGAATTTGTCCGGAAATATGAGCTGGAAGATTTTATCGTGGTGGCTGACTCAGGATTGATGAATAACGATAATATAGCCGACCTTGAAGCAAACGGTTACAAGTATATCATCGGTGCGAAAATCAAAAATGAGAGCAAAAAGATACAGGAATGGATACTGGAGCAGCCTAAGACAGACTGTCAGATGGTTGAATACGATAAAGGCAACGGACGGAGGTTATTGGTCGGATATACGGAAGACCGTGCCCGAAAGGATGCTTATAACCGGGAGAAAGGGATACGCCGTCTGGAGAAGGCATACCATAGAGGTACGCTTACAAAAGACAATATCAACAAGCGTGGATACAACAAGTTCCTGAAAATGGAAGGGGATGTAAAAGTGACCATCAATTACGAGAAACTGGAGAAAGATGCGAAATGGGATGGTCTCAAAGGATACCTTACCAATACGAATATACCAGTAAATGACGTGTATGCAGCCTACCATAACCTATGGCATGTTGAAAGAGCCTTCCGCATATCAAAATCAAAGATTGAGATAAGACCAATGTTTCACTTTACAAGGCGCAGGATAGAAGCCCATGTCTGTATCTGCTTCGTGGCCTTGAAAGTTTACAAGGAATTGGAGCGTCTGCTGAAGCTATCCGGCATAAATATGAGTGTGGACAAGGTGATCGAACTTGCTAAAACTATAGTGACTATACAGATTACATTGCCTCAGAACAAGCAAACAATCAACAGAACTATGCTTATGAAACGGCATCAACATATCGCTCCACTGTTCACGGATGAATTTTGGGGTACGCGTTGACGAAGTCGGGTGGCTTCTTTGCCGGCCATAAGCTCTATTAATAGCTGTCTATTCTCTTCTTTTGTCAGCCATTGTTTGAACTCTTCGGATTTTCTAATCTCAGGGTCCTGAATTGCATCGAGTGCAAAGTTTAAGTCTTTTTCTGAATATTCTGTCATGATTTCCACCTTTTTACTTATAATACGTATATACGTAGTGAAATGATGACAGGCAAAATGATTTTTTTATAAAAAAATATATATTGTTTTTCTTAGTATCTTTAACGCTCTTGCGATATGTGTACGTACAGTGTTGTTGCTTATGTTAAGTTCTTCGCTTATTTCAGAACATTTTTTTCTTTTAGGAAGAACTCTTCTACGATGTGTTTCATCTGTGGTGCCATATTGTTAATGCTCTCTTGCATTCTGATGATTTTCTGTTCATATTCAGCATATTCTTTTGCAGTCCACGACGAATATATTTCTGCAATATATATACTTTCATTTTTTGTCACTACGCTTTTGTGTCTCAAAAAATCTATACATTTATTTTTTACCATGACAAATAGTAGTGGAAGAATATCGTCGGAGTTTTCTTTCTGATTCTCATTTTCAAGTATAGAACAAAAGACATCATTAACAATGTCTTTTGCATTTTCTTCATCGTTAACGAGATTATTGGCATGGATGAATAGCTTATACCGGTTTTCCCTGTATAAGTCTGCAATCTTTATGTCAAATCTTTTATCCATGCTCACAGATGTAATTGATATTAATGTAAAAACTACCATTAATACGAAATATTATCAATGGTAGTTTATTAATGTTCTGAATTTGTGTGCAAAGATAATAAAATGTTACCAACAACTGATGTTTTCCTCAATGTCTTTCATCTTATCTTTTGAAAATGACGGACTTTTTATTCCGTTTTTCTTTTGTCTTATATAGTCGTCAAGTAATCGGAATGCGTATTTGCCAAGCAATATAATGGCTATTAGATTACATATTGCCATAAGCGCCATTGTCAGATCGGCCAGACTCCATACCATATTCAGACTTGCGATAGAACCGAAAAACACCATTCCGCCTACGAGAATACGATATAAGTGTATTATATTCTGTTTTTTTGTTATAAAACGTATGTTGGCTTCTCCATAATAGTAATTCCCAAGTATGCTGCTGTAAGCAAAAAACAATATGGCAATAGCTATATATGTACTGCCGATGTTGCCAATCTGGCTGTTTAGAGCTGCTTGAGTGAGCTGTATCCCGTCAAGTCCTGCATTTAAGTTTTTTCCGCTGAAAAGAATAATGAAGGCAGTGCATGTACATATAAGTAATGTATCGGTAAATACGCCAAGAGCCTGAATCAACCCTTGTTTGGCAGGATGAGTGACATGTGCTGTAGCGGCAGCGTTAGGAGCTGAACCCATACCCGCCTCATTGCTGAACAGACCTCTTTTTATACCTTGCATCAGTGCGGCGCCTATTCCTCCGCCTACGGCCTGTTCAATTCCGAAAGCATTGCTGATAATAAGGCTGATAACTTCAGGTAAACGTGTGATATTGGTTATTACTATATAAAGAGCAAGTATGATGTAGCCTAAAGCCATAATTGGAACAAGAATACTGCTTACGTTTGCAATCCAATGTACTCCACCGAATATTATTATCAATGTTATTACAGTTATTCCGATTCCCATATAAATAGGAGGTATGTTGAAAGCACTGTCGAAGGCTGCACAGATGGTATTGCTCTGAACGGAATTAAATGCAAAACCAAATGTTATGGTTATAAGTATTGCGAATATAATACCCATCCAGCGTTTCTTAAGACCTTTTTCCATATAATAAGCTGGTCCGCCGATATATGAATGCTTGCTTCTTATTTTAAATAGCTGTGCCAGAGTAGATTCTACGAAAGCGCTACTTGCTCCCAAGAGCGCTATTACCCACATCCAGAATATTGCTCCAGGACCTCCAACTGTAATGGCTGTGGCCACCCCTGCAAGGTTTCCCGTACCTACACGGCTTGCCAAAGATATTGTAAAAGCTTGGAATGAAGAAATATGTTTCTCGTGTCCGTCAATTTTTGCTGTCGAGTCGCCAAGAAGTCTTACCATTTCTCCTATCATCCTGAATTGTACAAATCTGGTCTTGAAGCTGAACCATAATGCGCAACCCAACAGCATTGCTATAAGTATGTATGTCCAAAGAATGTTATTTGCCTGATTTATGAATTCTGTTATAATGTTCATTCTAATAAATAGTATTATAAATATTATGGAGTAGTATCTTCTTTTAGTTTGAAAAAGAATGTATGTTCCCTGAAAATTTGCTCTACAAGTCCGAAACGTATAAAATCGGCCAGAAGTCTGCTTGTGGTTATTCTTGGTATATTTGAAAGCTTACTGCATTTGTTCAGAGTAAGTTCACCGTACTTTTCCAGAATACTTAAAAGATGTTTCTCCCTGTCCGAATAAGTTACTATAACCTTCTCATCCTGCTTATTATACTTCCATCTGTTTAGAAATACAGTATCAGCCAGAATGTTTTCGTCTTTTATTCTAACGTATGCCCATGCCTTATTGTTCATGTCGATGGCATATACAGGCTTGTTTTTACTCTCTTCTATGGTTACTTCCAGTATATCCTTGCCTTGGACCTTGAAAATCTTGTTTGAGATGTTTACTTCCGGTGTGCAGTACATCTTGGCCGCAGCTTCAATCATGTATATTTCTTCTTCAGAACGTACGCCGGCAATCTTTCCGTTATCCTTTACACCAACCAATAGCCTTCCGCCTTCTGTATTTGAGAAGGCGGATATGCTTTTGGCTATTTTCCTTGCATCCGAGATTTCGAATTTAAAGTCCTGATGGACGTGCTCTCCTTCATCGATAAGTCTCTGGATATAATATTCATCGGTTGGTAACATATCTGTTCAGTTTTGTGTTTGTGTGTAGTTTGGCTTGTTTATTAATATTCGCAAGTCTTGTGTGTCATTATGTCGAGCACAACTTTGTCTGTCTCGTTCATACCGACAGAACCTATTCTTGTCAGGTTTCTAATGCTTAAATCAACATTGTCTTCTATGATACCCTCGACAGAAGTTACACATTTTTGTTCCATTGCCATTATTGCCGATAAAACAGCAGTCGAGACACCGCTGGTTAATTTCAAGGCGCAGCTTGGCTTGGCTCCGTCGCAAATCATCCCTGTTAGATTTGCAATCATATTCTGTACAGCATAGACAATCTGCTGGTAACCTCCTCCCATCAGGTAGGTTATTCCGCAGCTGCTACCAGTTGCGGCTACCACGCATCCGCACAATGCCGACAGACGTCCCAGACTCTGTTTTATATATATGACGGTGAGATGGCTTAATGTGAGCGCGCGGATAAGTTCTTCTTCCGATTTGTTGTTGTCTTCGGCATAGACTACTACCGGCATAGTAGCTGCAATACCTTGATTGCCGCTTCCGGAGTTACTCATTACAGGAATCATGGCACCGGCCATACGTGCGTCGCATGCGGCTGAAGTGTACGAAAGTATATGGGTGAAAGTATTGTTTCCCATAATATCTTTTTCATTTTTACATCCCATGAGTGTTTTGCCAAGTTCATGTCCGTAATGACCTTTCAATGAGCGCTCTGCCGCATTTTTGTTCAAGCGTTTTGACTCCAGTATAAATCTTATTTCCTCTAAAGGTGCTGTCATTGCAAAGTCGTAAACCTTACGGAGATTAAGATTTAATTCTTCTTCATTAACGTCGCTTTCGCTGGAAGCGTTTTCATTTAATATCACATTGTCGTTTTTACTTATGAAAACAAAATGTGTGTGACCGCCGCTTATTATTGCGGTAGCTTCATTATTGCCTTTCGAACATTTTACCTCGATGTACAGTTTCTCTTCAATACCGTATTTCAGACTTATGTCAATGGCTTGAGAATCTATCATCTTCTTTCCTTCTTCCACTGCCTCAGGTGTGCTGTCCTTCAATACCTCAAGCTGATATTCGGATTTACCGATTATTGCGCCCAATGCGATGGCAATAGGGAGTCCAATCATTCCTGTACCGGGGATACCTACCCCCATTGCGTTTTTCAGAATGTTTGCACTTAGCAGCACTGATATTTTTTCAGGTCGCTCTCCTAATGTCTCGGTAGCTTTTGCCACACAAAGTGCTACTGCTATAGGTTCTGTACAACCTATAGCAGGAACAACTTCTCTTTTTATAAGGGCTATTATTTGCTCTCTCTCTGATTTTGAAATCATATTACAGATTTTTTATTTTTTGTAGTTCTTTAATCCTGTTTCGAGGAAATCTATGTAGAGGTTAATATCCTCATCGTATGAATATGACTTGTTCAGAGGCATACCTTCATTGTCAACCAATACATAGAATGGTTGTGCATTCGCTCCGAATTTAGAGCGCTGCAGATAACTCCATTTGTCGCCTACTGTACGCAAAGTGCGTTCCTTACCGTTTTCATTGACAGTGATAGGTTCGGCCAGTTTTGTCTTGTCGTCAACATACAGTGTTATCAGTACATAATCTTCAGTTATGAGTTTGCTCACTTTCTGGTCCGTCCATACGGCAAGTTCCATTTTTCGGCAGTTTACACATCCATATCCGGTAAAGTCCAGCATTACAGGTTTGTTGTTCATACGTGCATATTCCATTCCGGCTTCATAATCAGTGAATTTTGCATGTACTTCATTCTTGTACAGGTTGAAGTCCTGAGTCTGCATTGGCGGTGCGAATGCGCTGACAGCTTTCAGAGGAGCGCCCCAAAGTCCCGGAATCATATATACGGCGAAAGCCAATGAAACGAGAGCCATGAAAAATCTTGGCACACTTACTTTCTGGTCATCGTCATCGTGTGGAAACTTGATTTTTCCTAATAGGTACATACCAAGCAGGCCGAAGATTACAATCCATAAAGCGAGGAACGTTTCACGGTCGAGTATTCTCCATCCGTATGCAAGGTCTGCCACAGAAAGGAACTTCAATGCGAAAGCCAGTTCAAGGAAACCTAAAGTGACTTTAATTACATTCATCCATCCACCTGATTTTGGCATTGATTTAAGCCAAGACGGGAACAGGGCAAACAATGTGAAAGGCAATGCAAGAGCTATGGCAAAACCAAGCATTCCTATGGCCGGAGCTATTATACTGCCGGTTGTAGATACCTCGACGAGCAGGAATCCTATTATAGGGCCTGTGCATGAGAATGACACAAGCGATAATGTAAATGCCATAAGGAATATGCTTAACAGTCCGGTAGTCTGTTCGGCTTTGCTGTCAACGGCGTTGCTCCATTTTGACGGAAGAGTTATCTCGAATGCCCCGAAGAACGATGCGGCAAAAACAAGAAGCATCAGGCAGAACAGTATGTTGAATATGGCGTTTGTTGACAATGCGTTAAGAGCGCTTGCTCCGAAGATGAGGGTTATTGCAAGTCCAAGTGTAAGATATATAATAACGATTGAAGCACCGTATGTCCATGCGTCGCGGATACCTTTCTTCTTGTCCTTAGTACGTTTCAGGAAGAAACTTACTGTCATAGGTATTATAGGCCATACGCAAGGAGTGAACAAAGCAAGGAGTCCTCCGACCAATCCGGTAAGAAAAATATATATCCATGACATTGACTCTTCGCCGGCATGCTCTCCGAAATTATTAAGTTCGTTGATTACAGGTTTCCAATAATCAACTTTTTCTGCAGAACCGATTTTTAATGGAGTAAGGCTTAATCCGGCATTGTTTTCTGTCTCGTTCGCTGTTTCATTGTTACTTTCGCTTGACGGTGCAACGTTTTTGCCTGTCCCATTAAAATTAAAATCAACACTGGTAGGAGGGAGGCAGTTTTCGTCGTTACATGCTCCGTACTCAAGATATCCTTTTATACTATAATTACTATCCGTAATTTTTATTTTCTGAGTGAAAGTGGCTTTGTCTTTGAAATATCTTACTTTCATTCCGAAAATAGGATCCATTTCATTTATTTCGTTTCCCGAAGGGGTAAGTTTTCCAACAATTTCAACTCCTTCTATTTTATCGATATTGAAAGTGGCCGATATTGGACCTCCGTCTCCTAATTCGGTGGAATAGACATGCCATCCTTTATCAATAGTTGCGTTAAAGATGATTTCAGCTTCTGTGTCTGAATTTTGTTTCCACTCGGTTTTGAATTTAATAGGCTCTTGTATTTGAGATAGAGCCGGCAAAATTAAGAGTACTGACAACAGCCAGCAAAACAGCAATCTTTTTGTCATTTGATACAATAAAATTAATAGTTTATAATATTTCTGCAAATATACTCATTTTTATATGATTTATTATTTTTGTCAATTCCCTTATATGATTTTTTATGTGTTGAAATGCTTTATGGAATTATTTTTTTGATAAAAAGACAATTTTTTCTCTTAAAAGTTTGCACGTTTTAAAAAAAACTGTACCTTTGCATCGCTTTTGAGAGATAAAGCACTTCTAAAGAAGTTTTGGAGAGGTGGCAGAGTGGTCGATTGCGGCGGTCTTGAAAACCGTTGTACTGCGAGGTACCCGGGGTTCGAATCCCTGTCTCTCCGCAACAAACGCTGAAAATCAGCAAATTGCAAAACAAACACCCAGTTTTACACCCAAGAATGTAAGGTCGGGTGTTTTTGTTTTATTTAAGATAATACAACCACTACATAATAAAAGAGTAGCGATATTAAAAGAATCCGATGAGAAAAGACTAATATTTATCTATCCATTCAGTTTGATTTTTCAGGACTTTACATCGTCCTGAAAGTATTTGTTATTGTATTCCAACGTCAGGAGTGGATTATAATACAAGTTTTTTGTGTGGATAGAATTTCGTTTTGCTTAATGTACGAAAGTACTTATCTATAAACGCATGAAATATTAGCACAATGAATCATTGGAAATCAACTTTGGCCGTGATAGGAATAGGCCAACTCATATCTATTTTAACAAGTACGATTGTTGGCTTCTCCATTATTTTTTGGATTAGCAACGAATTTAAATCCCCGACAGCTTTATCTCTGGCTATTTTAGCTGGATTTTTACCACAATTTGTATTAGGCTTGTTTGCCGGGGTCTATGTTGACAGATGGAATCGAAAGAAAACGATGTTTTATTCGGACTTGTTCATCGCGTTCTGTACCCTATGTCTTTTTATTGTGATAACCAAGGGTTATAAAGACCTTTCTTTTTTTTATCTATTGACTGCTTGTCGTTCAATAGGCAGTACGTTTCATGCACCTGCTTTACAGGCAAGCATCCCTCTACTGGTTCCCAAGCACCATCTTGTCAGGGTATCAGGTTTGTACCATTCCATTCAATCCTTCAGTGAGGTGATAGCTCCCGTTGTAGGGGCAAGCCTCGTTGTTTGGCTTCCCATACAGTATATTCTGCTCATAGATGTGATCGGAGCTGTTGCTGCTTGTCTGACCTTACTTTGTGTCCAGATTCCTTCTCTTCAAAAAACGAAAGTTCTTCCAGATTTCAAAAAAGAACTGACGGAATGTTGGCATACCTTGCGGCGTACAATGGGCATTTTGCCTTTATTCGTATGCTTTACGCTGGTGACTTTTGTCCTTATGCCTGTTTTTACGTTATTTCCTTTTATGACGCTTCTGCATTTCAACGGAAACATTTTGCAAATGGGAGTTGTGGAAATGGGTTGGGGCTCAGGGGCATTGTTGGGCGGTTTAGTACTTGCCTGTAAGGCTTTGAAAAGCAAGCAAACATTAGTGATGCATACGGCTTATGTGATATTGGGATTGTATCTGATTAGCGCCAGTTATTTACCATCAAGCGCATTTATAGGTTTTGTTTGCCTAACATTTACAGGAGGCATAGCCTATTCCATTTACCATGCGCTTTTCATCGCTATTATTCAGCAGAACTTGGCTTCGGACATGCTTGGACGGACTTTTTCTCTCATCTTTAGTTTGAGTACCTTTCCATCAATGCTGGGTATCGTAGCTTCAGGATATTGGGTGGAAGCATGGGGTATCACATCCGTCTTTATGATCAGCGGATGGGTTATCTTTCTGATTGGAGTGGGTGCAAATTTTATTTCTTCAATCAAGCAGTTGGATAATTACGCATAGTATTATTTATTAAAGAATTATTATATGACAAAGAAAGAACACACTACGATTACAGAGTTATTTCAAGTTTTGGACTTGTTGGAAAGCCTGGACATGCAGTTTTGGTTGGATGGAGGCTGGGGAGTGGATGTCTTGTACGGACAGCAAACCCGCTTGCATAGAGATATTGACATTGATTTTGATGCCAATTATACAGACCAACTCCTTGATCTTTTGCAGGAGAGAGGATATCAAATTGAAACAAATTGGTTGCCCACCCGTATGGAACTGTATAGCAAAGAATTAGGCTATATTGATATCCATCCTTTTGTCTTGAATGCGGACGGCACTTCCAAACAAGCCGACTTGGATGGAGGCTGGTATGAATTTCAACCGGACTATTTTGGAACAGCAGTCTTTGAAGGCAGAAGCATCCCTTGCATTTCTGCAAAAGGGCAACAAGTATTCCATTCGGGCTACGATTTAAGAGAGAAGGATATTCACGATTTATCTATAATTAAACAATGTATAACAACAATGAGCCTAACAATTAGATAAGAACAAGAAAATGACAGAAAAACAAATTGTCTGGTATATCTTACTTACAGAAGTAAAGATAGACAGTGACACCCAGTCTGTCACATCCCTGAGTGTAGCTCCATTGGCAGTCTTGCCGGAATTCCAGCGTAAGGGAATTGGGGGGGATGTTGATTCAGTAAGCCCATCAGAGGGCAGCACTTTTGGGTTACGGCACAGCAGTCGTATTGGGGCATAAAGAGTATTATCCTCGATTTGGCTATCGCAAGGCTATCGATTTAGGAATTGAATTTCCTTTCGAAGTCTCTCATGAATATTGCATGGTGGCTGAATTAATACCTGGAGCTACTGAGAATGTGAAAGGTATGGTTTGTTATCCAACTGACTTTAAATAGTTTAACAAGTAAAATTCATTATATAACTCGGACTGGGTATTTCAATTTCCCAGTCCGTATTCTGATAGTACTTATTCAATTGGAAGATTGTGTTGCTTCAAGAATGAAAGTTTATCCCAATACCCTCTTTGAAAGACGATTTTGTTATCTTTTACATGAAAAAATCCGCATCCACGAAGTCCAAGAGAGTCTTTCCATTCCATGATAGCCCATTCGCCATCTTCAAAAATATTTTCCACCATACAAACCATTTTAGCAGTGGCAAATTCATTCACAAACATTTTGTAGATTGATTCTTTACCTATTATTGGTTCGTTTGCGACTTGATGATTTACTGCATTAGTAGCATACAGCTCTGCTATATGATAAGCATCTGCTTTGTTAAAGCAATCTATCCATTTTTCCAAAACTTCTTTAGGCTTCATTTTTTATAAATTCTTAGGATTTTGATTCTGTAATAAAAACAATCTGTTTGGATGCATAGATACTTGATTTTATTAATAATAGGCTATTCTATATTCTAAATCCTCTGGATTTTTGCTCTCTCTGCACCGAGTTACGTAGATTCTGCTGTAACTTTTCCCATTGTTCCTTAAACCATTGTACTATGGGTTGTCGGTTTATGGTCAGCATAAGCTTACCACTATCCATCGGATGTTTCTCAACCCTAAAAATATCATTCTTGATGTCAAATTTCCACCTGTGTTCTTCGGAATAAATTTTGCCACTACATTGTATGGATTCTTTCTTTGTCAAGAGGTTTTCTATCATGTCTTTGGTAAACCCGATAACAGCGCATAATTTTTCCATTCTCAACATCTCTTTGAACATGGGAAACCATTTGTGGGCTTTTTCAAGCAAGGTGCTCAATCGTGATATTTCCTTGTCTTTGGCTTCAAGTTCTTGATTATGTATTCTTTGAAGATTACGAATTTGTCTGCTATGCTGTTCCTGTATTTGTTGTATCTGAATTTTTAATTCATCAGTAGCTTTGTCCCGTTTGGTAATTTCCTGATGTAGCTGCTCGATGTGATGTTCCAGTTCTTTCAGCTTACCGCTTCCGAAAAGAGAACCTACACCGCTTGCTATGGCGGTAGCAGCATTGGTGGCTGTTTTCTTTAGTTTGTCCGTGCGTATCTCTGCTTTTACCTGTTTGAGTTCCTGTTCGGCAAGGCTTACTTGTTGTTCCTTGTGTCGCTTGGTTTCCTCTATACGTTGCAGTTCGGCTTTCTGCTTCTCAATGATGAAATCATTTCGTTCCAGATGCTCTTTACCTGTGACAGCTTTTGCCTGTCCACGTTCCATCAGGAGAATATCGGAAGCAAGGGTCTGCATGGTTGCCATATCCTCGTCATTGAGCTTTCGGCTCTTTCCAGTTTCATGGTTCATCCAGTCGAATACGACATGAGCATGATAATTCGGCTTGAACCACTTTTCACCGACTTGGAAACTCTCCCTATCCCCGGCTTCGGGTTGTCCACTAAGCCAGTGTCCCTCGTCCTTGTGCAGGAAGATTTGCAGCGGTGTGATACCCCAGCGTCTTTGACATTCCTCACCGAATTTACGCACGTCTGCCAGTGTCGTATCCGGTCTGATGAGTAATACTCCCTCACGGATTGGTGAGCATCCAGCTACTTTTATAATCTTCCCATTCTTTCCCTTGCGTTCACGCTCCTTTTCCTGCATCGCTCGTCCGGTCTTTTCCTTGACCATCCGTTTGATGTTTTCATAGTGCGTCTGCAGGTTAGGACTGCCGAAGCCCGGGTTTATCCACTGCTCGTTATTGGAAGTCAGTTCGTGTACGATGTAGATTTGAGACTTGCCGATATTGCGCATATACTCGGCAGTTCTCCGGTTATGAGCCCCGCTTGATGTAACTCTGCAGGGCTTGATATGTATGCTTGACTTTGTTGCCATATTCTTAAATTTTGATTCGGATTGTTGATAAAATATTCTGTTGTCCGCTCATAGCCGCACAGGGTTCTTAGGGGTGTAACCCATAAGCGGAGATTGCAAAGAGAGGGTCACTCTTTGCTCGGGGTTCTCAGGGGAGAAACGCCCTGAGTGGGTTATTAGGGCAAAGCCCTAATCCCCTCGGGAGAGCCCACAACTACGTAAGCGAAGCGTGTAGTTATAGTGGGCTATAACCGGAAGCCTTTCGGTTTCTTGGATAGGGTATCATTCCTCTTTTTGACAGATTGCGCTTGCTCTTTCCTATCGGCTATTCGTTTCTGTAAATATTCGTTCAGATCTTTACATCCACTGTAGATTTGCGAGGCGTCACGTATATACCGGGTAGCATCATACTCCTTTCGGATTTGCTGTATTGCTTCCATTCCTGCACGGTCATTGTCAAAGAAACAGTGGATGCGCTCATAGCTTCCCAACGGATAGAGTGCCTTGGGAACATTGGCTACGGAATTAAGAACTATGTAATCCTGTCTGTCGAAGTCGGGTGATTGCGGACAGCTTTCCAGTCTTAAGGTCAGAAAGGAAAGGTAATCCATAAATCCCTCAAAAACGTAACATGCACTCCTTGGCTTTCCTGACTGTCTGATATGGGATATTTCTTTTGGTGCGATACATCCCTTGAAATATCGGTTGCGGATTTCATATCCGCCCGATATGTTCGGAAAAGCAATGGCAAAATACCGTTTGCCGTTGTGGGTGAAACGGGCTTCCTTACATTCTCTTTTCGCCAGTGCCGTGTTTATCCCTCTTTCCTGTAGGTAGGCAAGCAGGGAAGGAGAAGCCAGCAGCACAATGTCCAATTGCTGAAAACTCGGTTCGGAAAATGATTGCTTGCCAAAAGAGAAAGACACGGGATGTATGTGTGGTGTCTGTTCCTCGATTTTCTGTAGAAGATAAGGCACATAGTCGGAACAGTAAAGTTCCTGTGCCAGTGCAATGATATTTCCACCTTTACCAATTGCAAAATCATACCATTGGTTGCGCTCGGTATTTACTTTGAACGAGGGCTCTGTCTCTTCCCGTAACGGGGATTTATACCACAGGTTGATACCCTGCTGTTTGACGGGTGAATATCCCAAACTGTGCAGAAAATCCGCTATTTTGATTTGTTTTGCTGTCTGTATGTCCATAAAATGATTGCTTTAATAATGGTTGAATTGGTTTATTTTTCTTTTCGCCCGTACCTTTTTATGAAGTACGGTCTGTATAATCACTTCACTTTATTTTCGTATATATAGGATACGGTAATAAAGTGAAGCGGTTTTACATTCTCTGCAACCGCTTCGCTTTATCCTTAATATATAGACCTGCCGAATAAAGTGAAGTGATTACAAGTTAGACGGTCTAATAGTGAAAGTCCGGCTTGAACGTGTATTTCCTGCCGTTCTCCTGTACTATCATCCGTTTGTTCCGGAGCATGGTGATAAGTGATACCGCCTTTTGATGGTTCAGTTTTACACCTACCGACATATATGCCTTGATTAAGGCGGTTTCCAAATCCTTATAGCCGTATTCCTCTTTCAGCCCGAAAGCCGCTTCCAGTGCTATACGGTGCTGCTGTTCGGTAATATGTCTGTAAGGGTCGAACTTTTCCTCTTCCGGTCTTCCGGGTTTCTTCGCTTCGGGTCTGTACCCCTCTATGAGTTCAGGCAATGCATTGTCGTTGATACGGAAAGCGAAAGGCTCGAAATCCATTGCACGGATGTGCATGGCTGAAACATTGCTTATATCCCCGTTGCTTTTGTCCTTTTCCACTAGAAGCACGGTTTCCGCCTTGTTGTTCAGTTCCGTACCGATATGCCCCCTTGCGTTTTCATCGCCTTTGTTCTGGTGGAGTATCGTATGGATGTGTATCTGCCTGTCATCCGTCCACTGCATCAGTTTGGAAATAATGCGTGTCGATTCTCCGGGACTGTTGATGTCATATACCATATCACGGATGCCGTCTATGATTACAAGCCCTATGTCCGGTGTATTATAGATAGCCTGTTCGACAATCCTGATACGCTGTTCGGGCGTGTATTTCCTCAAAGCGAGAAACTCCAGATGTTCATTATCCCTGTCATCAGGAAGACCAGCAAGCCGTAAAATACGTTTCATGACTTTCAGACAGTGATAATGGCTTTGTTCTGTGTCCACATAAAGAATCTTCCTTTTTTCTTCCGGTAGTTCCGCAACATACCGCAGTACCGTACCGTTTTTCAATGCGGCGGCTACGATAGCCGATACATTGAAAGTCTTTTTACTCTTGGCTTTGCCGATGGATGCACTGAAATTGCCCAGTGTACCAATGACCGAACCTTGCACTTTTAGAATCTCAGGTGCTTTTTCGTAGATTTTCGACAGGCTCAGGCGTGAGGCTTGCCAAAGGATTATTGCCTGTTCTGCCGAAATCTCCTTTATTTCTTTCATATAGTCCATAAGCATACCTCCCATTATTTCCGTCCTCCTGTTTTCTTCCCGGCAAGCTCAAGAGCCAATTCCGCATCTACGATAATCTTGCGCCCTATCTGGGTAATCGCCTTGTCTATCTTACCGCTTTTCTTTATGCGGTTGGCAGTGGGCAGACTGCACCCGAACAGTTTGGCTATACCGAGTATTCCGTACACATACTTCTTTTCCGTGTCTGTAACTGGTTGCGGCAATGCTTCGGCCTGACCTGAAGCGTGCTTACTCAGGAATATGAATTCTTCGCCTGTCATTTGCCAGACGGGTTTTGATAATAATTCTTGGATATTTGTCATCGTCCAATCTATTTAGTCGTTAAACAATCAGCCCTGCGCACTGGCTGTTATTTCTGTTCTCGAACGATGCAAAATTAGGTAGGGTTATGAGTGGTAAGGATGGGGACGGTACAAACTGAATATCATTGTATCTTATTGAATATCAGAAAACAAAAATACCACTCAAAAATTATTTTGAGTGGTAAAAGTGGAACTTTCGTAAAGTATCAGGATATATCACGGATTATCTGAATATATGTTCCATTTCCTTGGCGAAATTTTGGTTGTTGTCACTGGGGAAATCTGAAACAGGCTCCTTGTACTTGGATTTGTAGTAGCTGTCGTCAATATCCAGCAGTTTCAGTATTCTGTCTTTCCATTTGTCCCTGTCCTGTTTGGAGAGTTTCTCGCTCATCAGGAATATCAGATAGCATACACGTATTTTCTCTCTCGGTTTTATTTTCAGCTTACAGTTGCAGGGGTGAAGATTCATATTGGCATAGAAATCTGGTGCGGAAATTTCTTCGAACTGCTCTCCTTCGCACACCTCATGAATGAGCGAAAGTAATTTCATGCTGAAATATTCCTGTTGTTCTTCTGTCGTTTCCTGCTGACTGATTGGCTCGCTTGATTTATTCTCTTGCTTTCCGTCAGGAATGTATTTCTTCAATATATCCAGAAAAAGGCAGCTTTGACGGTATATGTCCGCACAACAGTTCTTCATATATTGGAATGCCTCTGTTCTTGTAGCCTTTTGCTGGTCATAGAGTTTGTTCAGTTTGGCTTTTTCCCTGTCATATTCAGCCTTGCAGCGTTCATATTCTTTCTCTGCCTGTTTTTCCTCTTCGGCTGTATGCTCCCTGTAACCAATGGAATCATACCTGTTGTTGGCTTCATTCAGCGGCTTGCTCAGACTTCTTGTAACATCCAGCTGGGCTTCAATTTCCTGAGAATACCTTTCCATGTGCTGATAGCAAGCACGTTCTATGGCTCTGTCACTTAACGGGCGTATCTCATAAGCCTGTATGCTCTTTTCTATTTCAGTTTTCAGGCTGTTGAGTATCAAGGTGTATTGCTCTTTTTGCTTGTCAAGCACCAGTTCAAGGATAGCGGCTTCAAAAGATTTCATGTCATTATACTCCTGATAGAAATCCGATATGAATTTCTGCCTGTCAAAAGAAAAAGCGTAATTATCTATATAGTCTCTGTATATTCTGTTGAGTTCTCCATATTGGGGAATCATCGTCTGTATCTTTCCTGCCATATACTTTATATTATGGGTTCTTGTCCTTGTCAAAGAATAAGGTCAGTTCTTCTTCCATTTCTTCTATACTCGGTAGGGCAGATTTCAGATTTTCGGGTACTGCCTTGCTCAGTTGGTAATCGCTGATGCCTATCGGCTGGTCATATCCAGCCAAGGCATATTGTGCCACGACCTCATCCTTACCCCTGCACAGCAAAAGACCGATGGTCTTGTTATCATTTTCTCCCCTCAGTTTATCATCTACAACATTGATATAGAAATTTAACTGCCCTGCATATTCCGGTTTGAATGGCGTTGCTTTCAATTCCACGACAACATAGGCGTGGAGCTTGATATTATATAGGATCAGGTCGGCGAAAAAGTCACTGTCCCCAATCTGGAAATGTTTCTGTCTGGCAACGAAAGCAAAGCCGTTACCCATTTCCAGCAAGTAACGGGTTACATGCTTTACCAGCTGTTCTTCTATATCCCTTTCGTCAGCCTTTTCCTTTGCTCCTGCCAAGTCAAAGATATACGGGTCTTTTAACAGATAATTGGCAAGATCGCTTTGAGGTGCCGGAAGTGTGGCAGTGAAGTTGTTTACCTTGTTACTCTTGATTTGTCTGTCATACAGATTACTTTCAATCTGCATTTTCAGCACATTACTGCTCCAACCCATTTCTACAGATTGTTTCATATACCAATACCTTACACCTAATGGTAGCGGATTATTGAGTATGACCATATGGCTTGCCCAATTTATTCTTGCAATCGGTGACGCCAAGAATAAATCTTCTATATCCTCTATTTTTATTTTATAGATGGTTGCTACTGTTTTTGCTACATTCTGAAATTGCGCAGGAACCTCCTGCGTAATTTCTAAAGATTGATTATCAGCTGATTGTATTTGCGCAGTAAGCTCCTGCGTAAATTGCCCGCTGTTGAGTTTAAGGACTTCATTAGTAATGTTTTGAATATTAGGGACTGACAGTATTGAATCTGTTTCAATAAAACTACGAAGTACATTTAACGGATATAAACGGGCAAACTGGCACATATAAGTAAGATTACGCTCCGAATATCCCTTCTTTTCAGGATAATTGAATCTGATTGCCTGTGCCAACTTCTTGATAATTTTACCACCCCAGCCATGCAGGTTTTGGTGGTACAGTATATAATTGCCCATTTTCCAGTAATGGAACAACATCTGGGCATTGGCTGCGGTAATGAGCCGGACTTGTGCCTGTTCTATTTCCGAACCGACAGCATGGACAAAGGCATCAAAATGACCTTTCTTTATATTATGTTCGTTGTTATTTTCCATATTACTAACTATTACTTAACAAAGATAACTCTAATAATGGATAATCTGTGAAACAGACTGATACTTTTATAGTTGGTTAAACTTGTTCATTGCATTAGCCTTAATATCATCGGCTATGTCAATGTAGGGCTTCATGGCTTTATAATCACTGTGTCCTGTCCATTTCATTACAACCTGTGCCGGAATACCGAGAGCCAGCGCATTACAGATGAATGTTCTTCTTCCTGCATGAGTACTGAGCAATGCGTATTTCGGGGTAACTTCATCTATGCGCTCATTCCCTTTATAGTAGGTTTCACGTATAGGTTCGTTAATTTCTGCCAGTTCTCCCAGTTCTTTCAGATAATCATTCATTTTCTGATTGCTGATAACAGGCAATACCATGTGGTTTTCAAAATGGATGTCCTTGTATTTTTCAAGTATGGCTTTACTGTACTTGTTCAGTTCAATACTCAGACTATCTGCCGTTTTAACGGTGGTGACTTCTATATGGTCGGACTTGACATCACTTCTCTTTAGGTTGCGAACATCTGAATAACGCAGACTGGTAAAGCAACAGAACAGGAAAACATCCCGGACACGTTCCAGATACTGTTTGTCTTTGGGTATCTGATAGTCTTTAAGTCTGTTCAGTTCTTCCCATGTCAGGAAGATTACCTTCTTGGGGGTGGTTTTCAATTTCGGTTTGAACGTATCGTATGCTATATTCTGGTGATAGTCTTTCTTGAAGCTCCACCGCAGGAACCATTTGAGGAATCCCATTTGTTTACCGATGGTACTGTTCCTCATATCCTTTTTGTCGCGCAGGAAATTGACATATTCGTTCAGTCCGAATTCATTGAAATATTCAAAGGTTAAATCTTCCTTGAACTCCTTGAGGTGATTTTTAACGGCTGCAAACTTTTCGTATGTGGATTCAGTCCAGTTATTCTGGTTGCCGCATTCTTTTACAAATTGATCGAATACCTCCCAAAAACTTATCTTTACGTCTTCCTGGTCTTCACTTGTATCTTTCATCCGCAGGTTGAATGCGTCCTTTAGCTGTTGGGTAGTGGGCATGGCTTCCTGTACCTCAAATTCCTTGAACACGTTTTGAATTTCGGTATAGTATTTCAGCAGATCGGCATTGATTTCAGATGCACTTTGCTTTAGTTTGTTGGTACACCCGTTCTTCACTCGCTGCTTGTCAGCATCCCACTTGGCTACATCAATGCGGTAACCCGTTGTAAACTCAATGCGCTGACTTGCGTATATGACACGCATACGGATAGGCACGTTCTCCACGATTGGCACACCGTTCTTCTTCCGGCTTTCCAATGCAAAAATGATGTTTCGTTTGATATTCATAATTGGGTGCGTTTGAAATTCTACACCCAAATATACACCCAATATTTGGAATAGCAAAAGATATTCAGAAAGATTTAGATTTACTATGTACTCCAAATAGTGATTGATTATTAATGATTTGCAATTTTATGATATTTCTTGAATATGTAGGTTCGAGAGCCTGTCTCTCCGCAATGAAATCCGTTAAGTTATTGCTTAACGGATTTTTTTTGTATATAACACATATTGGAATTGTCATGTCTAATATTCAATAAAAGATAAAAAGCACATTCCTGATATTGTTGGGTAACTCTGCTTTTGCCACAGTCAGTCACCCAACAAGGAACAGTGAATTATAATTTAATTGTGATGGTATTTATCTATAGATGTAGATTCCAAAACGAAGTGCAACGTTTTGGTCTTTAAAAGTAGTAGATTCAAGTAGGAAAGTGTTAACTTTGCCTCGTGGATCAAAGAGGAGGCGAGCTCTGCTGAG
>NZ_JACJLQ010000004.1 GCF_016902295.1 Bacteroides caecigallinarum | reverse complement strand
ATTAGCGTTACTTTCCGCAAATATAATGCAAACACAAATATTCACAAAAATATAAATCACTTTTTGACATACGGCATGGGGGATTGCTGAATTCACTTAGCTCTTTTTCTATAAGGGTGTTTTTAATGCGAGGGGGAATTGGGATTATTGCCGGATTGTTTTGTATTTCAACAGCTTTGTATTAAATTTGCATAAAGCGATGAGAGTAGGTAATATCAATTAAAAATGGTTACGCATGAAATATCCTATCGGAATACAGAGTTTTGACCAGATTATAGAAGAAGGTTATGTATATGTAGACAAGACAGACATAATACACCGGCTGGTGAATGAAGGGAAAATTTATTTCTTCAGCCGCCCGCGACGCTTCGGAAAAAGTTTGCTGGTGTCCACCCTTAAGAATTATTTCCTCGGACGAAAAGAACTTTTCAAGGGACTGGCCATAAACAGCCTGGAATCGGAATGGACTGTTTATCCTGTATTTCATTTAGATTTCAACGGGTCTAATTTCATTGAAAAAGGTGTATTGGAGAAACGTCTGCACACTTATGTCAAAGATTGGGAATCAGAGTATGGTCTCGTTTCGGATACAGAGCTTTTGGACTTAGGAGGACGTTTTCTGAAAGTCCTCAGTACCGCACATAAGCTGACTGGGCAACGGGCTGTAGTTCTGATTGACGAATATGACAAACCGTTGCTGGATGTACTTGATGTGGACAAAAATCTGGAAGAATGCAACCGAAACATATTAAAGGCTTTCTATTCAGTATTCAAGGCAGCCGATGAACATTTAAGGTTCGTACTTCTTACAGGGGTGACAAAATTCTCGCAGGTTAGTGTGTTCAGCGGCTTCAACCAGCCCAAGGACATAAGCCTGGATGCACGATATGAGGCATTGTGTGGCATAACACAGAAAGAGATAGACTCATGCTTCACAGATGCCATATCGGAAATGGCTGAAGAATATAATTGTTCTTTCGAGGAAATGCGCGCACAACTGAAACGACAGTATGACGGGTATCATTTCAGTAAGAGAATGACTGATATATATAATCCGTTCAGCCTGCTGAATGCCCTTGACAGTAAATCGCTGGAGGATTACTGGTTCCGCTCGGGCACTCCCACATACCTTATCAGGCTGCTCAACCATTTCAATGAGAATGTAAACGAGCTTACCGGCAAGTATTATAGTCCGGCAGAGTTTATAGACTACAAGGCCGATGTGGAACGTCCTCTGCCTATGATTTTCCAAAGTGGTTATCTCACCATAAAGGATTATGACATGGATTTCAATACATTCCTTCTGGATTTCCCGAACAACGAGGTGAAGAACGGATTTCTTACGATGGTAGCGTCATCATATCTTAAACCGGAGGAAGAAACAGAGGGATGGATACGTAGTGCCGTAGTGGCTATGAGGAAAGGTGATGTCAAAACATTACAGACAATGTTCACATCTTTTCTGGCAAGCATCCCGTACACGATTCGCCGTAAGGAAGACGAAAGGGAACGTGAACGTTATTTCCAGTATACATTCTATCTCATCATGCGACTCATAAGTGTATACACGGTACATATAGAGAAGGTCCAAAGCCAGGGACGCGTGGACTGCATAGTGGAGACACCGCAATATATTTATATTTTCGAATTTAAACTTGACGGTAGTGCTGACGAGGCTTTGCTACAGATAGAGGAAAAAGGATATGCCAGAGAGTATAAATCAGATTCGCGAGTTATATATAAAATAGGCGCGAGCTTCTCGTCGGAGACAGGTACTATAGAAGATTGGAAGGTTATAGCTAATAATTAAGAAACAGTGCCGGCTATGTGGAATTAATTATCGCAAAGCCGGTATTTTTTGTATCCTTATAAATTTGTCTTTATTTACTATAAGTAAAAAATCATACGCAACGAATATCTGGAAATAGTTTATTTCAATATTCAGGAAGTCAACCATAGAGTTGTTTACGGCTTAAAATCATTTTATTTTATAGATACTAGAATTGTCGGCACGGCATTTCCGAATATTCCAAGATATAAAAACGGTAAACCTTTTGCAGGATAAGACAACAGACGCATATCTGAAATTTGTTTTCCTGACAGGTGTGACTAAATTCGGACAGGCCAGTGTGTTCAGCGACCTGAACCATCTGAAGGACATAAGCCAGGATGCAAGATACGGAAAGATGTAATGGAGTTCAGAAGTTACTGGTTCGCCACGGGAACTCCTACATTCCTGATTGAGCTTCTGAAAAAGAGCGACTACGACCTCCGACGTCTGGAAAGCATAGAGATAGACGAAAGCCAGTTCACAAGCTACCGTGCGGGAAATACCGACCCTATACCGGTGATATACCAAAGCGGTTATCTCACAATCAAAGGTTACGACGAGCGCTTCAGAATATATAAATTAGGCTTCCCTAATGACGAAGTGAAATACGGATTTCTGAATTCACTCATTCCGTATTACACATCATTGTCGGGTTAAGACATTTCCCTAATACTCATCCATTACAACGCTTCCGTCCATACCGCTTACGTTGATACTGAATCTGCGTGTCGTACCATGTTCGTCGGTATATGATATGCCGTAGTTGGGAATCGTGCCATATAAGGTCATAATCACCACTATGGGACATCCGGGCACTAATTCAGGCTGCTCATAGAGAGTTTCTTCGTGAAACGAGATTTTTCCGTTGTCATCAATCTGGCAGTCACTGAGATTGAGAACTTTGAAATTTCTTACCTCTGTGGTGGTTGAGATCATGACTTTCGTGTATGAATCGGCCGTTCTTGCATTGAATACGTGGTATTCCTTATATACCATGAGAAGAGTCTCTTCAGCTTCGCGGACATATACCGGGTGAAAATCGTTTACTGACGTTTCTGAGTAACACAGCATCTGTGAAGAAACGACATTAACACTGCCGTTTTCAGCTCTTGCATACTGTATGCCTGCGGTAAAAAAGATTACCGCAGACAATAAAACAAATAACATTGATATGAAATGATTAAAAAAAGTAAGAAAAGTTTTCATTTCAGTTATTACTTACACTTTTACACATTTGACACTTCGACCTTCTTGTTATCTTTTCCTTTTTTCACGAGGAACACTATGAGGGCAACGATAGCCGCCAACAGCACTCCGGCAATGACAGGACGATAAAACAGCCAGGCTATGGCTATTATGAGAAGCGACCATACCAATCCCAATACTTTGCATATAAGACCGATGCCAAGTCCGACAATATCGGCAAGAAACGGCAGTACTTTCAACAAAGTTATCAGAATGCCGAAAATACCCTTGAATCCGATAACTACCAAAAACAGACCTATGAAGCGTAGTATCCAAGTCATGAGGCTATTACTCTTGTGCTGGTTTTCGAACATATTTTCCATACTTACGGCTCCCGACGTGAGGACAGACAATGTCTTACCATTTTTTGCGACATACGACTGCAGTTTGTCTCCATTTACCACAGCTATGACTGATGCCTCTCCGGGCATTACTTTTGTAAAGGTGACAGACATATCTCCGATTTGCGGATTGTTGGGATTCTTTCCGAAATATAGCACGTTACCATTGACATGGACATAATCGAACTCCTGTTTGGCAATCTGTTCTGTCTCCGCAGCTGCGACAGCCTGGACCTTTGCAGAGTCTCCTTCGGCAGCAGCAGGTGTTTCAGCAGCAACAGCGGCTGTATTGTTTGCGGCAGGTGCCATGCTTTCGAAAACTTTCCTGACATCCCTGTTCCACTCGCTTAGTTGCTCCTGACTGAAGCTCAGCGCCATCGGGACTGTACCGGAGATGGAACGAATGAGATCCTTAGGCAGCTTGTATGCTCCGAATGTTACATTTTCTGCCATAGAACTTTGGTCTTCTATATTCATCACAACAAAGTTCCTGTTCTGATAATCCGGATCGCTGAACTCTTGAGAATTGACAGGACTTCCATTCCATTCCTTCTCATAGTAGTAGGTTGTCACTTCTTCCTTGCTTCCTCCGATTTTATCCTTTGTCTCAGTCTTTGAATGCTCTACCCATTGATAGTATTGTACTTTACGGTCCAGTTTTATCGCTACGCTTCCTATACCGAAAGTCGCGTCGCTGAGAGAATCCTTTGTTTGGGTGAAAGCTGTGGCATGAATAAGTTTTCCATTTAATGACGGATCCGCATTTGATACGTCATCCACATGTACTGCAACTCCTTGTGCTTCCTCCAGCATTTGGGTTGTCTTCACGGCACGTCCTTCGTTCCACCACAATAAAACCGTACCGCCCAGCAACATCAGGAATCCGGTTCCGATACCTCTTATGGAATTAGACAACCGGGTTCCATATCCTGTTGTTTTTGTTTCCTGATAAGCCATAATATTACAGTATTTATATTCTTTTTTTTTAGCTTGTTATTCGTACTTCACTGTCATTCAGGGAGCTGTGCTCCATATCCGGGTTCCGCGCCGAACAGCTGTACTGCCTTGTCGAAATTGTAGCGGTTGCCGAACATCGACACCCTGGTGGTCATTGTGCCCTGTTTGTTCAATCCGAAAGCCTCCCTGAAAAGGTTTGCCGCGGAATTAGGGTCATAACTTTCGGTTGTTATTATTTCGAGAGATGCATATCCTTTCAAATATGCCTGGTCAATAACATCTTTGAACTTGCTTGTACCTGGAAGTTCCCTGTTGTTTTCGTATTTGGTCAGCATTTCAACTTCATCGAAGCGTTTTCCCGGCACGTAAAGCCATTTGCCGCCGCTGTTTCCAGCCATAACGAGGTCGCCTCTGTTCATGAAGAACAGGTTGTCGTAGGCCGAACAGATTTTGCGCTTGTCGGCAGGGAGGTTAGAATCGTCCCAACCGCCGTCCAATGCACCATAGTTGTTGCAACCGAAGATATTGTGGTGAACATTATGGTCGGCACCGTTTTTGAACCGGTATCCGTAACCCATACTTTCCATTTCTTTTGTCGTTGGCCATGAGAACAATACTGTATTATGGTGGAAGTCGACAGTTGATTGGTGTGCCCCTGTGTTCTGGTTCAGACCTCCGTTAATCTCGCAGGAAGCATAGAGGTTGGCAACAAATACATTGTTGTATATCTCCCAGTCGCCGCCCATGTTTGTCATGATGATGGCGTTGAATGATGCGTTAAGGAACATGCAGTTGCGGATTACGAGTTTTCCTGCCACTTTTCCGCCTATAAGACGTATGGTCTTGTTGGGCTTTTCAGTAACCGGACAAATACGTCCCGTTTCACATCCTTCGGGGCAACCGAAACGGGCGTCTGACGGATCGGCAGGATTGTATTCGTGTACGAGCCCAAGGTCGAAGAAGATGCCGTCGATGATTATCTGTGAATTTTTATCAGACGTAGACTCAATCATCAGCAATCCCATGCCGATAGTACCTTTCTGTTCCTTGGAAGGCTGTATGCGTGTGATGTACTTGACAGGGTTGCGTTCGCTGAAGTCGTCTTTCCACCCGCCTTCGAGACTGACATACTTGCCTTTCATTTCAATCCATCCGCGGTCGAGATTGCCAAGGTAATTGCCCTGGGCAATGCGGATTACATCTCCGTTAGCAGCCTTGTCAATGGCTTTCTGTATATCCTTCATCGGAGCATCTTTTGTTCCCTCCGCTCTTGCACTTCCTCTTTCCTTGCTCACATATAAGGCATTGCCTTTAGCGGCAATAGTTCTACCTGACACATTGTCCGCAGAAATATTTGTCTTGTTTGTATTCTCTGTCACTGCCTTTTTAGCCCTTTGCATAAGCTTGCCTACTTGTGCTTCGGCCACCAAACCTGTGGCAAGGAATAACGCTGCCAACAGTACGCTTATTCTAAATCTCTTTGTTTTCATTTTGACTTATTTTTAATGAATTATTATCTTTCAATACTAGTTTCCTGTACATAGATACCTTCGATGCCGATGTTGGAATCAAAACAACCATCCGGTTTTCCTGATACGGGGATAATGAAGAGGAATCCATTGTAAAAAATGACTTCAAATTCATAATCGCATTCGCCATCCGATAATTGAAATTTGAATGAAGCTCCGAGGATTTCGGTTTTTCCACTGGTGGAAAACTTATGTTTTCCATTTTTACAATCGATAGTAAATTCCACCACGTCGAGATACTCGCCCAAACGTGAGATACTGATACTTCTGTAATTTTCAGAACTGCCTGCCTTGTTGATGCTACTATACACTCCATCGATATACCGATAGCGAGAGAAGAAGCTGATGATTCGTGATTTGAAGAAAGGACTGCAGTAGGCATCAGCTTCACGATGCATGAGGAAACGTGAGTCTCCTTTATAAGCATTGAGTATGAATCCTGTCTTTGTGGTTTCGTCAAGACACTCCAATGTATTGCCCACAATATGTCCGGTAAATGTTTTTCTTATGACACAACGGTTTTCACTATCATATATATTGAAAAGGATTTCGTCATCTGTACGGACAATTCCCAATACATTGAGGAACTCAGTGTACAACTCGTCCTTAATCATCAGTTCGCCTATCACCGCCATGCCAAGGCGCGTACATGCCAGACGCACTTCCTGATTGCTGATTTTTCCCTCCCACTGATAGTAAAACAGGGGTACAGGCGGCATTTTATCCTTATTTTCTTCCTCGGGGTCCAAATCAGTATGACACCAGACGCAATCATTATCAACAACCATATCGACAGTGCCTAAAGCACCTGCATGAGTGATTGAACATTTGTTCATCACTATGGGACTGTCAAGACCAAACAAATCGCCTTTATTATTTCTGATGCGGCATTTCGAAAATTGGACATTCGATGGATATTGGCTGGTATTTATAAGGCTGAATTGCCGATTGTCGTGGAAATCGCAGTCAATAAATTTGAAATTGGAACCTCCATACAAGGAAAGAATAGAATAGCTGCAATCGCGGATGATTGTACGTGTACATTCCAGCGTCTCCGTAGTACTGGCAGTAATGCCTTCCGTGCCGCATCCGTATAGGTCGCAGTCGTCAATCTTTATATTTTTACAATTATTGAAATTAAGCACTCCTCCGGTACAATATCCTTCTTCGGTATGCCCTATTTCAAGATGCCGCAATGTTATCCCATTACAGTTGGTAAAGGTGAGAACATTGGAATAATGCGGCTCGATTACAATTTTAGGTCTTTCTTCTCCGGCTCCTACTATTTCCAGATTGTTCAAGTGAATAATGTTCATCTCCATGCCAGAAAATTCAGATCCGATGGCCATCACACCTGTGAATGCTTCCGTCTCAGAAATCATTCCTAAGTCCGCAACTCCGGCTATCTTCCTCTGAACCGAGAATTCAAGAACCTTCGAGAGATTGATATAGCTGCCTTCTGCCACTGTGATGACGCGGTTACTTCCCAATGCACGAATCAGCTCCATCTCGTTTCTGACCGTTATTTTTGTCAGGTCGGTGGTCTTTGCATGGCTCTGAGAAAACAGAGCCATGAAAAAGATACTTACAAGAACAATCCGAGAAAAGATTCTTTTTCCCATATCTTCAAAAATTTATAAAACAAACTATTTATCAAGCAGGATTACCAAAACGATTCGCGACTTTCTCGCCTTCTTTTATCAATAATACAAGGAACCAGATAGAACCTATAAGAGGTATAAGATTGATAAATATCCAACCTCCCCCTTTACCTATATCGTGTAGTCGTCGTACACTGACTGCCAATGTCGGCACAAGCAATCCCAATATAACAATTATCTGCAGCACTAAAATGATATAATAAAGGAATGAGATACTTGCTACAAGATTCATCAAGATAGAGAATACAGCCCCGATGATGAAATAAACCAAATAAAACATCCAAAATTCACCTCTACCGGCACGTCCTTTGAACTGCGCATACTTACCAAGGATAATCTCCATGAAATTTGAAATAATTGCTCCCATAATCTTTAAATTTTAAGTTAATAAATCATATTACCTTTATAATTGACGTCTGAAGCAAATTTATCAGTATTTATTACCGCAGGTTAGGAGAATCAGATCAAAAAACAGTATTATAAAAACTTTTTTCGTTTAGAGAATCAGGATTATTCGAATGAATTATTCAATTATATTCTTGATTTATAACACTTTATTTCTCCTGTTTTCTCTCTAGAAACAGGTATCATATTTCTTTATTACATCCTATAGTTTGGGAGTTTTCCTATATTGACTGGGAGTAACATTGAACACTTGTTTGAAAACACGTGTAAAATAACTTGTATCTTCGAAGCCACAAACCATGGCAATGTCTCCGACAGGTTGTTCTGTAGAAGAAAGTAGCCTGGCTGCCTTCTCCATACGGATACGGAGGATGTAGGTGGTGGCAGTACAGTCTGTTATAGCACGGATTTTCCTGTTAAGTTGCGATCTGCTCATGCACATTCTGTCGGCAATGAAATCCGCATTCAAGTCTTTATTTGCCAAATGGCCATGTATAATTGATGTCATTCGATTCAGGAAGTCACGATCCCTAGGTGACAATTCAACGTTTTGGACAGAACCTTCCTGCAAGGCTCTGGAGAATTTGTCACGCAACTGACGGCGCTGCTCCAACAGTTTTTCGACACGAACAAGTAACTCCTCTGCATTGAAAGGTTTTATCAAATAGGCATCCGCACCTTCTTCCAATCCACGAATACGATCCACATCACTGCTTTTTGCCGTAATGATAATGATAGGGATATGGTTCAATATTTCCGACTGCCGTATTTCATGACAAAGAGTATAGCCATCCATGCCGGGCATCATCAGGTCTGTAAGTATGAGGTCGGGCATGCAATTTTTCGCTTTATCAATACCTTCTTTGCCGTCAGAGGCATAATTAAGATGGTATTTATCCTTTAATAGGGTACTGATGTAAAATGAAATATCCGGATTGTCCTCCACAATCAATATGGAAGGACACAGATTATCTTCAGTGTCATTATCTTCAACCTGAATATTTTCGAGATCATTCTTTTCAGGAAGCTGTTCTGTAATGTCGGTAGCATCTATCCATGGAAGTCTCTCTATCGTATCTTGATTAATTGGTATATAAACTGAAAAGACTACCCCTTCGCCTTTCTTGTTGCACACTTTGATACTGCCGTTCATGCTTTCAACCATCTGGCGTGTGTACGGAAGACCTATACCTGTTCCTATCTGTTTCTCGTTGTTTGATCCCTGATAGAACGTATCAAACAACCGTGGCAATTCCTCCTCGGGAATTTCTTTACCGGTATTGAAAACCTGCAACATCAACAACGAATTCTCTTTTTTCATTTCTACCCTGACAATTCCATTGGCTGGAGTATATTTCAGTGCATTTGAAAGCAGATTGCGCATTATTTTCTTGAAATATTCTGGAATAAAATCCATCTCAATGCTATTCGACTCAGGAATAAACAGCAGGTTTATATATTGCGAACAGGCATATTCGCGATAACTGTCAAGTGTCATTCGTATGAACGCGACAATATTTCCCCTATACCATTGTTTACGGTCGGCCTTTGCCATAAGTTTTGTCATGTCCAACAACTGATTTATTAAATCAAGCAAGTTACTACCCTGCCGTTGAATGGAACTGAGGTAACGTTCCGCCTCGTCTTTAGACACTTCATTCTTCTGCATTTGTTCTACCAATCCTAGAATTACGGTGAGTGGTGTACGAAACTCGTGTGTGATATTTGTGAAGAATCCTGTACGTATCTGTTCCATCTGTCGCAAAGTACGGTTTGTTTTCGACCTCATCCGCAAAGCATACCAAAGGAATGCTATAGCCGAACAAGTCATCAAAAGAATCAGAATGCTAACTACGAGGATAATTCGCTTGTTGCGTTGTTCCTCAATGAAATTCTGTTTTACCAGATCTATTTCCTGAGCGTTTTTTTCTATTTCGTATTTTATTCTCAGGTTTTGGAGATGATTGATGCTTTCCTCATTTTTCACGCTATCGGCGTATGCCTTGCTCTGTATATAACTGTCCAAAGCTCTTTTGCAGTCGTTTTGTCCTAAAAAATATATATAGTCCAGATTATGGATGGCACTAAGATGTTCGTACGAATTGATGGCCTGTGCCGTTTCCCTTGCCTGCGACAAATAAGTTTGAGCCCGAACCGGATTATTGAGTTTGAGAAGTACACGTGACATTGAAATGCACGACTCCAGCCAATGCCAATAGTCGCTTTTTCCTTTCATTATGTCATAAGCCTTGTTGTAGTTGGTTAGAGCCTCATCAAGTTCCCCTTTTTTTTCGTGAAGGCGTCCGAAATGATTATAGCAAAGGGATATTCCTAAATCGGATTTTGCCTGCTGATTATATGACAAGGATTGCTTGAAATATACATAAGCTGAGTCGTATTCTCCCCGGCTTTCAAAAATAGAACCTAAGTTGGCTGTGTTGATGGCCTGACCCAACGCGCTGTTCAGTTCCCTTTCTCCGGCCAGGGAATTGCGGAATACTCTTTCTGCCGCATTATTATTTCCCAAAGAGAGATAAATATTCCCGATACCGTTGATGGCTATCAGACGGTTTTTCCTGATAGCATACGTTCTTCCCTTCATTCTCTCTATCAGACCCAATGCTCTGAAATGATACTCTGAAGCTTCGGTCAGTATACCGATACGCCGGTAGTTGGTTCCAAGATTATTCAGTGCTTTTACGACTTCAAGTGTGTCGTTCATCATAGTGGCTATCTCCAGACCTCTTTTATGATACTGGATGGCATCGTCGAAAAAGGAGTTTTCACGACATATTTTTCCTAATTGTCCGTAGGTGGCAATCTGTCCGTACATATTGTCTGACGCTTTAAAAGAATCAAGCAAAATCAACAAAGAATCCGTGTTACGATTTTTTTGCAAAATAGAGTCAATTCCTTTCCTGTCCTCTTCCAAATATAATGGCGCGTTACTCTTCTGGCAAGCAAATAATATTGAAAGCCCTACAATAAGGATATATAAATATGTTTTCATAAACCGTTCACGTATTTCTTATACAACTTACATTCTGACTTACCCTGTAAAGAGCTTCACCGATATGTTAATAATGGCATCGACTATATTTCTGCTAGCAAAGTTAATATTTTATTGCATGAACAACCAGAACTTAAAGTAAAAATGGATATTAACATTTAAATATTTGTAAAACTCATAATATAAGATTTGAATCGTGGATAAATCCTGGAATTCACCTTCAGTAGATACTTCTACATCAGGATATAACATGGTTAAAATTGTTCAAGTATGCGTATTCTTTTTTCAATAGGAGGATGGGTAGCAAATATTCCACCAAGGTTTCCGATAAAACCTTCCGCCTTGTTTCCTGGATGCTGAATAAACAACTGGGCAACATCTTCACGTGTCACCGCCTCAATGTTAGGATCCTTGGCAATCTTGCTCAAGGCAGAAGCAAGAGCAAGCGGATTCTTTGTCATTTCAGCTGCTCCGGCATCAGCCAGATATTCCCTTTTTCGCGAAATGGCGAATCTCATCAGTGTTGCCAATAATAAACCTATCAGGGCTACTATAATAGCCAAAAACAGTACCAGTATGACTGCTCCATCGCTATTGTCATTCTTTTTTTTAGAACTGCCACCAGACAAAGATGATATTGTCGAGAATGCCAATTGAGCCACCATTGAAAACACACCTACAAACACAATTGAAACAATGAGCAGATGTACATCGTGGTTGCGTATATGCGACAGTTCGTGCGCTATGACCGCTTCCAACTCTTCGTCTTTTAGTCGGTCTATTATCCCTTTCGACAAAGTAACTGTATATGTCCGTTCGTTGATTCCACTTGCAAAGGCATTGAGCGACTCATCATTTATAATATTAATTTTCGGTATTTTCATGCCCTGACTCATACAAAGATTCTCTACCAGATTGTAGACACGTTTGTTTTTTTTTCTTTCGAGTGTAGTTGCTCCTGTAGATACTTTTATTATATACGTATTCAAAAAATAGGCTATGGTGAACCATACGAAAACCACTCCAAGAACATAAGGAACCGAATTCAAGTAAACGGAGTTGACAGAAAGCCAGAAGTGTCCCTCTGTTTCAGCTTCTTCAATAAAACCCAGCCATGCGAGAAGGAGAAAAAAAATGTACACCATACCTAAGACAAGGCATGGGAACATAAAAAGCAGGAGCATAGAACGGAAATCGTTTCTTCTTTTCTGTGCCTGTATACCGATATATTCCATTAATAGTATTTTATTAAGATTTTCAGAAATTGATTTCCGGAGCCTTATCCATTGTCTGGCGCTGCCCACCAAGATCAAACATCATTTCTTTTTTGAATCCGAACATGCCGGCAAAGATATTCGACGGAAACGTTTCTACAGCATTGTTAAATTCTTTAGTAGCCGAATTGAAATAACGCCGTACTGCGGCTAGTTTGTTTTCAACATCGGATATTTCCTCCTGCAACTGTAAGAAGTTCTGGTTGGCTTTAAGATCCGGATATGCCTCGAGAGTTACGCGCAGCCCTGCCAGTGCTGAAGACAAAGCGTTTTCAGCTACAATCTTATCATTGATAGTGCGGGCATTAATGGCTCCATTGCGTGCAGCAACTACCCTGTCTAGGGTATCTTTTTCGTGTGTGGCATAACCTTTCACCACAGTAACGAGCTGCGGAATCAAGTCGTGGCGCTGTTTCAATTGAACATCAATATCAGCGAAAGCATTCTCTCTATTATTTCTCAATTTTACTAAACGGTTGTACAGTGTCATTACCCATATTCCGAGCAACAAGATGACACCTAAGCAAATCAATAGTGTAGTCATATAATTCACAATTTATGATTAAAAGTCAGGTATAAAAAATATATAATTATTATGGTAATCCCCGCAAATTAAATTTTTACCATACATCATCCTTTTGGTATGCTTCCAATGATTCTGCGGGTACATATACAAGTATATCCGGACTGGTATTATAAAAAAGAAACGTTGTTATTTCCGGAGGATCGGCAGCCAGTATGGTAATTTGTGTGAGAGATAGGAACAATTGGAGAGTGCGTCTTTTGCAATATATTTCCCATTTCCGGGATAGTTACAACTCCGGAAAGATAGCTGTAATTATTCTCAAGACTTTCCTGTTTATACGTCACCTCCACGGTCTTTGTGCCTATGTCTATAATGTTGTAACATAAATCACCGACTTTGAAATTGTATGCCCAAATACCCGTTACGGATAATAGTATAATGGAAATAGTAAGTACTGTCGTTTTCATATTCCTTCTAATTATTTTTATAATTTACTACCTGCACCTCAACCACCGAAATTGCCACAGCCATAGTTTCCATGTCCAGAGCTGCTGCCATACTATTTCTTCGAGAAGATCCGCTATTGCTTCTACTGTCATCTGATTTAAATCACTTCAGATATTTGGCAATGGTATGCATACTATATTTTCAGCAGAGACAAGCATGAAGTCATATAGCGAATCTGTATCTGCTTGCAGACAGTATCGGTCAACTTCAGTCCTATCTAAAGAATCCGAAGAAGAAAAATAGAGCTGCATGCCTTGTAGAAACATTTTCAGCCTTTCCGATTGTCATGTTGGAGGCATTTCTCACACTACCATTGCTTTCCACTTTCCCAATCTTGACATTGGATGCATTTTTTACTGTGCCATCGTTTTCAATAGCTCCCAACCGACTGTTGTTCTTGTTCCAAACTTTTCCGTTACTATCAATCTTTCCTATGAGGATGTTGCCCGCATTGCGTATCTCTCCTGAGGATGAAATAGACCCAATTTTGACGTTGCCAGCATTTCTTACTGTTCCGTCACGTTCAATTTTTCCAATAGCGACGTTGGAATTATCACGAATAGTTTGTGCACCGGCAAACTGAAAAATACCGAATAGAGCCAGCATTGTAATGATTAATCTTGTTTTCATAACTGTAATTATTTGGTTAGTAATTAAATATTTATCTATCACAGTACTACCGTACTTACCGTCTTATCCAAACTATTAAGAATTAACATTCTCCGTTATAATAAGTTATATTTATCTACTATAGCAAAATTATCGTAATATATAATCGTGAGTTAGGAAAATATGATCAAATATCAGGATTATAGGACTGTTTTTCGATTATATAATTAGGATTATTTGATATAAAAAAAATACTATGCGACTAATTTACAACGATTTAATCATCCCATTTCTTAAACTGGATTCCTCAAAGCCACAACCCTTGGCAAAATCTCTTAATGATTTCCCATCCTAAACAAAAGTTGTGCTAAAGATGTTTTCAAAACTATTTCAAACAGTTTTCCCACAAAAAAGAACTGCCCGAAGATCACTCCCCAGGCAGCCCCAATCATCTAATTATCACACTAGATAATGATAACAGTTAATTTTATATGAAATGATTGTGTGTGTTTACACTATTATTATTCTCCTCTTCCGCCACCAAGCACCTGATAGAGACTTATCACACTCTGTATCTCCATAAAGCGGTTTGACACTTGTGTGAGTTGGGCACTGAGCAGGGACTGGCGGGCTGTCAACACCTCAAGATAATTTGTTGTTCCATACTCCATAAGCAAAGAGGTGCTGGTTACAGTCTTTTCCAAAGCTGTCACCTGTTTCTGATACAGCTCTGTCTTCGACTTACTTGACTGATATGCTGTAAGTGCATCGTTAACCTCGGCCCCTGCATTCAACAATGTCTGCTGGAAACTCAGACTTGCTTCTTCCTGCTGAGCCTTGGCTATACGGAGCTGGGCTATGTTCTGTCCACGGTTGAACAACGGCATTGTCAACTGTCCTATAGCTGTGGCTATGAACTTGGCAGGATTTACAATTATTGAACCAGCGGCATTCGTCCATCCTGCACTTCCGCTTAAAACTATAGAAGGATAGAAAGCCGAACGTGCCTGGTTCGTTACATAAAACGCAGCTTCCAGCGAACGTTCTGCCGAACGTACGTCAGGACGGTTTGACAACATCTGCAACGGAACGCCTATTGACAAGTCGTCAGGCATTACCTGGTCTGCCAGTTTTCCACGCTCGTAATTACGGGGAGTCTCAGCCAGCAGCAGCGCCAGAGTATTCTGCGTCTGGTTTATCTGTTCTTTAAGATCGACCACAGATGCCTGCACGCTGTAATATGTTGCTTCCATCTGCGATACACCCGCCTCGTTATACTGACCGGCATCCATCAATGCACGTGCTGCGGCAACTGTTTCTTTCCATGCCTCCGCTGTTTCTTCCGACAGTTTCAGTTGTTCGTCCAGCATAAGAAGCGTGTAATATGTATTGGCAACATTGGCAATCAACTGTGAACGTACTGCCTGTTTATAGTCAACACTCTGGGCATAAAATGCCTGAGCCTATTTCTTTGAGTTGCGCATACGTCCGAATATGTCGAGTTCCCAACTCGCTGTAACAGGGAGTTCATACGATTTTGTAGCTTTCTGAGAGTCAAAGCTGCTTATTGTTCCTTGTGGAGCCAATGCGAACGAAGGGAGGAAAGCCAGTTTGGATGACAACAGTGTAGCCTTCGCCTCTTCTATACGCAACTGTGCGGACTGATAGTCAGTATTGTTCTGCAATGCCTGGTCTATATAGGACTGAAGATAACTGTCTGTGAATATTTCTTTCCAGTCCGAATTCCCGAAGTTCGTTGTATCGGCTACTTCCACATTTGCTCCGTACAGGCTGTCAGGAACAGTTTCCGCTGGTTTATATTTTGGGGTCTTCTGGAATTTGGAGTGATGGGTATTGCGAATGGTATATTGACAATCTATACGCCCTATGTGTAACAATCTGTATTTTAGCTTGTTCTTACGCTTCTACACATTTAAACACAATTGAGCCATTTGTAGGGGCGAATTATAGCTTTTAGATATCAGTCTTATTGATTATCAACAATATACAAAATTGTATATGTTCCATATACGCTGATATTCAGTCATATAGGGTTATCACTCCAAATGTCGGATGAACCGGAAATAAGACCATAGCCTGATGTGGCACTGTAGTTCTCAACCTCATGGGTGTTCTTCAGAATATCCTTTACTTTTTCCATTACCTTGGCTGTCTCAGTAAGAGTGCTACCTGGTGATGTGCTGATGTTGACCATTACAGTACCCTGGTCCTCCTGCGGAACCAGACCTGTCTTTGTTGTCTTCATGAAGAATACGAGCAATACAACTGATACTATAAGCGCTGCCCAAACCATCCATCTGTGGTGGATAGCGAACATCACACCTTTCTTATATTTATTCATGGTAGCATTGAAAGAGGCATTATAAGCAGCCCTTACACGGCCATTGAAACTTTTAGGACTCTTGTTTCCGTCGGACGGGCGCATCATGATAACACAAAGGGCCGGACAAAGCACAAGGGCGCAAATCATTGACAAGCCTACTGACGTAGCCATAGTGATACCGAACTGGGTATAGAATATACCGGATGTACCGCCCATGAATGTTACAGGGATAAACACAGCCATAAACACGCAGGTACATGAGATAACGGCCATGGTAACATCGCCCAACGCATCTTTTGTAGCCAGATATGGAGAAGTATAGCCAGAATCGAATTTCTCCTGAACAGCTTCCACCACAACTATGGCGTCGTCAACCACGGTACCGATGGCAAGCACAAGGGCAAACAGAGTAAGGATGTTGATACTGAAACCCGCTGCCACAAGACAGGCAAACGTACCGATAAGTGATACTATGATTGAAATGGAAGGAATCAATGTACTCTTGAAATCCTGCAAGAAGAAGTAAACCACAAGAATAACAAGTATGATTGCTATTACAAGTGTTTCCACTACGTTATGAATGGAAGCATAGATTAAGACGTCCTTTATACCTCAACGCATATTGAAACACATTCGGAGAATTCTCGCCAAGATTACCGGCAGGTGCTTCAACGTTCTGCTCGCCAAGCACAGCTGTAACGTCGTCAGGAACCAGGCCATACTGGGCCATACGTTCCGGATTGAGCCATATACGCATACTGTAGGTATCACCTAACAGTGTCGCGTCGCCCACACCCTCGATACGCTTAATCTCAGGGATTACATTTATGTCAAGATAGTTGGCAAGGAATGTCTCATCGTATTTACCATCTGTACTGACCAACGAGTTGATCTGAAGGAAGCTTGTCTGCCTTTTCGCCGTAGAGACTCCGATTTTTGTCACTTCCGCCGGCAACAGTCCCTGCGCCTTCGACACACGGTTCTGCACATTGACAGCTGCCATATCAGGGTCTGTTCCCTGCTTGAAATAAACCTGTATTGTAGCCGAACCGGAGTTTGTTGCGGTAGAAGTAATATACATCATGTTTTCCACACCGTTTATACTCTCTTCCAGCGGCATTATGACACTATTCATAACCGCATCTGCACTGGCTCCTGTATATGTGGCATCAACAACTACCGTAGGAGGAGCTATATCAGGATATTGTTCTACCGGCAACGATATGAGCGAGATAAATCCCACCAACAAAATCACGATGGAGATGGAGATAGCCATCACCGGTCGTTTGATAAATATATTTCCTTTCATTGTTACTCTTAATTAAAGTCAAATCAACTCTGTCTGTTTATTTCACCTGAGTTCCTTCGCGAAGAAGTCCGGCACCCTTGGCAACTATTTCATCACCAGGATTAAGACCTTCAAGCACGATATACTCGCGTCCATCATTATAGGCCGCCACCTTGATCAGTGTTGTTACAGCCTTACCATCGACTACCTTGAACACTGAAATCTTATCTTGCTGTTTAACTGTAGCCTCCTGAGGTATTACTATATAATCGTTATACGTACTTGGTATCAACACCTTGCCTGACGAACTGCTCAGCAACAAGCCTTTTTCATTTGGGAATACGGCACGTACACCCACTGTGCCGGTCTGTGTATCAATCACTCCACTGACGGACTCAATCTTGCCTTTTTCGGCATATATAGTACCATCGTTCAGCTCAAGTGATATTTCCGGCATTTTAGCTATAGCCTCATCCATAGAGCCATATTCACGGACCATGCCGAGTACCTGATTTTCTGTCATAGAAAAATAGACATACATTTCAGAGTTATCCGAAACTGTTGTCAAAGGCTGTGTCATAGACGGACTGACCAACGTACCTACACGGTAGGGCAACATGCCTACCACACCGTTGCTGGGGCTTTTGACCTCTGTGTATGACAAGTCGTTACGGGCATTGACTTCCTGAGCCTCTGCCTGCGCCAACTGGGCTTTAGCAGTGAGATACTGGTTTTCCGAAGTCTGCAGCGTAAATTCTGATACCACCTTTTTGGCATACAGTTCCTTATTACTGTTATAAGTCAATTCCGAAGTGGCCAAAGCAGCCTGCGCCGACTTCACATTCGCCACTGCAGTATTGAGTGCAGCCTTGTAAGGAACCTGGTCGATAATGAAAAGCACCTGGTCTTTTCTTACCTTCTCACCTTCGGTTACACATAATTTCTGTATTGTGCCAGACACCTGCGGCATGATATCCAATTGGAACCTTCGTTCACTTTTTTCCTGAAAGAATATCCTTGTGTACAATTAGGAGATCAAACGTGTCCTTACAAGACATTTCATACGAGCTGAATTTTCCAGATCAGTCATTTTTCACCAGATATTTTAAAAAACATACAGGAATTACACCTCTTGAATACAGGCTGAAATATTAACAACTGTATAACGACAAGCAACTATATTAAATAGTGTTATAAAATATGAGTTTTCGCACACATAGTTTGCATATTACATAAAAGTCCGTACCTTTGCACTGTGTTTTTCATAGTATTAGATTTTAAGGTTAACAAAGGTTGGAGTACAGCGGTACTCCTTTTTTTATGCCCATACGTAAAATAACCCGTTTCAAAGGAAAGGATTATGAAAGAAAACAAGAAAGTATTATTAGGTATGAGCGGCGGGACAGACAGCTCTGTTGCCGCATTGTTGCTTCTTGACGCCGGTTATGATGTTACCGGGGTGACATTTCGGTTTTACGAGAAAGACAATAATACAGAATATCTGGACGATGCACGCTATCTTTGCGAAAAGCTTAATATTCCACATATTACATACGACCTGAGAGATAAATTCAAGGAATACATCATAGACTATTTTATAAAAGAATACATGTCAGGAAGGACACCGGTTCCGTGTACTTTATGCAATAATTACCTGAAATGGCCAATTCTAAGAGAAATTGCCGACAAAGAAGGCATTTACCATATCGCTACCGGACACTACGTTCAGAAAAAATTTATCAAAGGATACTGGCATATCATAAATGGGGCTGACCCTGACAAGGACCAGTCTTTCTTCCTATGGGGACTGCCACAGGACATTCTGCAGCGAATGCTTTTGCCTTTGGGTGGGCTTACAAAAACGAGAATAAGAGAAATTGCAGCGGAAAGAGGATTCATGAAGGTTGCCACAAAAAAGGACAGTCTTGGAGTATGTTTCTGCCCTATGGATTACAGGAGTTTCCTGAAAAAAAATGTAGATACAGAAAGTATCAAACCGGGGATATTCTGCGATGAGGAAGGCAATCAAATAGGCATACACGATGGATTTCCATTCTTTACCGTCGGTCAAAGGCGCGGATTAGGAATTTATCTGAACAAGGCTGTATTCGTAAAAGATATTATCCCCAAGGAAAACAAAATTATTTTAAGCGACAATATAAAGAGTCTTGAAAAGAATGAAATGTGGCTTACAGACTGGAATATCACAAACGAAGAGAGTCTGATTGGCAAGGACGATGTGATAGTCAAGATAAGATATCGCAAACAGGCGAATAGATGTAGAGTAGAGAAATCAGGCGACGGAAGGCTGCACGTTATCCTGTTCGAGCCATTGGCCTCAATAGCTTCAGGACAGGCTGCCGCCTTCTATCGCAACAATATGGTTTTAGGCGGTGGAATAATAGTCTAAATGTCTATCACTCCATTACGAATCGCTTCCATAACATTTGATGGCGGACGCTGTGCAAGCAATTCTTTCTTCATATAATCCATATATGGTGCCACATGCTTGAAGAACTGAAAATATCCCTTGCAAAGATAGTTCAGTCCGGGTTCGCCGGTAGCTGTCTTGGCAAAACGGTTCTTAGGACAGTCACCGTTGCAGGCAAAAAGGAACTCACATTCCTTACACTGGGTAGGAAGAGATTGCTGTTTCATTAGTCCGAATTCCTTTTGCCGGTCACTATACATCATTTCCACAAGAGTATTCTGATAGATATTGCCAAGCTTATATTCAGGAAATACGTAATGGTCGCACGAATATACATCGCCGTTGAACTCCATCACTCCGGCATGTCCGCACGTCTTAGCCATTGAGCATACACCTGGCTGTTCTCCTACCCAATTGGCAAGAGTTGAGTCGAATATCTGGATGAAATACTGTCCGACGTCATTCTTCACCCATTCGTCAAAAAGCCTACAGAGGAAATTTCCCCACTGTTCGGGAGTAACAGAAAAATCTGCCAGTTTATCTCCTTCCTGCATTGGTGAAGCAAGATGTCGTCCGTCATCGTGCTTGAAGATTCTTTCCACAATAGGGGCAAACTGGATATAATGGCATCCTATGGACTTGAAAAAGTTATAGAACTCAACCGGATAATCGGCATTATAATCGTTTACTACAGCCATTGCATTCCATTCCACTCCATGCTTGTTAAGTAATTCTATTCCTCGCATAACCTTTACGAACGAAGGAAGCCCCTGCCTGTTACGGCGGTATTCGTCATGGAATTCCTGAGGGCCGTCTATAGACACCCCAACAAGCCAGTTGTTTTCCTTGAAGAAACGGCACCACTCGTCAGTAATCAGTGTTCCGTTAGTCTGGATACAGTTATCTATCGTCCTTCCTCCGGCATACTGTTTCTGTAGTTCAACAGCTTTTTTATAAAAACTCAGAGGGCGCATAAGTGTCTCGCCGCCGTGCCATGTAAAAAGGACCTGTGGCATAGTCTGAGAACCGATATACTCCCTGATAAAGCGTTCCAGAAGCTCATCGCTCATCACATGCCTGGATGTATCCTTATACAAGTTAGATTTCTCAAGATAGTAACAATAGTCACAAGCTAAATTACATACAGCCCCTACAGGCTTTGTCATTACATAGAGAGGTTTGGCAAAAGGTGCAATAGTCTGTTTCATGGCATATTCTTTATGATATAGTTTTTTAGACTCAGAACGATACCGCATCACGCAGTACAAGGAGGCTTTCAGGTCCCATATTGAAAAGCAAATCAGCAATGCTCAAATCCGGTTGGAAGCCATGACGCGAATCAAATACCTGATAGTAAGGAACAGGGTGACAGAACGATAAAGAATCTTCTACATTTTTTTTAGGATGGATAGCCTCACGCAAATCAAGTATTCCTTCTTTGGCATCCATATATTCCGTAGTAGGTACAAGTTCCGGTTGTATGTCTATCTGCCGACACATCCAGTGTGTCAGTTCCATATTGAAATCGTAAAGAAAGACGTATTTTCTGTTGAAAAAGGCATTGAACTCATCGGCATAATAGTCAAAAAAAGGACTTTGCTTGTATGCAGCTACGAAAGCATTACGGTGGACATGACGCCAGTTACCATGTTCAGACACTCGGATATCCTTCATGGCACACTTGCCTTCAGACAATTTCTCGACAGGTATAGTAAGCGCCAAAGGTCCGTCGGCTGAAGCTATTACACAACGGTTACGATATGTCTGCTTCATATAATGGTCGTATCTTTCAATGTAAGCCTTACTACATGAATATAATGCTGCGAAATATGAGACCGGAGCCAAGTATGCAGAACCGAGGATTATATCTTTATTTTCCATCTTACGTATTTACTGAATTTTTTTCATGAACCGTCCTTTCCTGGAAGGATACCATATTCTTAAAGCTTTGCCTATAACATGTGTTTCGGGAACAAAGCCGAACAGACGCGAATCATTTATATTTACAGGATCATTCGATGCCATCCAATAGTAATTCTGCGAGAATGTATATTCTTTTCTTGGTTTACCCTCGACAAACACCGTATCACCTTTTATATATGCATTTTTTTTCTCATGAAAGGCTATCATATTAACTATAAGGGCAGCATTCCACGGATATATACTTACAGGAACTCCTTTCTTAGGTACAACAAAAGGATATGCCTTACAGCTATTTTCGGGATAGAGAGGTGTGAGGCTGAACCTGCCATCCATACGTTGGGTTACAAGATAATGTTCGTAATAGCTGAAACTCCTGATATAATTACCTTCTGGTGTATAGCCCGCCAACTGATTTTCTGTTATGCCCAACGAGGACAGTACACAGTCCATTACCTCCTCACTTTCGGCGGGATATGAATAAAGAGCTTTTGTATCAGGACTGAAAACATCGGTTCCCTCGGCTATGAGTTCGCTGTTAAGCATAAGGGTATCGCCTGGAGTACCTATACAGCGGCTTATGTAAAGTTCCCTACAATCGACTGAAATAGATGTATCGGCCGGCATAGGATTATTAAACAGTACAATTTCTCCCTGTCTGACGTCATCTGGCAAAAGTCTGTGATATCCGAAAACAGACTGCAAAGGCACACGCCATCCGTAACTCCATTTGCCCACCAGGACACCTTCTCCACGGTAAAGGGTGTTTTCCATGCCTGAGGAAGGAATAAAGCATGATGTAACAAACAGGGTTCGGACTATAAGAACGGCCAGAATGGCAATGACTATAGCTCTGATATATGTCAGATAGGGTTTCATTATTAGTTTTTGAGTTTGTCAGTTTTTGAGTTTGTCAGTTTGTTATCATCAACCAACTTAAAAACTCAGAAACTCATAAACTTACTTTATATTATCCACAAATCTAAACAGTCTGTTCCAACGGATTTTACCGTCGAACAGGCCTCTATCCTTATCAAGCGACAGCCAGATGAAGATTGGCTTACCTACGATATGGTCCTCGGGAACAAAACCCCAAAAACGAGAGTCAGCCGAGTTATGACGGTTATCACCCATCATCCAGTAATAATCCATCTGGAAAGTATATTTGTTTGTCTCTTCTCCGTTGATGTATATCTTTCCGTCCTTCACCTCAAGCCGGTTTCCCTCGTAGGCATGTATAGGGCGTTCGTATATAGGCAGATTATCAATTGTAAGTTCTATCGTCTCGCCTTTCTTAGGTATCCATATAGGTCCGTAATTGTCGGTAGTCCATCCTGTAAGTTTGTTTACCGGATACAGTCCACCGGCATCATCACCAGGAACATCAGTTATTGATTTCACAAGATCCTTGCGTGCCAGCAAAGCAGCCTTGGCCTTTTCTGTAAGAGGAATGTTATATACAGACTCCTTGGGATAATATGCCATAAGGTCTTCCTGGCTTATGCCAAGTTCCCTGCAAAGATCGTCAGGAAGCTGACGGGTAGTCTCGACAAAATATCTGTATTGCACATTATCCGGCTCCTTATTTGCCTTTCCGTCAAGGTAAACTATCTTGTTCTTGATTTCGAGTGTCTGTCCCGGAAGTCCCACGCAACGTTTTACATAGTTCTCGCGTCGGTCAACAGGACGGCTCACCACTTCGCCGAACATGGACTTGTTCTCATCAATATATCTGCGTCCTACAGCATAATAATAGTCAAACACATCGCGCTGCTGCAATGGCGTAAGAGTTGACATATCGATAGGTTTTGAAAGCTCCCTTCCAGCCTGATAGCTTATACGGTATATATCCTCTGCCGGCATGGCTGTAGCTACAGTATCTCCGGCCGGGAAATTGAATACCACAATATCGTTAAGCTGCACATGACCAAGTGCGTCAACACGCTTGTAATCCCATTTAGGCCATTCCAAATACGACTTGCAGTTGAACACCGGAAGAGTATGCTGAGTAAGCGGCATGTGAAGCGGAGTCTGAGGAATCCTTGCTCCATAGCTCATCTTGCTGACAAACAGATAATCGCCCACGAGCAACGATTTCTCAAGCGAAGAAGAAGGTATTACATAGTTCTGAAAGAAATACAGATTGACGAAATATACTGCCACAAGAGCAAACACAATGGCGTCAACCCAGCTCATAACAGTGACAACAAGCGGGTTGGTAGATTTCTTCCACCATGTCCAAGGTATTTTCTTGGTTATATAAACATCGAAAATGAATGGTATGGCAATAATACCAAGCCAGCTCTTCAGCCATATTATAAATGCAAGATAAAGAGCCATTGCTATGGCAAACTTTATCCATTGTTTGCGTGATGCATGTATCATTTTGAGTTTTTGAGTTTGTGAGTTTTTAAGTTTTTTGGATACTAGTTGACTAGTTACTAGTTGGCTAGGCTCTTTTTTAGTTACAAGTTAACGAGTTACTAGTTGACAAGGTCTCCTAGTATCTAGTCCCTAGTATCTAGTATCTGATTTCTGAAGCCTTGTCAACTTAGAAGTTAAACAAATCATTCATACCTAAGAATCCTGTATGTTCAGCAGTATATTCAGCTGCAAGCACAGCACCGAGAGCGAATCCCTTACGGTTCTTGGCATCGTGAGTAATGATGATTGAATCAGCTTCAGATTCGTATGTTATGGTATGGATGCCCGGCACCTCGTCACGACGGATTGCGCTAACAGGCATTTCGTCAGCCGCACAGTCTGTAGTACCAGTAACTGTTCCGTCTGGTGAGGTAAGCGTTCCCATCACCCATTTGTCCTTACGGTCGAGGTTCTCAAGAATGCCTTCAGCCAGAGTTATGGCAGTACCGCTTGGAGCGTCGAGTTTGTGTACGTGATGAGTCTCGACCATAGATACGTCATATCCCGGGAAATTATTCATTATACGGGCAAGATACTTGTTTACGGCAGAGAAAATAGCCACCCCAAGACTGAAATTAGATGACCAGAACAGTGTTGCGCCCTCTTCAGTACACAAGCGGCGCATCTCGTCTGCATGTTCGTTCATCCATCCTGTACTGCCTGAAACCACCTTTACACCATTCTTGAAAGCCGACAAACAGTTGTTATAAGCCACAGATGGAGCAGTAAACTCTATTGCCACGTCAGCCGAACGGAACGCTTCCGACTCAAAATCCTGTGTGTTGTCTATATCTATGATGCTAACAATCTCATGTCCGCGTGAGAGGGCAATCTTTTCTATCTCTTTGCCCATTTTTCCATATCCAATTAATGCTATCTTCATATTTGTAAGTTTGTGAGTTTTTAAGTTTGTGAGTTTGTAAGTTTGTGAGTTTGTAAGTTTGTGAGTTTTTAAGTTTGTAAGTTTGTGAGTTTGTATTCTTAAACCAACTCAAGAACTAAAAAACTCAAGAACTAAAATTATTTTCCGACAAAGATAATGCTTTTCATTATAAATCATTACATTTAGGCAATATTTACAATCGTTAGCATGGAACAACTTTTACATTACGTATGGAAACACAAACTTTTCCCTCTTAAGCCGTTACGTACTACAGACGGCATGGAAGTGGAGGTTATCGACCCGGGACTATGGAATACGAATGCAGGTCCGGACTTCTTTAATGCAAAGATTAAAATAGGCGGTGTATTATGGGTGGGAAACATAGAAATACACATCAAAGCTTCCGACTGGAAGTTACATCATCATGACATGAATTCCGATTACGAAAATGTGATTCTACACGTAGCTTCGGACATAGACTATGAGCCATGCCGACCGAACGGAGAGAAAATTCCGCAGATGGAATTGCACTACCCCACTTATCTTGTGGATAGCTATAACGAGCTTATTCGTACCGCCCACTACCCTGCATGCTACAAGCTCATCCCTTCACTATCCAAACTACTAATACACAGTTGGCTGAACACACTCCAGATAGAACGTTTCGAAGAAAAAACGGAACGTATAACTAAGCTGAAGGAAAAATACAACAATAACTGGGAAGACGTGTTCTTCATCACCCTGGCACGCAACTTCGGTTTCGGGACCAACAGCGAAGCCTTCGAACTGTGGGCACAGACCATTCCGCTAAGGGCTGTTGACAAACACCGCGACAACTTGTTCCAGATAGAAGCCATATTTTTCGGTCAGGCAGGACTTTTAGACGCGGCTAACGATGAATATGCGAACAAACTACTGAAGGAATATACATATCTTAAACATAAGTTCGGCTTCACCACATCGGAGAACTGCCGTTGGAAGTTATTGCGCATGCGTCCCGGGAACTTTCCTCACGTAAGAATCGCACAGCTGGCAAAACTATATCACACATCACAGGGACTGCTGTCAAGGATTCTTGAAGCAGAAACAATAGAACAGCTAAAACCTTTGTTAGAGACTGATACTTCAGAATATTGGATTACACATTATACATTCGGCGAAGTATCAGTTCCGATAAAGAAAAGCCTCAGCACTTCATCCGTCAATCTGCTGATTATAAACACAGTGATACCGTTCTTATATGCATACGGCAAACACAGAGGAATAGACCGTCTTACAGCACGCGCCTCGGAAATGCTTGAGACACTGAAACCGGAAAACAACTATATCACACGAATGTGGAAAGAATGCGGACTTGAAGCCTCACATGCAGGCGACAGCCAGGCTCTGATACAGCTGAAAAAGAATTATTGCGACCCGAAGAAATGCCTGTACTGCCGCATCGGGTTTGAGTATTTGAAAAAAACTACCTAACTCCCTCTACCTCGTTCAGATATACCGACAGCTTGTTTGCCTTGTGGATAGCTTTCCTTTTCTTCTTGTCAAGCCCGGGAAGCCAATATTCCCACATTGACTTCATTTTAAGAAGAAGCTGTGCATCGCCGCCCTCAATTGTTTCTGAATATCTTTGATACATCAGAGAGTGCATATTGCGCACCTTGGCATAAAGCACGTCCTTATTAATCTCCGAACCAGATTTATATCCGGCAGCCAAAGAGCCGTCGGCAAGCAGTCCGCGACCTATCATCACTCCATACAAGTCGGGGAACTTATCAACTACCCTGTTTATATCTGCCACACTGCACAGGTCGCCATTATATACCAGCGGTTTACGGCATTCATTATAGAATTCAGCAAATGCATCCATATCAAGCTCACCCTTATACTGCTGTTTGCCTATACGTGGATGAAGTGTAATCATCTTCACATCAGAATCATTAATGGCAGGCAGAATCTCCTTCCATTCATCGGCAGACACTTGCCCCAGCCTCATCTTAACGCTGAAACTTATGCCGTCAGCCGCATAACCATTGACGCACTTCATAAGCGCAGCCACCTTATCAGGATGTGGCAATATTCCGCTACCCTTTCCCTTGTTCGCTATCAGCGGAAAAGGACAACCCATATTGAGGTCAATCTCCTTATATCCTAAAGAAATGACGAAATCAGCCAAAGCTTTCATCTCCTCCGGCTCGGAAGCCATAATCTGAGGTATCAGCCTTATGCCACGGTTGTTTTCAGGCAGGACCTCGCGTCTGTCCTTATTGCGCAGACCGCCTTTCTCATATCTTATAAAAGGAGTGAAATAAGCATCAACTCCACCAAAAACCTCATTATGCGCTACACGCCATGCGGCCTCCGTAAAACCTTGTAACGGAGCTGCAAATATATTAAGTTCCTTATCCATATATGCAAAAATATGAAGAATATTCCTTGCAACGATAGATATAAGAGGATTTTTCCGTAAGTTTGTATTTATAGATTAAGAGACTAGAGACTAGGGACTAGAGACTATGAACTAGGGACTAGATACTAAGGAACCTAGTCAACTAGTAACTAGTCAACTAGTATCTAAAAAACTCACAAACTTAAAAACTTAAAAACTCAAATGAAATACATCTTCGAACAGCAAATGAAGGTACGCGATTATGAATGCGACCTACAGGGCATAGTAAACAATGCCAACTATCAGCATTATATCGAACATACACGCCATGAATTTCTTTTATCGTTGGGAGTAAGCTTCGCACACCTTCACAACGAAGGAATAGACCCTGTAGTGGCAAGACTCAATATGGCATTCAAAACACCACTGAAAAGCGGTGATGAGTTCGTATCAAAGCTGTACATCAAGAAAGAAGGTATCAAATATGTATTTTTTCAGGATATATTCCGTCTGCCGGACATGAAGCCTGTTATCAAAGCCACTGTGGAAACCGTTTGTGTTATAAACGGACGATTAGGCGACAGCGAGGTTTTCAACACTATCTTCTCACCTTATTTCAGCGAATAACACTACCATGAATGAGGAATTGCTTTACACCATGGCTCTTACCCGTCTGCCCGGACTCGGTATGATAGGAGCACACCGTCTGATGGAAGCCGTTGGTTCTGCCACAACTGTATTCCGCGAAGCAAAGGGCCTTAAGGAAATTGTGCCCGGTATCTCGCAGAAAGTTATCGATTCTATTCTCAACTGCGACGTGCTGCGCCTGTGTGAAGCAGAAATACGTTTTACAGAGAAAAACAATATAAGGTGTCTCACACTGAATGATGAAAATTATCCGTCACGTTTGCGTGAATGTGATGACGCCCCATTACTTCTGTTCTATCGCGGTACAGCCGACCTTAACAGCCTGCATATAATCAACATGGTAGGGACACGCCATGCGACTGAATACGGGAAGGGGATATGCCAGAAATTTATAAATGAGTTACACGAAATCATGCCCGATGTACTTATTGTAAGCGGACTGGCATACGGCATCGACATAAACGCCCATAGAGCTGCACTCCAGTACGGTATGAACACAGTAGGTGTACTTGCACACGGACTTGACAGAATATATCCGGCCGTACATCGGAATACCGCCGCCGATATACTCTCACATGGCGGACTGCTGACAGAATATCCAAGCGGAACAAATCCCGACAGGCAGAACTTCCTGAAACGTAACAGAATAATAGCAGGTATATGCGATGCCACGATAGTGGTGGAATCGGCAGCCAAAGGTGGTGCGCTGGTTACAGCAGATATAGCCGAGAGCTATCACCGCGACTGTTTTGCTTTCCCCGGTCGCATTAATGACGAATACTCTTCAGGCTGCAATGCGCTTATCCGCAACAACAAAGCCACTCTTCTGCAGAGCGCAGAAGAGCTCGTAAAAGCAATGAATTGGGATTATACACCTACATCCAACCCGCGCGAAGGAATACAGCGCCAGCTATTCCCCGATCTCTCGCCCGAGGAAGAACTTGTCATGTCGCAATTGGAGAAAAATCCTGACGGGCTGCAAATAAACACCATCGTGGTAAATACCAATATTCCTATCAACAGGATGACAGGCATACTGTTCGAAATGGAGATGAAAGGTGTGGTACGTGCCTTGGCGGGTGGGGTTTATAAGTTAATTTAAGACACAAAAAATGGGGACAACGCTTTGTCCCCGTACCTTGTTAACCTTAAATCTAATACTATGAAAAAAATCACGTTGCAAATGTATAATTTACACGCAATAAATGCAAGTAATCCAACTATAAAAATCTTTGTATTTAGAAATATTTCACATTAGCATATATTTGACTATTAAAATAATAATTTGTTAGCATGAATTTTAGTGTGCGTTAACGATATTTTATCGTAAGACAGCACAAAAAAAATCCGGTCCCGAACTAACGGGACCGGACTGTCATTCAAAAGCAATTTATATTAGTCTTTCAGTTTTGCTTTGATAAAGTTACGGTTCAAACGAGCGATGTTGCTGATAGAAACACATTTTGGACATTCAGCCTCACAAGCACGAGTGTTTGTACAGTTACCGAAACCAAGTTCGTCCATCTTAGACAACATTGCCTTAGCACGACGCAAAGCTTCCGGCTTACCCTGAGGAAGAAGGTTCAACTGGCTGACTTTTGCAGAAACGAAAAGCATAGCAGAACCGTTCTTACATGCAGCTACACAAGCACCGCAACCGATACATGTAGCAGCATCCATAGCTTCGTCAGCAACTGTCTTAGGGATAAGGATAGCGTTTGCATCCTGAGGAGCACCTGTAGATACGCTTACGAAACCACCAGCCTGCATAATCTTATCGTATGCAGAACGGTCAACCATCAAGTCCTTGATTACAGGGAAACCTGCAGAACGCCATGGTTCAACTGTGATAGTATCGCCGTCTTTGAAACGACGCATGTAAATCTGGCAAGTAGTAGCACCTGTTGCAGGTCCGTGTGGATGTCCGTTGATGTACAATGAACACATACCGCAGATACCTTCACGGCAGTCGTGATCGAATACTATAGGTTCTTTACCTTCTTCAATCAACATTTCATTCAAGATATCGAGCATTTCGAGGAATGAAGTATCACCCGGAATGTCTTTCATCTGGAATGTATCGAAATGACCTTTATCCTTAGGTCCGTTCTGACGCCAAACTTTCAGCGTAAATGATATATTTTTATCCATTTTACTTCTTTATTTGAGTTGACTAGGTACTAGGCACTAGGTACTAGGTACTAGGGGGTTATAGCTTTCTTTTTATTATTTATCAGCGATGTCAACATTTTCATTATTTCACTGTTCATCATCTCAAGTTCTACATATTGTCCTTCGGTAAGATAGCCAATTTCTTTACAGATAATCAATTGGGTCTCTAACTCGGATGCAGATCCTAATGATATATAAAGAAAATGTAATAACTCTTTGTCATGCGCCCTAGCATACCCTTCTGCTATATTTGAAGGGATGGATATGGCAGCACGTCGCATTTGAGAAGTGATACCATATAATTCACACAAAGGAAACTTTTGAGTAATCAAATACAAGGCTTTAACCATTGCAATACTTCTACTCCAAACGAGCAAACTCTTATGACTACTCATATACTCATTTCTTTTAACCTAGTCAACTAGTTTCTAGTCAACTAGTACCTTGTCAACTAATTAAACTTTAAAAACTTAACTCTTATAGTTACGAGTCTGTACTTTGATTGCTTCGTAAACCAATGGTTCCTTATAAAGTACAGGAGCCTTGTCGTCGCTTCCCTGGTATTCCCAGCAAGCTACATAGAAGAAGTTTTCGTCATCACGCTTAGCTTCACCTTCTTCAGTCTGGTGTTCTTCACGGAAATGACCACCACAAGATTCTTCACGGTTCAAAGCATCGTAAGCGATAAGCTGACCCATAGTGATGAAGTCGTCAAGACGGAATGCCTTGTCAAGTTCGATGTTCATACCTTCTTTAGCTCCAGGGATAAACAGTTCTGTTTCGAATTCCTTGCGGATTTCTTTCAGACGAGCCAAACCTGTCTTCAAGCCTTCTGCAGTACGTCCCATACCTACATATTCCCACATTACGCGGCCCAATTCCTTGTGGATTGAGTCAACTGACTTCTTACCCTTGATGTTCATCAGGTGGTCAATCTTAGCCTGGACAGCCTTTTCAGCTTCAGCGAATTCAGGAAGATCTGTAGAGAAGCGAGGAACTGTAATCTGGTCTGACAAGTAGTTCTGGATAGTGTAAGGCAATACGAAGTAACCGTCAGCAAGACCCTGCATCAATGCAGATGCACCAAGACGGTTAGCACCGTGGTCAGAGAAGTTACATTCACCGATTGCGAACAGACCCTTGATAGTTGTCTGAAGTTCGTAGTCAACCCAAATACCACCCATTGTATAGTGGATAGCAGGATAAATCATCATTGGGTTGTAGTATTTGCGTCCGTTGATTTCTTTTGCAAGTTCACCCGGATTAACGTCTGTGATTTCTTCGTACATATCGAAGAGGTTACCGTAACGCTGACGAACAACATCAAGACCAAGACGTTCGATACTTTCAGAGAAGTCAAGGAATACGGCAAGACCTGTGTTGTTTACACCGTAACCGTGGTCGCAACGTTCCTTAGCTGCACGTGAAGCAACGTCACGTGGAACAAGGTTACCGAATGCAGGATAACGGCGTTCCAAATAGTAGTCGCGTTCTTCTTCAGGGATATCACTACCCTTCTTAGTTCCTGCCTGAAGTGCTTTAGCGTCTTCAATATTCTTAGGAACCCAGATACGACCGTCGTTACGGAGTGATTCTGACATCAATGTAAGCTTAGACTGCTTGTCACCGTGAACAGGAATACATGTTGGGTGAATCTGAACGTAAGCTGGGTTAGCGAACATAGCTCCCTTACGGTAGCAAGACATGGCAGCTGTTACGTTACATGCCATAGCGTTAGTAGAAAGGAAGTAAGTGTTACCGTATCCACCTGTAGCGATAACCACTGCATGAGCGGCGAAACGTTCAAGTTTACCTGTTACGAGGTTCTTTGCGATGATACCGCGTGCACGACCTTCAACCAAAACGACGTCGAGCATTTCGTAACGAGTGAACAATTTAACTGTACCGGCACCTACCTGGCGGCTCAATGCAGAGTATGCGCCAAGAAGCAACTGCTGTCCGGTCTGACCTTTAGCATAGAAAGTACGTGATACCTGAGCACCACCGAAAGAACGGTTGGCAAGTGTACCACCGTATTCGCGAGCGAAAGGAACACCCTGTGCAACGCACTGGTCGATAATATTGTTAGAAACTTCGGCAAGACGGTAAACGTTAGCTTCACGAGCACGATAGTCACCACCTTTCACTGTATCGTAGAATAGACGATATACAGAGTCACCGTCGTTCTGATAATTTTTAGCAGCATTGATACCACCCTGTGCAGCGATAGAGTGTGCACGACGTGGAGAGTCCTGGATACAGAAGTTGAATACACGGAATCCCATTTCACCAAGTGAAGCGGCAGCAGAAGCACCTGCCAAACCTGTACCTACAACGATGATATCCAAGCGGCGTTTGTTAGCCGGGTTCACCAATTTCTGGTGAGCTTTATAGTTAGTCCATTTCTCAGCTATTGGGCCTTCAGGAATCTTAGAATCTAAAACTTTAGTCATAATGTTTTTCAATTTTAGTTTGTGAGTTTAAGAGTTTATGAGTTTGTAATATGAGTTTATTAGTTTGTGAGTTTGTGAAATCAGCAAACTTAAAAACTAAAGAACTCAAAAACTCAAAAACTTATTACAAGTTTTTTACGAAGAATACGATTGCTACAAGAGCAAATCCCAACACGATGATTGTTGAATAGATGTTAGAGATGCATTTCCAACGGTTGATCCAAGTCTTGTTGTTCCAACCCAAAGACTGCATAGAGCTCCAGAATCCGTGAGTAAGATGGAACCAAAGAGCAGCCAACCAAACCAGGTACAATACAAAGAATACAGGGTTTGAGAATGTCTGCATAATGTAACCATAGCCGTCAGTTGCATGAAGACCGCCCATCATAGGGTCGCCGATGATTTCAGCGAACTGCATTTTGTACCAGAAATTGGCAAAGTGAAGAGCCAATCCCAAAATCACGATAATACCAAGAACAAGCATGTTCTGTGAAGCCCATTCTACGTTCTTTGGCTTAACTGTTACTGCGTAACGTTCGTTACCACGTGCAGCACGGTTCTGGATAGTCAACCAGAAAGCATAGATGATGTGAATTACAAACAAGGCAGCCAAAGCCAAAGTTGCAACCAATGCGTACCAGTTAGCACCCAGGAACTCGCAAACCATGTTGTACGCCTCACCTGAGAACAATGCAACAAGGTTCATCGCCATGTGAAATGTCAGAAACAGGACAAGGGCGATACCTGTAACGCTCATCACCACTTTCCTACCAATAGATGAATTACTTAACCACATAAATGATTGATTTTAAATTATTTAATTATTAAAACTAAAATAGTCTGTACAATAGTCTCTACTAATGTTCATAATAATGGGCAAATTTAGACTATTTCCATCATTATTACAAACAATTAAGGAAATAATTCTTTAATTTAAGTTATGAGTTTGCATGTATGAGTTTGTGAGTTTATGAGTTTGTGAGTTTGTTTATGACAACCAACTAAAAAACTAAAGAACTTAAAAACTAATCAACTAATCCTCTATCAGCTCCAGCCCTTTCTGTACTGTCTCATTAATAGAGTTTATCACCTGAAAATATTCGTTCATATCCCAGAGGTCGCATGCTATAAGAGCCTTGAGTTGTGTCTTTATCAGTGGGAGAGCTGTCTTATACTCCTCTTCCTTATATTCCACACCGAGAGTCTTACCGAGTTCAATCAAATCATCTAACATTTCATCTGTCACCTCAAAGCGCTTGTTGAAACGATCGAAAGTCTTGTATTTTTCTTTCCACTCGCTGCGATGAGCGTCAATCAGTTTCAGGTTTTGCTGTACGATGGCTCCCTTGTCGCGCAACGCCAAATAATAATCTGTATAATAAGTAGTGTCGATAGGCACAAAGTAATCAGGCATTATACCTCCGCCTCCATATACTATACGTCCTTTCTTCAAAGTCTTCGTCTTAAGAGAATCAGGGAAATGAATGCTGTCCGCACTCTGCATCTCGCCACGGTTATACCTCTCTATAAGGTCTCTGTTATACTGTTCAATACTTTCGTACGGTTTCTGGATACACCTGCCGGAAGGTGTGTAATAGCGTGCCACAGTCAGACGTATCATAGAACCGTCAGGCAAGTCGATAGGTCTCTGTACAAGTCCCTTACCGAATGTGCGTCTGCCCACTACCATTCCCCTGTCCCAGTCCTGAATGGCTCCTGTCACAATCTCACTTGCCGATGCGGAGAACTCATCTACCAGCACTACAAGGTTTCCAGTGCGAAAATCACCGTTTCCACGTGCATTAAACTCTGTACGTGGATTGCGCTTGCCTTCAGTATATACTATAAGTTCACCTTTCTCGAGCACATGGTTTGCTATTTCAATGGCAGCATTAAGATATCCGCCACCATTTCCCTGAAGGTCGAGAATAAGATTGCGCATACCTTTTTTCTGAAGATTATGCAAAGCTTCTTCAAACTCGTCGGCAGTAGTAGCCGCGAAACGACTTATGCGTATATATCCCGTAGTCTTGGTCATCATATACGACGCATCAAGACTATATACAGGTATTTTGTCACGCTTGACGGTGAAGGGCAACAGTTCCGGAACTCCACGGCGCATTATCTTCAGGTTGACTTTTGTACCTTTAGGGCCACGCAGGCGACGCATAATCTCCTCCGTGCTCATCTTCACACCTGCTATCACAGTATCATTCACCTCTATAATACGGTCGCCTGCCAAGATTCCCACCTTTTCCGATGGGCCACCTGAGACAGGCTGTATAACGAACAATGTATCTGTAGCCATATTAAACTGCACTCCGATACCGTCGAAATTACCTACAAGGGGTTCGTTCAGTTTCTTTACTTCTTCAGCGTCTGAATAAGTGGAATGCGGATCAAGCTCTTCAAGCATATTTATTATGGCGTCTTCCACCAATTTGTCCTCATCCACATCGTCAACATAAAGATTGGCAATTGCGAACTCTGCCAGCTGAAGTTTTCTGGCAGGAGAATTCAATAATCTGTTCTGAGCTTCAACAAATAGTGTTAAACTAATGAATAAACATATAGTAGATAGTAATTTAAGCTTCATATATTGTGAGTTTGTGAGTTTGTAAGTTTGTAAGCATCAACCAACTTAAAAACTAAAGAACTAAAAAACTTAAAAACTAAAGTTTCATTCCTTCAGGCAAGAAAGGACTGACATCCTTGCCAAACTGAAGAAGTTCGCGCACGATGGTGGAACTTACAGAAGTCAGTTCCGGCTCGGTAAACAGCAGTATGGTTTCTATTCCCGCCATCTTGCGGTTAATGTCGGCAATGGTTTCTTCGTATTCAAAATCGCGTACGGTACGTATGCCACGTACTATAAACTGCGCGCCACACTCGCGTGCGAAATCTATTGTCAGCCCCGAATATGAGGCGACTTTTATTCTCGGCTCGTCAGCATAAAGCCGGCGTATCATATCCACACGTTTCTCTGTAGGAAACCATGTGCGCTTACTGTCATTTATACCGATACCTATCACCACCTCGTCCATAAACGTAAGGGCACGTTTCACTACCGAAAAGTGTCCGATAGTAAACGGGTCGAAGGTACCGGGAAATATTGCTTTTTTCATTTCATTTATAAATTTACATCTTCTTCAACCACCAGATTCTCAATGATGAAGTTCTGTCTCTCCATGGTGTTCTTTCCCATATAGAATTCCAGAAGTTCCTTCACGGCATCAGTCTTTCTCAGAGTCACCTGTTCCAGACGCATATCCTCGCCAATAAAGTTGCGGAACTCATCAGGAGATATTTCTCCCAGACCTTTGAATCGGGTTATTTCCGGATTAGGTCCTAGTTCATCAATGGCGGCAAGTCTTTCCTCGTCGGTGTAACAGTAGCGTGTAACGTATGTACCTTTTTTCCTGTTTCTCACACGGAACAAAGGAGTCTGGAGTATATATACGTGGCCTTTCTTTATCAGGTCGGGGAAAAACTGCAGGAAGAAAGTTATCATCAGCAGTCGTATGTGCATACCATCGACATCGGCATCGGTAGCCACAATCACCTTATTATATCGCAGTCCGTCAAGACCGTCCTCGATATTAAGAGCAGCCTGAAGCAGATTGAATTCCTCATTCTCGTAAACCACCTTTTTGGTAAGCCCGAACGAGTTAAGCGGTTTACCACGCAAGCTGAACACTGCCTGTGTATTCACATCACGGCTCTTGGTTATTGAACCGCTTGCAGAATCACCCTCGGTAATAAAGATGGCACTGTCCAGACGAGGATCTTTCTCCTCATCCTTCTTGCCGGACTTGACATCGTTCAGATGTATTCGGCAGTCGCGAAGCTTACGGTTGTGGAGATTTGCTTTCTTCGCCCTTTCGCGCGCTATTTTTGTCACTCCGGCAATGGCTTTTCTCTCTTTCTCGGATTCCTGAATCTTCTGCAATAAAACCTCAGCCACATCAGGATGCTTGTGCAGATAGTTATCTACATTAACCTTGATGAAATCGCCCACGAACTTATTCACACTCACTCCCGAAAGCGGATACGGATTACCGTCTGTATCCTTTTCAGGCGCCATTGTAAGCGAACCGAGCTTTATCTTGGTCTGACTCTCGAATGTAGGCTCTATAACGTTAATGGCAATGGCAGCCACCAGCCCGTTTCGTATATCCTGATATTCAAGGTTCTTACCATAGAATTCCTTAATCGTACGGGCAATGTGTTCCTTGAATGCGCTCTGGTGAGTACCACCCTGGGTAGTATGCTGACCGTTGACGAAGGAATAATATTCCTCACCATACTGAGGGCTATGCGTGAATGCTATTTCTATGTCCTCGCCTGTCAGATGAACTATAGGATATATACCTTGGGAAGTCATATTATCATTCAAGAGGTCCTCAAGTCCGTTACGGCTCACAATGCGGCGTCCGTTATAATAAATGGACAAACCAGTATTAAGGTAAGTATAGTTGCGGAGCATTGTTTCAATGAACTCCGGACGGAAATGATAATTCAGGAACAGTGTATTGTCAGGCTCGAAATAGATATATGTTCCGTTCTCCTCATTTGTAGCCGAAGTCTTATCGCTAACCAGCTCTCCTCTTTCGAACACAGCCTCACGCATCTGACCATCGCGGACGCTCCGTGCTATAAACTTCACACTGAGGGCATTGACAGCCTTGGCGCCAACACCGTTAAGTCCAACACTTTTCTTGAAAGCCTTGGTGTCATACTTACCTCCGGTGTTCAACATGGATACTGCATCCACAAGACTTCCCAAAGGGATACCACGGCCATAGTCGCGCACAGAGACTCTGAGATTATCCTCAAGAGTGATATCGATACGCTTTCCAACCCCCATCTTGAATTCGTCGATACTGTTGTCCACCACTTCCTTGAGCAACACATATATACCGTCCTCCGCCTGTGAGCCATCGCCCAGGCGTCCGATATACATACCCGGACGGGTACGCACATGTTCCATGTCGCTCAAGTGACGGATATTCTCTTCAGTATATGACACCTGAGGTTCCGAAGCATTTACATTATGATTCAGTTCATCCATTGTATTTTTATTTTAGTTACTAGTTGACGAGTTACCAGTTGACCAGGTTCCCCTAGTATCTAGTACCTAGTCAACTTGTCAACTGTATCAATTTATTTTTCTCTTGTAAGCACGGCGGCGTTTGTGCTGCTCAGACTCGAACGCACTCCACTGCGACTGTACCTTCTTATTATCTTCCAGTTCCGGGTTGCTTTCGCCATATTCAAAACCCATTTCCTTATATACAGGCACCAAATCGTAGAACAGAAGAGCATTGACACCCTTGCTCTGATATTCCTGCTTAACTCCTACAAGCAACAGGTCAAGAATCTTAGGTCTCTTGATAAACAAAGCCTTAAGCAGATGCCACCATCCGAAGGGCAGCATCTTTCCCTTTGCTTTCTGAAGCGCTTCAGACAATGACGGCATGGATATACCTACAGCAACAAGTTCGCCGGCAGCATCTTCCACCAAAGATACCATACGAAGGTCAATCACAGGCAGATACATCTTTATGTACTGGTCTATCTGACCCTGAGTCATCTTCGAGAATCCATAAAGCGGAGCGTATGCTTCGTTTATAAGGTCGAATATCCTCTGACCGTAATTCTTCTCTTTAAGTTCCTTACGGGTGATTTTCTTAATCTTGAGATTATATTTCTGAAGAATGATTTCCGAGATACGCACAAACTTCTCAGGAAGTTTTTCAGGCACTTTAAGCTTGAATTCAACCCAATCAGCTTCCTTCTCGAAACCAAGTTTCTCTATATGCTGCGGATAGTATGGATAATTATAAATTGTGGACATTGTTCCAAGCTGGTCATATCCTTCGACCAACATACCTTCAGGATCCATATCTGTAAATCCCAACGGACCTACAACATATTCCATACCCCTTTCTTTACCCCATTTTTCTACTTCATCAATAAGCGCTTTCGACACCTCCGCGTCGTCAATAAAATCAATCCATCCGAAACGTACCTCTCTCTTGTTCCAAGTCTCATTGGCACGGTTATTGATTATTGCCGCCACACGTCCAACAGGCTTTCCATCCTTATAAGCCAGAAAATATTCAGCCTCGCAGAACTCGAAAGCGGCATTCTTATCCCTGCTTAGAGTATTAACCATGTCGTCGTACAAATCAGGTACGGAATAAGGATTGTTCTTGTATAATTCATAATTGAGACGAATGAAAGTGTGAAAATCTTTCTTCGTCCTGACTTTCTTAATGATAATGGCCATTTTTGTTAAATTGAAATTTCGGCGTAAAGTTAATATTTTTTGTGTTTATTTCATGGCTGTTACGGTAAAAATAAGGACTTTACTCAAAATAAGGAATTAATATTGGGAACTAAAAAGATAATTCTACAGTACAAAAAGCTGTTTGTATGCTCAATTATTCTATAAATAAAAGCTATATTTTTATAAATACAAATTTGATTTATATATATACAACTTATATTTTTATAAATACAAGTTATATTTATAGATTATGAAAGGAATAAAACATCATTTCTACAGCACAAAATGAATTTTACCGGTTGATGAAATAAACAAATGAACTATATTTGCCATATATACTTGAATTAAAGCGAATCGCACATGAATACAAATCCGGAGCTCGAACTCGCCAATACACTGATAGCACAGACAGGGACTAACATATTCCTGACCGGAAAGGCCGGTACAGGTAAAACCACGTTTCTGAGAACACTGGTAAAAGAATCTCCCAAGAGAATGATTATCCTTGCACCTACCGGTATAGCAGCCATCAATGCAGGAGGAATGACAATACACTCTTTCTTCCAACTCCCTTTTGCGCCATACATTCCGGGAACTGCTTTCGGAGGTGATGCAAAATACCGCTTCCGCTTCGGAAAGGAGAAGCTGAACATCATGCGAAGTATTGACCTGCTTGTGATAGACGAGATAAGTATGGTGCGTGCCGACCTTCTGGATGCCATTGACGATGTGCTTCGACGCTTCAGACGAAGCAGCAAGCCGTTCGGCGGAGTGCAACTTCTCCTGATTGGAGACATACAGCAGCTTCCTCCCGTAGCCAAGAACGATGAGTGGCAGATGCTTTCGGAATACTACGACTCGCCGTATTTCTTCTCAAGCCATGCGCTCAGAGAGACCTCATTCTGCACCATAGAACTAAAGAAAGTATATCGACAGAGCGACATTCACTTCCTCTCGCTGCTGAATGCCATAAGGGAAAACCGCTGCACGGGCAATGACATAAAAGAGCTGAACAGCAGGTATATCCCCAACTTCAATCCTAATAATGACGACGGATATATCCGACTCACTACACACAATGTGCAGGCACAGCAGATAAACCAAAGAAAGCTGGACGAACTACCTACACGAAGCTATAAGTTCAAGGCTACCATAGAAGGGAACTTTCCGGACTATTCTTACCCGACAGACCTTGAACTGGAGCTGAAGAAAGGCGCGCAGGTGATGTTCGTGAAAAACGACATATCGGGCATGCACAGGTATGCCAACGGAACGATAGGACGTATCACCAACGTTTCGCACGAAGGGATAGAAGTGACGGTAAGCGAAACCGGCACCAGGGTGATTCTGGAAGAAGCCGAATGGGCAAATGCCAGATACACACTGGACGAAGAGACAAAAGAGATAGTGGAAGAGGTGGAAGGTACATTCAAGCAGTATCCACTGAAACTGGCATGGGCAATTACAGTCCACAAGAGCCAGGGACTTACATTCGACAAGGCTATAATAGATGTGTCATCATCCTTTGCACACGGCCAGGCATACGTTGCCCTGAGCCGATGCCGCACCTTTGAAGGTCTGGTACTCAGCTCGCCGATCTCTGCAGGATCCGTGATAAGCGACAGGGTGATAGACTCGTTTACCGACGAGCAACGTAAAACCACTCCTACCATGGAGCAATGTTCGGCCATGCAAAGAGCGTATTTCACCGACCTGCTGAAACAGCTGTTCGGATTCAGACAGATGGAAATATCACTCAACCATTATATCAGACTGGTGGACGAACATCTGTACAGGACATATCCCAAACAGCTTGAGATGTATAAGAATGAGGCTGAACGTTTCAAACACTCAATAATGGAAGTAAGTTCGAAATTCGAGAACCAATACACACGTATGACTGCACTGGCTGCCGACTGCGAGACAGACAAAGCACTTCAGGACCGCATATACAGCGCATCGGAATATTTTGCCGAGATGCTCAGACCGCTACAGGATCTGCTGGACAGTACGGACATTACATCCGACAACAAGGAGATACGGAAAAGGATAGAAACGGCATTCGATGAGCTGACTGATGCAGTAAGAATAAAGTCCGCACTCATGGAGCATGTTCACGACAAAGGTTTCCACGTACAGGATTTTCTCCGTAAACGCGCAATATTGAGTATGGAGGATAACAAGACCCCTGCAAGCAAGAAACGCGAAAAAACGGAAAAGAAAATTCCGCTTGAGAGCAGCGACATCGGAAATATGGAACTGTATCGTGCACTGGTGGAATGGCGCAGAAAAGAGGCCGCCAACCAGGGACTGCCGGCATATACCATACTTCAGCAGAAAGCCATCATTGGCCTGTCAAACATTCTGCCGAAAAACGAGCGCGAGCTTCTCCGCATAAAATGTATAGGAAAGAAAACCGTGGAGAAATATGGCAAGGCTATAATGGAAATAGTGGAAAAATTCAGATAGGCCTAACCTCTGATTAGGGATAAAAAAAGATGGCAAGTATTTATTTCTACATGCCATCTTTTTATTATATCTTAATTATAGACTTTATCAATTCAATTGATAAACAACAGTAGTAACGCTATTTGCATCAACATAAACATCACCATCAGTAGGTACTGTTCTTTCCTTAAGATTCTTTGAAAGACTTGAAGTATATGTAGTCACTGATTTTGGCTGACTGCTCCATCCTTCGCTTTCATCAACCAGTTTAACAGCTTTATCGGAAAGATTAGAATAAACAGCAACAATTTTGTCTCCTTCAGGTGAAATCCATGCAGAGCCAAAGAAATTCATATTTTCATTCATTGTCAGATTTATTCTTGTATATCCAGGACGAATGAAACGGCTATAGTTACCTAATACCCATAAAGTCGGAGTAGCTCTGTAGGAACCCTCTTCAGCGATATCACCACTTTCACCGCCTTTTGGAACCAATGAAATAAGCAAAAATCTGTTTTTATGTCCCCATCTTGAGACATCCATGGATGTCCAATAGCTCCATGAAGACACCTGTGCGACAGTCAAATCATTATGAATAACCTTCGACATGTAAAGGGCTATATCCATTTCAGTTGCAGCATCGTAACCAACAAATTCTGAAGAGCTGTATCCATCGCCCAACATACTCCATTCACTTTGCCACAACTCAAGGTTATATTCAACGGCTTTATTATGCACATTAAGCCTTACATCTCTCATTCCATCCCAGGTGCCATCAGTCCAGTAGCTATGACCACAAATAAGGTTATTCACATGCTGCAGGTCACCGACGTATGCCGAAGAGCCAGGAGTGAAGAAAGCTGATATAACATTGCTTCTTTCCTGTTCATTTTTTACCTTGTACAAATATTCCCAGTCACCAGCTTCACCAAGAAGTATATCTGTAGAAAGTCCGTTAGCTGTAAGGCTTGCATCAAGCTCTCTCGCAAGCTTAGCTACCTGATCATTAGTCCATCCACTACCTTCCTGACCGCTATCCCAGTTATATTGCGGTTCATTTACAGGCGAGATATGAGTGATATTGTATCCTTCGTCAGTATAATGTTTTGCGACATCGGCCATATATTTTGCATAATCATCATAACAGTCATCTTTCAGGTTGCTGTTCATTCCGCTGTTTGACAAGCCTTTGCCATTCTTTGTATATTGAACAAGAGGACTGTTGCTGAACAATATAAAGTTAGGGACACCCAACTCTTTTGCACGACTCATAAAATAACGCTGTCCCTCGCATTTATTCCAATCATAACTTCCATCCGATGACATATATGACTCTGCACGCCTTGACTTATCTTCTATACCACTTGCATCGCCTTGCTCAGCAGAGCCTGCACCTAAATTTACTCTCCACAGTGACAGACCAATTCCTTTGGGCTGTCCTTCAACAATCTCAGAAGAGAATAACAGCTCTGAAATTGCAGCACGACTATCAGTCCAATACTTTCCAACAAAACTTGGTGACCAACAGTCTGAAGCTCCGAAACCTTTTATTGTCTGAAACTTCTCAGCAGGATTAATAGATACGACCTTACCAACACTAACCTCAGGAATATCATCATCTCCAGAGTCCGGAGCTTCAGGGGTTTCTTCGCTACTGCAACCTACAAAAGCAAAACCTAAAGCCAATATCAAAAACTTATAATCAAAACAATTCATAATTTTTTATATTAAACAAGCTGTTGCAAATACCATAAATACCTGCAACAGCTTCCTGTTTATTGCATATCAAAAAATATTAATTCCATCCTGGATTCTGCTCTATAGAACCACCTGACATAGTAATTTCATAGATAGGAATAGGGAAAATAAGATCTCTAGTCACATCAAATGATATACCCTTATTACTGTCTTCACCCTGATTGTCCCATTCAAATGGATCGCGTGTAGCCTCATCAGTATTCCATTTTACGAATGAACCGTTAGGACCAAGAATACTTGCGATAAGCGGATTGCCGCTGTCATCCTTCCAACGACGAATATCATACAGACGGTTCTGTTCGAAAGCCAATTCAAGACGACGTTCATTACGGATAGCATCACGGAGTTCTTTACCTGTAGCAGTAACAGAAGGCAAGTTAACACGATTCCTTACTTTATTCAGAGCAGCCTGTGCATGAGAGTCGTCACCCAATTCGTTGCATGCCTCGGCATACATCAGCAATACATCTGCATAACGAAGAACACGATGATTCAATGGACTCTTTGTCTGGTAGTAATTTTCCGGTTGATCATCTATTGGAATATAATATTTACGGATAATACGTCCTGACTTGTGAGCCACAGGATTTATTATCAAACAATTTGGATCCCATCCATATTTTTCAGCCACTTTGGCATGGTCGGTAATTGTACCCTTATTATCTTTCAAGATTTTAGCAAAGTTTTCAGCTGTTTCACCTGCAATTTCTGTACATCCTGATGAAATGATTGTCCACTGACGACGAATATCGTCATCACCGTATGCAGCCTCAAGATTAGCTGTTGGCTGACACCAGCACCAACCGTCACCAAGAGCAGCACCAGAGTTACGAGCTCCTGTTACAGTAGATAGCGAACCACCTACGCCCAATGAAGGGTGATATTGATACTGTACTTCAAAAAGACTTTCTATACTATTATCGTGATTGCAATCCCAAACCTGTCCAAATTCAGGAAGTAAATCATACTCACCTATCTGTGAATCTTCACCAGTATAACCAGACTCCTTAACAAGTTTCTGAAGTACATCGTGTGCTTCCTGCCATTTTTCCTGATAAAGATATACCTTACCAAGCAAACCTAAAGCAGCACCACTTGTAGCACGTCCAAGATCAGCAGCAGCATATTCGCTACGTTTTGGCAGAACTTCTGCTGCAGCTTTTAAGTCTTCCTCAATGAACTTATAAGTATCTTCCAACGAAGAACGTTTAATACCTATTACATCCTCAGGCATCATAAAATTAGTCAACAAAGGTACACCACCAAAGTTTCTTGCCAATTCAAAATAGAAATATCCACGCAAGAAACGCGCTTCAGCAACAAAACGGTTCTGCAAAGCGACATCCTCCAATCCAGCATTAGGAATACGGTCGATAGCTATATTACAACGCGCAATTCCTTTGTAACGATACTGCCAGAAGTTGGAAATTACACCGTTACTTGCTCCATTACCTCTATAATGAGCCAAGGTGATATAATCAGTCTGGTCCTGAGAAGTATTACCCATCCATGCGTCATCGCTACACATTTCTGAAAGCAACCAAACTGTATTGATTTGCCACCAATCGCCAAAGGTAATACCTTGATAGCAACCTGTTATATACGCTTGGCACTCTTCTGCCGTACTAAAATAAGTGTCAAGATTCTGTTTTCCTCGTACTTCTTCTGTAAGGAAGTCCTCACAAGAAACAAACATCAGCGAGGAAAATATTGCAATAATTGAAAATATCTTTTTCATATTCATTCAAGAGTTAAAATTTAAAGTCTATTCCAAACAAGAATGTACGTGGATTAGGATAAGAAGTATTGTCAATACCTGTTTCAATTACACTACCATCCATAGCTGCTCTTTCAGGATCCATACCTGAATAGTTAGTAATTGTAAACGGATTTTGTGCAGAGAATGAAATACGTAAGCCTGTATCGCCTACAAGTTTCTTAGGGAATGTATATCCAATCTGAAGTAATTTACAGCGAACGTAAGAACCATCTTCAACATAGAAGCTTGATACACGGCTATAGTTCTGGTTATAGTCACCGTATGACAAACGTGGGATATCATTGCTTGTTCCTTCACCATGCCATGCCTTATAAATTGTTCCAGCCCATACATTCTGACCTGCAGTACCTGCATACATTTCCTTAGTCTTATTATATATGTCGTTACCTATTGTTCCATAGAAATTAGCTGCGAAGTCAATACTCTTGTAAGTAAATCCTAAATTCAATCCTAACATCAAATCCGGATAAGGATTACCAATCCATGTCTTATCATTAGCATCAAGATTACCATCATGGTTTAAGTCCTTGAAACGGATATCACCCGGCTGAGCATTTGGCTGAACCAAAGTTCCGTGTTCGTCTGTATGAGCATATACCTCTTCCCAGTTCTGGAATATACCGTCGGCTACATAACCATAGAATCTTGAAATCAAGCCACCATCCACATTGCTAATAATCTGGTCACCGTGGAATCCTCCAGTATAAACGGCTCCATCACCAGAGAATTTGATAGCTCTATTACGAACTGAAGATAAGTTCAAAGCAACATTGTATGTGAAGTCTTTACCTATCTGGTCGTTCCAGTCAAGACCTAATTCCCATCCTTTAGCATTCATACTACCAATATTCATCCAAATCTGGCTGTTCCACTGGTCGTAACCCAACGCAAGAATATTTTGTTTCTGATAAAGCATATCTTTTGATTTCTTCTGGAAATACTCAAAAGTTACACCAAGTCTATTATCAAGGAAAGACATATCAACACCAACGTTCCAGTCTTCAACAGTTTCCCATTTCAAGTTAGTATTACCTACGGTACCTACAAAATAACCGTTAGTTAATACATCGTTAAAGTAATACTGAGATTGACTTAAAAGAGTCAAAGTTGCATCATTAGAGATGTTCTGGTTACCTACACGTCCCCAACCTCCACGAAGTTTCAAGTCAGAGAATATATTCTGATCTTCCATAAATTCCTCACTGATAATTCTCCAAGAAGCTGAAGCTGATGGGAATAAAGCATATTTATTACCGGCTGGGAAACGTGAAGAACCATCGGCACGTAATGAAGCTGTAATATAATATTTGTTATCGTAGTTATACATTACACGTCCCAAGAATGAAACCATTGTATTGAAAGTCGAGGTTCCTTCTGCAACAGCATTGTCAGGATTACCAGCATCTACTTCCTGCATCTGATCCATATTGTTTGGCAAATCACGACGTAATGCCTTTGTATTATACCATGCATAACGTTCAGCAGTGAAGCCTGCCATAGCATTGAAATTATGTTTCTCTGCAAAAGTATCAGCATAAGTAATAGTGTTTGTCCAGTTCCAGTCCAACCATTCCTGTGACTGACGTGAAACTTCACTTAACTGCTGTTGTTCCTGTTCGTGAAGTCTGAATTCAGGAGTAAATGAGTCAGAACGACGGAAACGTGCATTAGTACCAAACTGTGTACGGAGTGTCAATTTCTGGATTGGGTTAACCTGCAAATAAGCATTGATAAGCGCACCCATTTCACGAGAGTTAGAGTTCGAACGTGCTATAGAGCCTGCCGGGTTCCAAGTCTCATTGTTATATGAACGCTGATATCTGTTATACTCATTGTCATCCCATTCTTCTTGAGGACGATAAATAGGAGTAGTAGGGTCCATAGACATTGCAGAACTAAACTGGTTTGGAGTATCATCCCAAGATTCCATACGTGGAGCTATGTCAACACCCATTTTTACATACTTATTAAATGTATATTCAGTATTCAAACGGATATTAATCTTATCCCAATAACCATAATCAAACTGAGAATCATTGCGATAATATCCCAAACTAAAGTTATACACTAACTTATCTGTACCACCTGAAACGCTAAGAGAATAATTCTGTACCATTGCAGTCTTGTTTACAACAGTATCCCACCAGTCAGTACCACCAGGATTAGTAGTGGCTCCAGCGTCATTCCAGTTAGATACAGAGCCATCGTTTTCATAACGTTTATTATAAACCTCCTTATATTCAGCAGGACCTGCCATCTTAGGTTTTGCGATATTCTGGAAACCTACAGAGGTTGTGAAATTAATATTGGCTTTTCCTGATTGACCTTTCTTTGTAGTAATCAAGATTACACCGTTAGATGCACGAGTACCATAGATGGCTGCGGCAGAAGCATCCTTCAAAACTTCCATTGACTGGATATCATTACTGTTCAAGAAGTTAATGTTATCACCAACCGGCATACCATCAACAACATAAAGCGGATTACTACCATTGACTGTGGTAACACCACGAATCAGGACTTTAGGAGCAGTACCTGGACCACCACCACTGGCAACCTGTACACCGTTTATTTTACCTTGAAGAGCGTCCATTGCATTACCGGTGACTGTCTGTGTGATTTCCTCACCCTTAACTGTTGCGATAGAACTTGTCAAGTCACTTTTCTTTACCACACCATAACCGATTACTACAACTTCGTCAAGCAATTCGGTCGCTTCTTTCAAAACTACATTTATAACTTGCTGACCATTAACCTTAATTTCCTGAGTATCGTATCCTATAGAAGAAAATACAAGTACTGCATCTGAGGCAACATTAGTCAACATATAGTCACCATCAATACCCGTGATAGTACCACTACCAGAACCTTTAATCTGTACAGTAGCACCAATCATCGGCTGCTTATCTGAAGCTGAAGTTACCGTTCCTGTAACGGTAGTCTGTGCATAGCCACATATAGAAAGCAGCATCAGACATAAAACTAAAAATTGTTTCTTCATATCATTATGATTATTGGTTTATTAATTAGCTGGAACAATCTTACCTCTACCTAAATGAGAATCAAACTCAAATCTGTAGTTGCCTGCTTTTGTAACGGTTGGACTCATCCAATTATCATTAACAGCTGTTCCGTCAGACCATTGTCTATTTGTTCCTTCCCAGTCTGGATTAACATCGTTTTTCTTACTGAAATATCCGAACTTTTCAATATCATTAGAATCGTCACAACGCCATTCTACATGATCCCACCATCCTGATGGATGATAATTCGAAATAATAAAGTTCAATTTTTCACCAGCAGACAAAGACCATGTTTCACCTTCAGCTGGATAATAGAACAGATGAGGATTATTTTCATCCTGAACAAACAAATGATTTCCAGCATCTTGAGGAGAGCCACCCCAACCAATATAGAACTCTATCAATTCAGATCCATTTTCCCAAACATCAAAGCATTTCTCGCCATATTCATAATGTCCCATCGGATCAGAAGCTTCCTCTACAGAATAAGTCTTTATAGTATAAGATGACATCAATAAATCCAGAGTAATTTCATAATAAACATTTGGAGTATCCAGAACAAATGGTTCAGCCAAATTAGGATCATTCAAAAGTCTGCTATTATCTTCAGGATTCAAGCCATAACATACAGGACTGAAGTTAGCTTTGTCTGAAAGGAAATAAATCTCAGTTCCAGCTGTCTTATTATAATAACGAGCTTTATACTGATATTCACCAGTATGGCTAATTACCATAGGAACACCAAATACATCACTTGTAAGAGCCGCAACATCACCTTTAGGAACGTCAGCCAAATACAATTTAGCAAAATCAACTACATCTGTTACAGATACAGTAAAGTTAATTGTATTAGTCTTACCTTCTTTATCTGTTACTACAATTGTAGCATCATAATCTTCCTTAACGGCAGGCAAATCAATTGTCCATTCATATTTTGAAGATGTCAAACCACCCAAATCAACTGTTATATCCTCGTAACCGGCAGCACCTTCAATATTCAATTGCAAAGACTGAAGTGCACGGTCATCAGATACCTGAATCTCCATAACGTAAGGATCAACAGAAAGCGAACCGTCGTCAGCCTTTTTCAATATCATAGGAACCAATCCGTTATTTGACGGTCCTACAAGAAATTTAGGATCTTCAAAATCACCATCCATTGTAATCAATACATCTTGTGAAGTTTCGCGACCGCCTACATCAACTACCGTTACTTTAACAGTGAACTGTTCGCCCAACTCATCAGCTGCAAGAGCAAACGAGTATTTCAAATCGTATGACTTCTTTGGTTCACCATAAATTTCGATAAGATCAATGGTTTTGTTCAAATACAAGTCCTTACACTCCAATCTGACAGCTGATATACCGTCTTCATCGATAAGTTTTCCTTCAATAGTAAAATCATGACCGGCACCAGATTTTATATGTTCTGTGGTCAATGTCATTGTAGGGGCCTGTCCATCCACATCCGGATATCCCACATCCTCACTACATCCAGTTGCAATTAAAGCCAACAAGAAAATGCCTCCAAATAAGGCATTGTAAAAATGCTTTTTCATACAGATTTTATTAATGTTAAACAATATTTTATTTTCTACTCGTGCAAAATTATTGTTAATTTTCAATCTGTACGTTTATAAATCCTTCGTATAAGATATATAAATCAATCAATGTATGATTTGAATATGCATTTTTAAAGACTTAACACAGCCTTTCAGAGATAGGAATGGCTTTTTGACACATAAAATATATGAATACGGGCAAAAGAATAGTCTTTTTAATAATGCCACTTAATATATTAACAATTCAGACTATCCTTTTATTCTTTTTATATAATCTGACGGTACAACTCCGAACTCTTCCTTGAAACACTGACGGAAATATACAGTACTGTTCATTCCAACCATAAATGCTATTTCAGATATGTTATATTTTCCTTCTAATAATAATTGTTCGGCATGCTGCATCTTAATTTTCCTTATATATTCATTAGTTGACAGACCAGTCAATGCTTTTACCTTACGGTACAATGTAGAATTACTCATACATAATTTATCGGCAATATATCCGACATCTACTTTATCAGACGACAGATTCGCTTCAACAATACTATTGAATTTCTGCAAGAAATCATTGTCAAGTTTAGTAGTGGACTCTGATATGAGTTTTCGTTTTTCCTTTACACTATATTCACTTGATATCTTTTCAGAAATCCTCTTACGCGTTTCAAGTATATTTCCAATCCTTGTCTTCAGCAAAGAGGCACTGAAAGGTTTCGTTATATACGAATCGGCACCTGCCATATATCCTTCTTCTTTATCGTGAAGACTATTTTTAGCAGTCAGCAATATTACCGGTATATGAGATGTACACATGTTGTTCTTTATTGTTTTGCATACTTCAATACCGTCCATCTCAGGCATCATTATATCGGTGACTATTACATCCGGAACAACGTCCAATGCTATTTGGAGCCCCATCTTACCATTGTCAGCCGTCCTTACATCATAAACATCCGACAATGAATCCGACACATAGTTTTTTATGTCTTCATTATCCTCAACGACGAGCAAAATTGGTTTCTCACCGTTTACAGATTGTCCAGATGTATTTACAGCCTCAAGGTCTTCATTCTCAAGACACACCGCACTATCATCATTATGCAGGTCATCAGGATATGTATAGTCGGCACTTAACAATATTCTGAATTCTGTACCCTCATTCACCTTACTTTCAATAGATATCCGGGCATGATGCAAGTCTATAAGCTTCTTTACCAGAGCCAATCCAATTCCTGTTCCTGAAGCCTGATGAGATCCTTTTTCCTGATAATAGCGGTCAAAGACAAATGGTAAAGCCTCCTCGGAAATACCATATCCAGTATCCGAGACTTTAATTTCTATAAACTTTTCCTCACCTTCTGATATTTTATCTACCTTAAGCTTTATCTCACCCTTGTTAGTGTATTTAAAAGCATTTGAAATAAGATTATCCAGAACCATTGTCATTATTTCTTTGTCGTAATATGTATTTATGTGGTCACTGGATGCCTCAATTTTGAACTCCACATTATTGTTTGTATTAAGTTCCTTAAATTTCAATCCTACCTCATATATTGTAGTACATATATTTCCATATCCCACACATAATTTGCGGTTTTGTGTTTCTGTCTTTCTAAATTCAAGAATCTGATTAATCAGGTTCAGAAGTCTTAATGCACTTTTATATATCACAGATACCTTTTGTTTATCTTTATCGATAAGGGTATTACTATTCATCATGTCTTCCAAAGGACCTATAATCAATGTAAGAGGAGTTCGCAATTCATGGGTTATATTTGTATAGAACCTTAATCTTTCCTGATTCAGGTCCTGTTCTTTGGCATGACTTTCTTTCTCCATTCTATACAGATACAACAGATTAAGCCTTCTTCTGTAAAAAAGAAGACTTGCATATACCAACAAAACAAAAACTATCGCATATATCATTTTTGCCCACCATGAAAGCCATACCGGAGCCTTAACTATAATAGGTATTGATATATATTCGTCGTTCCATTCCTGGTTTATTATCCTTGACCTCACGCGTAACTCGTATTCACCATACGAAATGTTTCGGAATACTACACTGTTGGGATCATCAACTGTGTACCAGGTAGGATCAAAACCTTTAAGCATATATGCATATTCGACCTGCTTCTCGAGCGCATAGTTAAGAACATTCAATGATACACTAAAATTATTCTGATAATACGCAAGTTCAATAGATTTCATCCTCTTAGGCAGTATTACTATTTTTATAGGTTCCTGAGTGTCAAGCCCTTCAGTAATTATTAAGCTTGATATAAAAGGTTCGGGAGCCTGACGTTCAGACAATACATTATAAGGATTAAAATAACATAGTCCATCTGTCGATGCAAAGTAAATTATCCCGTCATTATCTTTTGAAACCGCTCCTGTATTAAAGCCACTGACAGGAATGTTATATTGTTCGGTATAATTAATAAAATCATCGCTGTCTTTCCTTTTACAACTGATTCCTCTATTAGTACTTACCCATATATTATGCCAATCATCTTCTATTACAGCACGAATATGGATATTATTTAAACCATTCTTTCGAGTATAAGCCTTATAATCATCATAGTTGTCTGGAGAAAACATTACCAGACCTTCTCCTGTAGCGACCCATATATTATCAGAGCTGTCAATGAATAAATGATTTACTGTATTTGAAGTAAATCCAGAAAGAACATTATATGTCTTTATTACAGCTAAGTCCCTGTTCAATATAAAAAGTCCGTCACCGAACGTTGCTATGAAAAAGTTTCCATTTGAATCTCTTACAATCCCGCGTATCATATCATTACCTACATGATAATGACCTACTATTTCATAATTGTATTTATCAAGCTTATATACACCACTACTGGTAGATAACCACACATAACCGTCAATATCTTCATAAATAGACCGTACATCAAGATTATCATATTGACTATCCAATATCTGTGCTACTGAATTTTTAGCTTTATCAAATTTTTTCAAACCGCCTCCATAAAGGCCCAGCAATACATCACCATTAGAAAGACATATCGAAGACTGTACAACCTTAATATTACCATTCCCTAAAATGTTTTCATTAAGTATATACCCATTGCTGATAACACTAATACCTCCATTGTTCTTCCCCGCTATAATTTTATCCTTATCAAAACAACAGACTGTCAAAACATTGGGATTATCTAAAGTATGACCTTCTTCTACATTGTTGAGACTTATATAATTATTAAACAGTGAATTACCTCCATCAATGAAGCCTACTCCTCCACCCCATAATCCAAACCAGAAATTTGAGAAACTGTCAACAAAAATACTTCTGACACTCGTCGATGACATCCTATAATTGCCAACAACATTATCAATAACTTTAATGGAAGTTTCCTCCGGATGATAAAAAGTATTCTGAGAAATCTGCAACACAACTACACCACCAAAATCTGTAGCAATACATAACTTATTCTCAAACTGTACTATATCATAGACATAAAATCTTAATCGCCGATCAATATCAGAAAAGTCAATGAACTTGCCTGTTGATGAATCAAATAAAGCCAATCCATTATTCGTTCCGACCCATATATTACCATAACTGTCTTTAAAGATGGCATTTACCTCATTTCCTGGTAAACTTGAAGGATCATTAGCGTCATGCTTATAGTTTTTTACAGTCCTTTCAGATAAAGCGATAACGCTCATACCGGAGTCAACATGACCAAGGTATAAGTTTCCGTCACCAGTATCGCATACAGTCCAAACCTTGTTACTTTCCAAACCTGGCATGGTAGTACGGTTATAATGAATGAATTTTCCTGTTTTCTTATCAAAATAATCTACGCCTCCCCAGTAGGTAGATATCCATATATTTCCGTCATGCGAAGGTATCAGGTCTGTAATATCGTTTGTTATCAAACCATCAGGATTGTTTTCTTCATGAACATACGAAATAAACTTATCATTGACATAATCATATACATTTAAGCCGGATCTTTGTGTTCCTATCCATAATAATGAATCGGTAGGGTCGTCCAATACACAATTCAACTCATTACCGGTAATACTGTTGGCCTCACTCTTGAAATATGACGTGATTTTATTGCCATTCAACATATTCAGACCTTCTTCCGTAGCAAACCAGACAAAACCTAACTTGTCTTGGGCAATATCAAGGACACATGTATTAGACAAACCGTCCATAACGCCAAGACGGTCAACGTAATAAGGATATGAATAATTTTTTTGTACGATACAAAGCAACACTAAGGTCAACAATATTATTTTACGCATATTCTTCTTTTTTACACAAAAATACATTTAAAATCAAGAAAAGCAACACATTAGGCTGTATTTTAACAGTTTTATAAATATATAATATGGGCTTTCAAGAACAAAAGACAATGAAGGGAAATATGCAAACTGTAACCCAGAATACAATAAGGCACAAAAAAATAGCTTTATCAGCCATAATAAAATGTTTGATAAAGCTATTTCTCTGTAACATTCAGATATAGTCTGAATGCTACTAATCATTAATATTTAAAGTTTGTTCCTTTAACGTAAACAGTATAATCTTTTATCACGCCAGGAACTTCCTTTTCGGCACGAGGCAACATTCTGAAACCTGATACCTCATAAGTATCACCTAAATCGATTACTATCTGATGAGGGAAAGATGTATTGTCAACAGTCTGCCAGAATGTACTTTCCTGCAAGTCGTAAACCTTGTCCGCAGTACGGTTACCGCTTCTTGTCTCTTCGCTGTCGGCGTAAACTATTTTCCATTTCTCACGTGAAACAGGTTTGCCATTCTTGTCAAGAACATCAAGCTCTGCTATAGAAGCAATATTATTGCCATCATAGTTTGATATGGCATTCAGGCAGAAATATCTTCCGTTTACAGTATTAGCGAACTTAACATTCTGCCATCCATTACTTTGAGTGAAAGTACCTTTGTGAACAACGGTCTCGCCAGACAAATTAAGATTCTGGCCATTCTCACGGTGAGTTTCAGGCGCATTTTCTCTCAACATATCAAGAATTGGTTCTTTCAATCCAGGTATTGAAGTTTCAGAAGGACCTTTCAGATCAAGAACTATAATTTCATTTTCACCTTCTTTCAACCAGCATCCTGGCATATAAAGAGTTTGTTGAGGACCGATTTCCCAGAAACGTCCGAGAGCATGTCCGTTTACCCAAACCATACCTTTACCCCATGTATTCATATTGAAGAATGTATCGCCGGTCTTTTCAAGATTGAATGTAGCTCTATAATAAGCCGGTCCATCCACAGGTTCGCCTTTCTTATAGTCTTTTGCGCTTACAAATTCATAGAACGGAGGCAGGTTATATACGTTCCATCCCTTCAATTCTGTGGATTTTTTGCCTGAGATTACTTCTACCTTGTTTGTAATACCCTTACGGTCGTGAATAGACTTGTCGAAGTTGACACGTCCCATAGCCTCTACAAGTATATCAAGGCGTGTACCTTTTTTAAGAGTTGAAGGAAGCTTGAGTTCGAATTCACCTTTACGGCGGTCAAGGCGACCCAGCAACTTCCCGTCAGCAAATACCTGTGCCCAGTCATGAACCTCGTCTATGTGAAGCACTCCTGAAATATTCTCTTTAAGAACTGTGCTGTAAAGGATTGTACCCCATCCCTGGTCGAAGTATTCCATAGGTTTGATATCTTCTGTTTCCTTAGCTTCAGGAAGATTTTCAAATAAAGGAGCTACACTCCAGTCTGTGATTGCATGGATTTCAATTACAGGGAATGGCACCGGTGGTTCAGGCAATTTTTCTCCAGCCGGCAAATATCTCTGAAGAAGGTCACGCAACTGGAAATACTTTGGAGTTGTCCAACCGGCTTCACTGATTGGGGCATCGTAATCGTATGAGCTACACATTGCGGAATAAGAAGGATTGTTGGCACCTCCCCACCATCCGAATGTAGTACCTCCGTGAGTCATGTAAAGGCTGAAAGAAATGTTTCTGTCGAGCATGTCTTTAATACCGCTAACCATTGTCGCAGCATCACGGGTTTCGTGTTTTCTTCCCCAATGGTCGAACCATCCGCTCCAGAACTCGCTACACATAAGCGGAGTTTCAGGGCGCAATTCTTTCAACTTTTTGAACTGTTCGTCAATATTTGCTCCTGTACCGAAATTAACTGTCCAGAGCAGATCGTCAAGGGCGTTATTAGTAAAGTTTGAACTCCAGTCACACTGGAACAGAGGAACATCAGTAAATCCGGCTTCTTTTACTATATCACGTATTGCAGACACGTATGGTTTGTCAATGCCGTAAGAACCGAATTCATTCTCGACCTGTACCATTATGATGTTGCCACCACGTGTAATTTGCAAATCAGCAAGCTGTTTGCCTACCTCGTTCATAAAGATTTTCACACGTTCCATATAATATGGGTCCTGGGAACGCAACTGTACATCTTCTTTCTTCAGCAACCACCAAGGCAGTCCTCCCATTTCCCATTCAGCGCAAACGTACGGTCCCGGACGGACAATCACATACATTCCATGTTTCTGGGCAAGACGGCAGAAAGCTGCCAAATCATTGTTCCCGGTAAAGTCGAACTGTCCTTCCTGCTGTTCGTGAAGATTCCAGAATACATAAAGGCATAATGTATTCATACCTAATGCCTTACAAGAAAGAATACGCTGTTCCCAATATGGTTGAGGAATTCGCGGATAATGAACTTCGGCAGCCTTAACGACAAAAGGCTTACCATTCAACAAGAAAGTACCTTTTCCAACCTCAAAAGTACCCTTCTGCGTTCCGCTACATGATGCCAAGAATAATGCCATCACTGCAAAGAGCGCAGTAAAAACCTTAATCTGTAGTTTTTTCATTTAGATTTTATTTATGATTTATATGGTATAATGAATAAATTCTTTAGGACTGAATATTAAATGACATACAAACTCACCTTCGGAACTTAACTTATAAAGTCCAACCTTACTGTAAGTTCTCTAACTTCTTTAATTAAGTTGAACTCTCTTTATTGTTCCGTCTTCATTGAATTCCATCTTGTCGATACAAACCTCACGATGAATTCCTGGAGCTTTTTCACCATCAATATAATATTTGTTTATTCTATGATATACAATATACCATTCGTCTGTTCCAGGCTTGCAAATCACTGAATTATGTGCCGGACCATAGATTTCTTTTTCAGGGTTCTGGATTGTGACAATAGGGTCGGCAGCAACTTTAATCTTGCCCAATGGTGAATCTGATGTTCCATAAGCAACGTGATAATTAGCCGAACCGGTATCGTCAACAGACCACATGAAATAATACAATCCGTTTCTGTAGAACACGTATGGAGCTTCACGATATGCGTAATCCTGCAGTGTACCGCCTTCAGGAGTCATGACAGTGATTGATTTCTTTTTCAATGAAACCATAACCCTCTTAAGTTCGGTACCAGCCATATAGCCATTACCCCAATATATGTATGATTTACCTGAAACAGGATCTGTAAAAACGTCAACATCTATCTGCTGACCGCCTCCGACAGGAGATTCAGAGATGATTGATTTTCCGAGATCCTTAAACGGTCCCGTAGGATTATCCGCTATTGCGACTCCGATTTCCTTTCCACCACCGTTTTTAGGGTTTCCACTATAATAGAAATAATATTTATATCCGTCTTTAACCTTTACTTCCTCAATACATGGAGCCCATGCATTTCCGTCGGCCCACTGAACCTGATCGGATTTCAAGTCGAGTATAACGCCTTCATATTTCCACTCTTCCAGATTATCAGAAGAATAGGCTGTAAAATACCATCCTCCCCAACCAGGCTGTCCGTCAGTTGTAGAATATATATAATACTTGCCCGTCTTATTTGAATACATTATCTCAGGATCTGCATGAAAACCAGGGAGTACAGGATTCAAAGAAAGTTCGCCCAATCCGGCAGGTTTTCCCCATTTATCAAACAAACGCTTCATTTCTTCACGTGTAACGGGCATTACAGTTCCATGACGAGGATGGAAATCCATACTGATATCCTGATCTACAACCTTAAAGTTCTCGAAGTCAGTTGTTTCAGTAAACTGATATTTTCCGCGCATATATACGTCATACATCAATATATACTTATCCTGACCTATCAGTTTAAAAGTACACGAACCTTCTACAGCATCCTTAGTCTGCTGCTTGTAGTCAGGCTTTTCTTCCCATACGCCAGAAGTAAGAGACTTGGTTGTCGCTACTTTGATACCGTTACCATGTCCCTCCGTCTTATAAAACAGATAATAAGTTCCGTCTTTATACACTATATCTCCATCAATACATGATGTCTTGTTTTCAGGAATGAACAAAGGCTTCGGTTCGCCTAACAAATCATTAAAATCATCATTAGCGTATGCATAATATATAATGTCAGGACCACTGCCATGCTGCATAGACCAATAAATCATATACTTTCCGGCTTCTTCGTCATAAATTGTCTGCGGAGCCCACACACGTTTCAAATCTTCATGACCTTTATATCTCTGCTGGATGTTTATTACAGTATGTTTCCAATTTACAAGATTATCAGACTTCAAAAGAATCATAGCCCTGTTAGAATCCCAACCTTTGGCAGAAACCATGTCTGTTACAACCATATAGAATGTTTTCCCATCATGACCGCGAAGTATATGCGGGTCACGTACACCACCTGTAGAACTTATCTCTGCTGAAGAGATAACAGGATTGTTACCATTTAAAGAATAGTAGTTATAGCCATCATAACTTACAGCATAACGTATGGCCTCTTCCTTGATATCATTACCTGTAAAATACACAAAAAGATAACCGGCAAAATCCTTTTCAGTTATCTTCTCCAAAACATTGGCCATCAAACTTGAAAAACCGGCCAAAATGGTAATGATTGATAAAAATATTGTCCTCATGTTTATTAGATAAAAATTAATTCATGTTTGCAAATATATAATATATATAAATAAAAATATATACTAAAAACAGTCAAAGAAAGATACCAAATCATTCATAATGACACATATAAACAATCATGAAATGTAATACAATACAGATTGTAACTTTTAGACTTATTTGTGTCACCTATTTGACTAAAACATATACACATATTTATAATGTAATGCATAAATTTGTAAAAGGAACAAAATTCTTAAAACATTTACAATGAAAAAAGAACTGCTTTTATTAACTATTATGTCTGTATCTTCACTTTGCGTTGGGGCAAAGGAGAAGACATCCTACATAATCCAGACTTCAAATCCAAAGCAACAAATGGAATACTTCAGCGCTTCGGATGCATGGAGCATGTTTAGAATAGGATTATGGTCGAAGGAAAAACAGGAACAGGTTGCCGACTGGCTTTTCAGCACCGAGAACGATGAAAACGGGCAACCTAAAGGAATTGGGCTTAGCCTATGGAGATTCAATGTAGGTGCAGGAAGTGCTGAACAAGGTGACGACAGCCAGATTAACTGGGGAACGAGAACCGAATGTTTCAGAAACGCAGACGGATCGTACAACTGGAACAAACAACAAGGACAGAGAAATTTCCTCAAACTGGCTAAGGAAAGAGGTGTAAACAGATTTCTTGCTTTTCTAAATTCACCTCCTGTATATTTCACAAAGAACGGTCTTGCAACCAATACCGGACGAGGCGGAACATTTAACCTGAAAGATGAATGTTACGACGACTTTGCAGTATTCCTCGCTGACGTTATAGAAGGAGTGGAAAAACATGACGGAATAAAATTCAATTATCTTTGTCCGGTAAATGAGCCGGATGGACACTGGAACTGGTTAGGCCCAAAACAGGAAGGGAGCCCTGCCACAAACAGGGAAATAGCACGTGCCGTAAGACTTATCAGCAAAGAGTTTGTCAAAAGGAATATTGACACACAGATATTGGTTAACGAATCGTCCGACTACAGATGTATGTTCGGTACTCACATGACCGACTGGCAAAGAGGATATCATATACAGTCATTCTTCAATCCTGACAGTACTGCGACATACCTGGGCGACACTCCAAACGTTCCAAGAATGATTGTAGGACACAGTTACTGGACAAATACTCCTGTAGATAACCTGAGAAACTTCAGAATACAACTGAAGGATACTCTTGATAAATATAACGTCAAATTCTGGCAGACAGAAACTTGTATAATGGGTAATGATGAAGAGATTGGTGGCGGTGGTGGCTACGACTTTACGATGAAGACAGCATTGTATGTAGCAAGAATCATTCACCACGACATCGTTTATGCAGGAGCAAAAAGCTGGCAGTGGTGGAGAGCTGTTGGCGGTGACTACAAAGACGGACTCATCAGAGAATATCCTAATGAGAACAACACTGACGGCGAAGTTGCCGACTCAAGATTAATGTGGGCATTAGGCAATTACAGCCGTTTCATAAGACCCAATGCCATAAGAATGGGAGTCATTGCCAAGAATGAAAACGGAGAGGTTATTCCTGAAGGAGACACTGATCCTACAGGACTAATGCTTACAGCCTACAAAAATGAGAACGGTAAATGGAGTATCGTTATTATCAATTATTCTGACAAAGACAAAGACATGTCATTCGATATAGAGAATAAAAAAATAAAGAAATGGAAAATGTACAGAACTTCGGATGCTGAGAATGAAAAGCTCAAACCGATTGGAAGCTGTAAGGAAAACGAAACCATAAGTATAGCGGCAAGATCTGTTGTAACTATTGTATCAGAATAAAACTCATAAATATAGAAAAATGCTTTGTCATTCGATTTTGAACGACAAAGCATTTTGTTTTAAACAAAAGTTCTACTAAATTAAAACATTTAAACAGCGGAATTATTTATCCTGCATAGGACATTTACCGCAGTCATGGCGTTCCATGCAACCTGGCCTGTCGCCGTGACGCATCATCTTGTGATTCTGCATTCCAGGTTTCATTTTACCACCCATACATGGCTGTTGAAATACCATCTCCAATTGTTTTGCATTAAGCAATTCATTGAACTTCTTGAAATATTTTTTCTGTACATCCAGCATTTTCTGTCTGGCATCAAATCTGTTCTGAATAGCCTGTTCTATTTCGGCATCAGTCATTTCTGCCTTTTTGGCTTTCACGCACTCTGCCGGACGGCAATCCTTCATAGCCTGAAGATATTCCTTATATAATGGAGTGAATTTTGCAGCAGTCTCATCGTCCATCACAAGTTTTTTCTCCATCATCTTAACATGTCTGTCCATCATCTGTTCAGGTGTAGGTTTCTGTTTTACACGTCTTTGTGCAGGTACATCTTGAGCGTTCTGTGCCATTACACTAAAGCTGCTTATTGAAACAGCCATCATAACTACTAATGTCATTAATCTTGTTTTCATAATCGTATAAAATTAGATGTTCAACTTTCAATTGTCTGATACAAAATTAATGATTATATAATGATGAAAAACAGACGTTACCTTGAATAGTGGCAAACGTACAGAATATAGTGGCGAACTGCAAAAAAGAGAGATTATAAATAAAAAAAGAACATACATTAAAATGGTTTTTTAAGAAAAGTCCCTATTTTTGTATAAAACAACTATACTATCCATACACTAAATGAAAAATACCATATACATAATAATCCTATTCATATCATATTTTTCTGTACTCTCAGGACAAGTTGTGTCATACATGCAGTTCAGCAGAATGCATACAAACACAAACGCCTCAGTCTTTGGATGCATAATGCAGGATTCTTTGGGAATGATATGGGCAGGAACAAATAAAGGACTTTTCAGCTATGATGGATATTCATTCTTTCAGCATAATACAGAAAAAGAAAAATATGAAACCAGAATATATTGTGGACTTATACATTCTGACTCAATATTTATAGGAACAGATAACGGACTTTTTTCATACAATACCCCCAAAGGGACGTACTATGACCACAGACAAGAGAAGATTAAAGACATCAGATGTTTCACACTCTCCGGAAATGAGCTATGGATAGGAACCCTGGACGGACTGTTCCGCTATAACATAGAAACAAAGACGACATATGAATTTCCTACAGACAAATTACCACATAAAACCATATATTCCATAATAAAAGCCGCAGACGGAAATATGTATGTAGGCACTTACAACGGATTATGCAAAATAGACAACTCCAACAACATAACTTCTATAAATATCCCAACAGACAGGACATGGAAAAACATCTTCGTAAACGTTCTGTTAGAAAATAAAGAAAAAGGAATAATCTGGATAGGTACAGAAGGAAATCTGTTCCGTCATGACATTAATAACGGAACTACAATACTAATACCGTATTTTACCGGAAATTCAATAAAATCTCTGAGTTACGATTCCGAAAAGAACCTGCTGATAGGTACCGACAACGGACTGTACGTATATTCTTCCGATGGACAGACACAAAAGCACTATATCCACGACTCAAGGAACAGCCAGTCTATATCAAACAACATTATATGGTGCATAACTACAGACAAAGCACAAAATATCTGGCTCGGTACAGATAACGGTATATCATATACAGACAATAGCAATAAATATACATTCATTCCGGTTTGGGAATTAAGCAATACCAATGACGGTAATATGTTTTATACCATTCTTAAGGATAGTAAGGGAAGATACTGGTTTGGAGGTACTGACGGATTATTACAGACGGAAGGAACAAACAATATAGAGAAAAGCAGATGGTTTAAAGTTGGAGAGAAAAACTCGGAACTGTCGCACAACAGAATACGGCATATATTCGAGGATAAATCAAATGACCTGTGGATTGCTACTGACGGCAGTATAGAACGGTATGACGACAAATTCGGCAAGTTTATACACTATTCCATAATGGATTCCACATACACACACAACTCAAACTGGGCTTATTACATTTCAGAAGACAACGACAACAATCTATGGATTAGCAGTTGTCTTGGAGGTATATTTGTAGTGAATAAAAACAAATTGCGTAAATGCAGTTCCGGAATATGTATAGCTGACAAGAACTATACAACAGCCAACGGCCTGAAAAGTATGTTCGTGAAACAAACCGTAACAGACAAGAAAGGTAATGCATGGGTGGTAATGTATAACACAAAAGAAGTACAGAAAATAGACTCCGAAAACGGAAAAATTTATAATTATTCTGTATGTACAGAGAATGACGAATACCCGGAATTCCTTATATGCGACTCGAAAGGGATGATATGGATTAGCACAAACAAAAGTATTTCCAGAATTGACCCTAATTCCGGAATCATATCAAAAACAGGAACAGAGTGGAAGGAAAACAATGTACTTCATCTTGCAGAAATAGACGGTAACATATGGATTTCATCCGCTAAAGGGCTGTTTTATGTAAACAAGGAAACGCTTGATGTGAAAAAGATAAATATCAACGGAAAAATATTCAGCAGCTTGTATTATGATAAAGATAACAGAAAAGTCTATATGGGCAGTTATGACGGTATAGGATACTGCGAGCCAGAAATAATAAACGACACAGGAAATGCCGGCAGGATATACCTCACAGCATTGTCGGTAAACAATGACCATATATCAAAAGGCATTACAGCCAGTCAACATTTTACTTTCAACTATAAGGAGAATAACCTTAAATTTGAGTTCTCGGACTTTCAGTACAACACTTCACAAAGAAACGGTTTCATGTACATGATGTCTGGAATTGACTCGGAATGGCATTACGTAAACAACAATTCAAACATAATTGTATATAACAATATGCCTTACGGAAATTTTGAATTGTATGTAAAGCATATGGAAAACAGCGATATCAAATACAAAATAGCCAATATAAAAATATTGCCTCCTATATATCTGTCAATAGAGGCTAAAGTATTGTATATATTGCTTGCAATAGGACTGGTATGCTGGATAATAAATTTCTTCGTGGTAAAAAACAGGCTTCACATTGAAAAACTTGAGAAAAAGAAAATTCTGGAACAGACACGACAAAAGATAAGATTTATGTCGAACCTTTCGCATGACCTGAAAAATCCGGTAGGAATGATTGTTACACCTGTCAGCAAACTGCTGCTGGAAACAAAAGATCCGAAACAGAAAGAAATGCTGAACTTAGTTTATAAGAATGCAGTAAACCTAAACGCCAAAATCCACAAACTGATAGAAATGAACAGGGTGGAAGATAATGAGCATATACTTATAACCTCAAGAATAGAGCTTATATCTTCAATACATGAGATATATGAAAAACAGAAAGACGCAGAAACGGAAGGAAATCATATATGGAATTTTTCCGCGAATGTGGATAAACTGTTTGTTGACATGGATGTAATAAAACTAGAATCGATAATAGGGAACTTGTTGTCGAATGCCATGAAATATACTCCAACAGGAGGAGAAATATCTGTAGGAATAATCTATAATGACGAAAAAGGAGAAGTTAATATAAAGGTTTCAGACAACGGAATAGGTATTCCTGAAAGCGAACAGGCATACATTTTCCAGAGATTCTTCCAGTCGTCGGCTACAAAGAAACACTATGAAGGAACAGGCATAGGACTATATCTCGTAAAAACATATACGGAACTGCACAATGGAACGGTAAATGTATTCTCCAACAAAGAGAAAACGGTTTTCTCGCTGACATTCCCGATTGACAAGGCATTAAATACGGACAATGAAACAATATGCGAAGAAAACGATGCAACAGACAAACAAGATTTGCCAACAATCCTGATAGTGGATGACAACAAAGATGTTTACAATCTGATTAAAAATATATTATCCGACAAATATAAATGTATATATGCACAAAACGGAAAGCAGGCATTGGAAATACTGAACACAAACAAACCAGACCTTATTATAACCGATTATATGATGCCGGTAATGAACGGGCTGGAGATGTGTAAAATATTGAAGAAAAACATGCCAACAGCCACCATACCTATAATCATGCTCTCAGCAAAAGACGACTCGGAGACTATAAGAAACAGTATAAAGCTACAAATAGACGCATTCATACAAAAGCCTTTCGACGCTGAAATACTGACCGGAAAAGTTGAGTTGCTAATACATAAGAAAGAGACATTTGAGGCACAGGCCAGAATAGAAAAAATAGGCTCACCAAAACAGGTAGAAAACAGTGCCTCGGCCGATGAAAAGTTCCTTATCAACATAACAAAAATAATAGAAGACCACATAGCCGACAGCGATCTTAACGTAAACGCCCTCTCCGAACTGTCAGGAACAGGAAGCAAACAAATATACAGGAAAATAAAGCAACTGACAGGCTTTTCACCAGTGGAATATATAAAATCCATAAGGATGAAAAAAGCGGCAATGCTATTACAGCAAAAGAAGTTCTCTGTGGCCGAAGTTATGTACATGGTAGGATATTCAAATCCTTCGTACTTCTCGAAAAGTTTCCAAAGTATATTCGGCAAAACGCCAAAACAATACTCAGCCGGTAACGGACAGACAGAATAAACAACATAAGCAATAAAAAGGACAAGAAATAGGACATTTGTGCTTTTTGTCCTATTTCTGTCTTCATATGTCCAATATTTTTCCCTTAACTAATAACATGTTCCTTACTTTTGCGATAACAAAAAATTAATACGTAATATGAAAGGCAACATTAAAATTCTTCTGAAAGTATTGTTACTCTCGGTAATATGGACCGGAAATACTTTCGCAGTCCTCGCGCAACAAGCAGGAAACGTAATTATCACAGGTACAGTTTTAGACGAAAACAACGAACCGCTTATAGGGGCAAGTGTCCTTGCGGTAGGCACAACAATCGGTACAATTACAGACTTCGACGGAAAATTCACACTTGAAGTTCCCAAAGGAAGCAATATCCAGTTTTCATATATTGGATATAATACACAGGTTATGGACTCCAACCAGAATACCATAAACATAAAACTTGTACCGGACACACAAATGCTTAGCGATGTAGTTGTTATCGGATATGGAACTCAAAGGAAGAGCGACCTTACAGGTTCGGTAACAAACGTTTCAAGCGAAGACTTCAACACAGGTCTGGTAAGTTCTCCAGAACAGCTTATCAACGGTAAGATTTCCGGTGTACAGATTATGTCAAACAGTGGTTCGCCAACTGCAGGTAGCACAATACGTGTACGTGGAGGTGCTTCACTTAATGCCAGCAACGACCCGCTTATCGTACTCGATGGTGTACCTTTGGAACAGGGAGGTATCAGCGGTAACGACGGTAATTTCCTAAGCCTCATCAATCCAAACGACATCGAGAGCATGACAATCCTTAAGGATGCTTCTTCTACGGCAATCTACGGTTCTCGTGCATCAAACGGTGTTATCATTATAACGACCAAGAAAGGTGCTTCGGACAAATTGAAAGTAACATTCAGTACAACTAACTCAATACAGACACGCACGCGCATGGCTGATATGCTTAGCTACGATGAATTTGTGAATGTAGTAAAGACCCAGGGCTCGGCAGCACAACAGGCATTGTTAGGTACTGAAAGAACTGACTGGAACGACTATATTTATCACAATGCCTTTGGCACTGATAATAACCTTAGCCTATCAGGTAAGGTGCTTCCTAATCTTCCAATACGTGTTTCTGTAGGATATTACAATCAGGACGGTCTGCTCAAGACCGACAACGCAAACAGGGTAACAGGCAGCTTGTCATTGTCACCGTCATTCTTTGACGACCATCTGAAATTCAACATCAACGCAAAGGCTTCAATGAATAAAAACCAGTTTGCAAATACAAGTGCAATATGGGGAGCCTCTACAATGAATCCTACCATACCGGTTTATTCAGGAAATGACGCATTCGGAGGATATACCGAAGGACTTGCAAGCGATGGAAAACCTGTAACAGGTGGCGTATTGAATCCTCTAGGCTTATTGGAACAGCGCGATGCGCACAGTAAGGTTATACGTTTCATCGGTAACTTCGATGTTGACTATCGTATGCATTTCCTTCCGGAATTGAAACTCCATGCTACATTAGGTTACGACTATGCACAAGGCGAAGGTTCAGACTATGTAAATCCTGAAGCTGCCCAATATTATACTACAGGCGGTTACTACTATCCATACGGCCCTCAAAAAAATGAGAACAGACTTCTTACAATCTATGCCAACTACAACAAGATGGTAGAGTCACTGAACAGCAGTTTCGATGCGACAATAGGTTATGACTATCAGTACTGGAAATCCGTAAATCCGGCTTCGGCAAGCATGAACGCGGCAGGTGAAATACAGACATCATATAAAGCTACAGACGAGAGACACGTACTTCTGTCATACTATGGACGTTTGAATTATTCATTCGGCTCAAAATACATGCTCACAGCTACTGTGCGCCGTGATGCCACTTCACGTTTTGCCAAAGAACAGAGATGGGGTACATTCCCTTCTGTAGCTTTGGGATGGAGAATTTCTGAAGAAGAATTCATGAAAAACCAGAATGTACTCAGTACATTGAAACTGCGTGCCAGCTATGGTGTAACAGGACAGCAGGACGGTATAGGAAACTACAATTATCTGCCTATATATACACAGAGCCAGGATGGTGCTCAAGCCATCATGGGTAATGAATACATCTATACCTATCGTCCTGAAGCATATGTGTCAGACTTGAAATGGGAAACTACAACTTCATGGAACTATGGTTTCGATTTCGGATTCCTTGAAGACCGTATCACAGGTAGTTTCGATTATTATACCCGTCAGACAAAAGACCTTATTGCCACTGTTCCGGCAGCTGCTGGTTCTACATTCGACAAGACTATCACTACAAACGTAGGTAATGTTGACAGCCAGGGTATTGAATTCTCACTGAATGCCACTCCTATAAAGACAAAGGATCTCAGCTGGGATATCAGTTTCAATATGACATGGCAGAAAATGAAGGTTAAAAATCTTTCTATCGTAGAAGGAGGAGAAGTGACAAATACTCCTGTAGGTCCTTCAATAGACGGTTACCAGTTCCAGACACTTACTGAAGGATATGAACCTTACATGTTCTACGTCTACAAGCAGCTTTACGATGAAAAGACCGGAAAGCCTATCGAAGGTGCATATGCCGACCTTAACAAGGACGGTGTGATAAACTCAGACGACTTATACCGTTATCACTCTCCTGCCCCTGACTATATTATGGGATTAAGTACATCGCTCAATTGGAAAAACTGGAGCCTAGGTATGAGTTTTAGAGCAAACATAGGCAACTATGTATATAACGGAATGGCAATGAACACAGGAGCTATGGAAACTATGAGCTACAACGCAGCACAGCTCAACAACCTGTCGGCAAGTTATCTTGAAACAGGTTTCCAGACACGCCAGCATTTGTCAGATTATTATGTAGAGAATGCATCATTCCTGAAAATGGACAACCTTACTTTGGGATACAATTTCGGAAAGATATTCAATACATGCAATCTGAATGTAAGCGCAATGATACAGAACGTATTCTGCATAACAAAATACAGCGGAGTAGATCCGGAAGTTCCAAACGGAATGGACAATACGTTCTATCCTCGTCCAAGAACATTCTCTTTAAACATCGGTCTTAATTTCTAATTATAAAAATACAGAATCATGAAAAAATATATCTACATATTGTCAGTGTGTACAGCCGCAATGTTTGCGACATCTTGTATAGGCGACCTTGACCAGTATCCACATGAAGATATTACATCGGAAAGTGTATATACCAACCTGCAAAACTATAAAAGCGTATTGGGAAAAATATATGTATCAATGGTAACAACCGGACAAGGTAAAGATGGAAATCTGGACCTCTCCAGCAATTACGGACAAGACTACATACGTTGCTATTTCAATCTTCAGGAAGTAGGAACAGATGAAGTGGCATATACTTGGCTCAGTGGTGATAATCTGACTGATATAAGCAACCTTTCATGGGACGCCAACAATCCTTGGGTCGCCGACATGTATTACCGTATATATTATAATATCGCGTTATGTAACGAATTTCTGCGTAATGCGACAGACGAGAAAATAAGTGGTTTTTCAGAAAGCGAACGCAGCGAAATAGTTCATTATCGTGCAGAAGCACGTTTTATGCGTGCCCTTTTCTATTATCACGCAATGGATTTGTTCAGAAATATTCCTTTCGTAACAGAAAACGATCCTGTCGGAAGCTATATTCCTCCACGCTATATGGCAAAGGATATGTTCGGATACATCGAGTCTGAACTTAAAGCGATAGAAAATGACCTTCTGAGCAAAGACGAATGTCCTTACGGACGTGCTTCAAAAGGTGCTGCATATACACTGCTTGCGAAGCTATATCTAAATGCTCAAACTTATATTGGAGATACAAGATACGACGAATGTGTAGCTGCATGCCAAAGCGCAATAGGACAGGGATATTCACTTGAATCTGACTACAAAAAACTTTTCAATGCAGACAACCATCTGCGTACAAACGAAATAATTTTTACTCTTCCTGTTGATGCAAATACCACCATTTCTTGGGGTTCATCAACATATATGGTATGCGGGGCTATAAGCCAAACATCAGCTACACAGAAACCTGCTGATTATGGAGTGACTAAAGGATGGGGGTCAATGAGAATATGTCAGGCTGTTTCAGACCTATTTGAAGAGGGTGACAGCAGAGGATGTTTCTACACAGACGGACAGACACAAGAAGTAACCTCTCTGGAAGATGCTTCAACCGGATGGCTTGTTGAAAAATGGACAAATCTGAACGACAATGGAGAAGCAGCCTCAAATACAGATATAGGAGGGGTAAATACAGACTATCCATTATTCAGATTAGCAGATGTGTATCTGATGTATGCTGAAGCAACTGCACGTGGAGGAAATGGAAATATAGCTATTGCAGTGGGATATGTAAACGAATTGAGAGGACGCGCTTTCGGCAATAACAGTCAGGACGTAACAGAAACAGACCTTAAAGAAAATAATTTCCAGTTCTTCCTTGATGAACGTGCCCGTGAGCTTTACTGGGAATGCAGCAGACGTACAGACCTTATACGTTTCAACCGCTTTACTACTGCAGAATATATGTGGGAGTTCAAAGGAGGATCAAGTAACGGCACTTCTGTTGACAGTAAATACAATTACTATCCTATTCCATCGGCAGAACTGACAGCCAATCCAAATCTGAAAAATGAAGAGTATTAGTATTAGTTTATAAGTAGGTAAGTTTATCAGTTTATAGATACTTAACCCAATAAACTTAAAAACTCAAAAACTTAAAAACTCAATTACATGAAAACTTTAAATAAAATATTTATAACCCTCGCATCAATCTTTGCATTAATATCTTGCGAGAAGGATGGAGACAAAATTTATCTCCAAAGTTTAGGTTCAGGTGAACTCATAGCTACTACAGACAATGTCGTTCTAACATCTGAAATGTCACAAAAAATTGTTCTATCGTTTGCGTGGAAAGGACAGGATGTACAGATAAGCGACACAACTGTAGGAACAGCTGCAAAAGCAAAAAACTATATGGAGATTTCACTGTCAGAGGATTTCTCCGGACAGGTTTACAAAAATGAAACTACATCTAACTCTATAGCTTACAATGGTGGTGAACTTAACTCTATTGTAAACGAACTTGGAGCAAAGGTCGGTGAAGCGAATAATGTATTCTTCCGCCTCGGAAGCACAACAGGCGAAAACATACCTTATGCCTATAGTAATGTGGTAAGAGTTGCTATTACACCGTATGTTATAGATATGAACACGGGAATAGTTGTTGAGTCTAACAATGACAATGCTAACCTGGGAGAAACAGGTGTAATCTTATATTCTCCAGAGGCTAATGGAATATACAGTGGTTTCATGTTTACTCCATACGGATGGTATCATTACTTCCTTAAGGAAGGAAACGGATTGATGTGGGGAACAGCTGGTGATGAAGGAGCTTTCCACATAACAAGTGACGCAGGAAACAACAGACAAAATATGTGGTTCCCGGGAAGTACTGGTTGCTACTACGTAAATGTCAATACAAAGGAAGCTACTTGGGATGCACTTTATATATCTTCTCTAGCTATATCAGGACTAGGTGAAAACCCTATCAACCTGACTTTGGACAAGGAAAACAATTTATGGATAGCATCATTCACCGCTACTGAGGCAGGAGAAAAGACCATTACAATCTCCGGAAACGGTGATCAATGGAATGTAGAGACCGGAACAAACGACGGCGCAGGCATTCCTGTAAACGTTGCATTTGCAAATGAAAACAATAATCTTGTACTTGCTGACAACGCAGGAAATATTTCTGTAACAATACCAGAGGCTGGAGAATGTACTATAAAACTGGATTTAATAAATCCAAACGACAGAAAAGTATATGTTGAAGCTGGAGGAACAGACATACCGTCATCGTATTCTCAGACTCTTGATGTAGTACATTACAATGATGATGGCAGTGAAGTAGCTCTAACGACATTAAATCTGGTAAATAAAGACAAAGGTATCTATACTGGTACATATTCAGGTGATAAACTTGATTTCCAGATTATTGATAGAACAAACTCCGTATGGTATGGTTGTGCCCCCAACGACAACACTAAACTCTCATCATCTGAAGATAAATGGGATATGTGGTTTAATGGCGGTAATACGGTAAACGTAACCATTACAGTAAATTTAAGTGAAGGAACATGGAGCTATACAGATAATCAAGAAGATTTTCCAGAAGAAATAACCATGTACAAGTATGATAAGACAAACTCTACCATCACTGAAAAAATAATAACATTATCCAAAGAGTCAGTAGGAGTTTATAAAGGTATATTCAATGGATTATATAATTTCGATTTCATATTCGTAGATGAAAGCACATATTCCTTATACGGAAGTACATGGAGTGAAAGCAACCCTAACGGACAAGAATTATCTATAGGTGCCGGTGCCCTTTGGATTTATGGTTATGATTGGAATGTTACACTGAATATTTCAATAACAGTAGATTTAAATACAATGACATGGAGTTATAAAGAAATAACCGAATAAACTGAATAAAATCATGAAAAAACTTAAATACTTATTCATGGCGTTTGCAATAGTATGCGGAGCCATGACAACATCATGTAACAATGATGAAAAACCTACATTCCCTGAAACAGAAGGAACAGATGATCCTACAGATGGGTATGACATGACCGGATTTGCAAGAGGAGCAGACGTAAGCTGGCTTACAGAAATGGAGGCATCAGGCAGAAAATTCTACGATTCAAAAGGTAGAGAACGTGAATGTATGGAACTGCTTCGTGAACTCGGAATGAATGCCATAAGACTGCGTGTCTGGGTTGACCCTGAAGAAGGATGGTGCTCAAAAGAAGATGTAATCATCAAAGCATGGAGAGCTCATAATCTAGGATACAGACTGATGATTGACTTCCACTATAGTGATACGTGGGCTGATCCGGGAAATCAGACAAAGCCGGCAGCATGGCAAAATTATAGTTTTGACGAACTTAAAAATGCGGTATCAGAACATACAAAAGACGTATTATCTGCACTTAAAGATAAAGGAATTGATGTAGAATGGGTACAAGTTGGAAATGAAACACGTACTGGTATGCTTTGGAACGATGGAAAAGCATCAAACGGAAATACAGCAAACTTTGCAGAACTTGTAAAAAGCGGATATAATGCTGTAAAAGAAATATATCCAGACGCACAAGTTATTATACATATTGATGAAGGTAATAATCCCAACAGATATAACTGGATTTTCGATGGATTAAAAGAAAATGGCGCTAAGTGGGATATTATTGGAATGTCACTTTATCCGGAACCGGATGGAGATAATGAGGCTAAAAAAGATTGGAAAAAGATGAATGATGACTGCATAGCCAATATGCAAGCACTAATAAGCAAATACAACACTAAAGTAATGATGTGTGAAATAGGTATTCCATGGAACTACGAAGAAGCAGAAGCATTCTATACAGATTTTATCACGAAAGCTAAAGCAGTTGAAGGATGCATGGGAGTGTTCGCATGGGAACCACAATGCTATGCCGGATGGGAAGGATACCAAAAAGGTATGTTCAATGATGAAGGCTATCCTACGAACTCACTCAACGCTTTCAAGAGATAATGCAATAGGTATCAGATTCAAATACAAATTTAAACAGCGTTTAAACAGTGTTTAAGCGCTGTTTAAATCTTCATTACTAACGGAAAAGAAACTTATTCCGCACGCACATATTCTATAAATACAGACTGTATATATATAAACACAACTTATGTTTTTATAAATACAAGTTATATATATAAAAACACAGCTTATATTTATAGAAAACGACAAGGCATTTATCATCTATTTCTTTTTTATTTACACCTTATTGAATATAATAAACTTTTTACTTAATGAAACTGACTAAATTAATAACAGCATTACTTTTTCTTGTACCTGTATTCTCAGGCAACGCAAATGCCCAAAGAAACATTCAAACCCTTGAAAAGGGATGGAAATTCTTTAAAGGTGAGGCTTCCGGAGCTGAGGAATCTGACTATAATGACAGCAAATGGGAAAATGTAACAGTTCCTCATGACTGGGCTATATTCGGTCCGTTCGACAGAAACAATGACTTGCAGAATGTGGCTATCACTCAGAACTTTGAGACACAGGCTTCTGTAAAAACCGGACGTACAGGAGGACTGCCATATGTAGGTGTGGGATGGTATAGGACCACATTCAATGTTGACAATGACAAACAGACTACACTCGTATTCGATGGAGCAATGAGTGAGGCTCGTGTATATGTCAACGGACAGGAAGCATGTTTCTGGCCTTTGGGATATAACTCATTCCACTGCGACGTTACAAGCCTTATTAACAAGGATGGTAAAAACAACATCCTTGCCGTACGCCTTGAAAACAGGCCTCAGTCTTCAAGATGGTATCCGGGTGCCGGACTTTACAGAAATGTGCATGTAATAACTACAGAAAAGATACATGTTCCGGTATGGGGTACACAGATTACTACCCCTCATGTAGGAAAGGATTACGCTTCTGTAAATCTTCGCACAGAGATTAAAAATGCTGATAAAAAGAAACTGACAGTAATCACCAGAATATATTCCCCTGAAGGCAAGGTTGTTGCCATCAAGAACAACCAGGGATTTATAAATCACGGACAGCCGTTCACACAGAATTTTGTTGTGAACAATCCATTGTTATGGTCACCTGAAGAACCTAATCTTTACAAAGCTGTTTCAGAGATTTACGCAGACGGAACTCTGCAGGACACATACTCCACAACATTTGGAATACGAACAATAGAGTATATAGCCGACAAGGGTTTCTTCCTTAACGGAAAACACCGTAAGTTTCAGGGAGTATGCAATCACCATGACTTAGGTCCGCTTGGAGCAGCTGTAAATGTATCTGCTCTACGTCATCAGTTGAAGTTGCTGAAAGACATGGGATGCGATGCTATCAGAACTGCGCACAATATGCCTGCTCCGGAACTTGTAAAGCTATGCGATGAAATGGGCTTTATGATGATGATTGAGCCTTTTGATGAATGGGATATAGCAAAATGCGACAACGGCTATCATCGTTTCTTCAACGAATGGGCTGAAAAAGATATGGTAAACATGCTCAGACAGTATCGTAACAATGCATGTGTCGTGATGTGGAGTATCGGTAATGAAGTGCCTACACAGTGTAGTCCTGAGGGTTATAAAGTAGCAAAATTCCTGCAGGATATTTGTCATAGGGAAGACCCTACACGCCCTGTTACATGCGGTATGGACCAGGTGAGCTGTGTACTGAACAATGGATTTGCAGCTATGCTTGATATCCCGGGATTCAACTATCGTGCACACCGCTACGAAGAAGCTTATGAAAGACTGCCTCAAAACATAGTTTTAGGCTCTGAGACATCTTCAACCGTAAGCTCACGTGGAGTGTATAAGTTCCCAGTTGAAAGTAAAGCAGACGCCAAATACGATGACCACCAGTCTTCTTCATACGACCTGGAATACTGTTCATGGTCAAACATTCCTGATATAGATTTCGCACTTGCAGAAGACCATGAATGGACTATAGGACAGTTCGTATGGACCGGATTCGACTATCTTGGCGAACCAAGCCCATATGACACCGATGCATGGCCTAACCATAGCTCAATGTTCGGTATAATAGACCTTGCATCTATACCTAAAGACAGATACTATCTTTACAGAAGTGTATGGAACAAAGACGTTGAAACTCTCCATATATTGCCACATTGGAACTGGGAAGGATATGAAGGAAAGGATATACCTGTGTTTGTATATACCAACTATCCTTCGGCTGAACTGTTCGTAAACGGAGTAAGCCAGGGAATAAGAACAAAGAACGACTCTACAGTAGTGAACCGTTATCGTCTGATGTGGCATAATGTGAAATATCAGCCGGGAGAACTAAAAGTAATAGCTTACAACAGCGACGGTAGTAAAGCCGCTGAAAAATCCATACATACCGCAGGAAAACCTTACCGTATAAAACTTGTTTCAGACTACACAAGTCTTAAAGCCGATGGTAAAGATTTGGCTTATGTAACTCTTCGCATTGAAGACAAGGGCGGCAATCTCTGTCCTACAGACGGACGTCTGGTTAACTTACGTGTTGATGGTGCCGGAAAGTACAGAGCCTCAGCCAATGGTGACCCTACATGCCTTGACTTGTTCCACAAACCGGAGATGCATGCATTCAACGGAATGCTGACAGTGATACTACAAGCAGGAGAGAAACCTGGAAAGATTCGTCTTCGCGCGTCGGCCAAGGGATTGAAGACAGGAGAGTTTGAAATACCTGTAACGGAATATTCGACAGAAAAAGAAGATTATGAGCCTTTCTATAAGGGTGCAGACATCAGCTGGGTCACAGAAATGGAATCGCAAGGACACAAGTTCTATAATAAAAAAGGAGAAAAAAAGGAATGTACCTCACTGATGAAAGAACTTGGTCTTAATGCTATCCGTCTTCGTGTATGGGTTAATCCTAAAGAAGGTTGGAGCAGCAAGGAAGATATGCTTAAACTGGCACGCCGTGCCAAAGCAAACGGAATGGAACTGATGGTAGATTTCCATTACAGTGATTGGTGGGCAGACCCGGGACAACAGCATAAGCCTGCAGCATGGAAAAATCTCAGCTTTAACAAACTGAAGACAGCAATGGCAGACCATACTAAAGAAGTTCTTGAAGCATTGAAAGCAGAAGGAATCACTCCTAAATGGATACAGGTTGGCAATGAGATACGTCCGGGTATGCTTTGGGATGAGAATCCGAAAACAAGCGGTGCTTCATATGATATCCGCGAATGTGATGTAAAAGAGTCTGGAAGCAAATCAACTGCTGTAAAATTCAGAATGAACTGGAAAAACCTGGCAGAGCTTATTAACTCTGGATATGACGCAGTAAAATCAGTTTTTCCGGGTTCTACAGTTATTGTGCATCTTGACAATGGATACGACAAAGAACTGTATCGCTGGTTCTTCGATGAACTGAAGGCAAACGGTGGCAAATGGGATATGATAGGAATGTCTATCTATCCTTACTGGACAATGATGGAAAAACCGGAATATACTCCGGAAAAGACCATAAACGATTGTATTGAGAATATAAGACTCGTAAACGAGAGATATAATTGTGATGTGATGATAGTAGAAACCGGAATGGAATGTGCGGACGATAATGGCAACTTAGCCAACAAGGAAACACTGAATAAAGGTTACAAACTGCTGAGACTGTTAATCACAAAATGTATTGAAAGCACTGATGGCATTTGCAAAGGTGTATTCTATTGGGAACCTGAATGCAAACCTAACAAATACCGTCTCGGCGCATTTACAGAGGATGGCAAACCAACAGAAATAATGGATGCATTTATGCCATAACATATACAGAACAGAAAATAATGAAACGGACAGGATTGCGTAAAAACAATTCTGTCCGTTATTTTTAACTCTTCATATAAGCCTTTGGAGACATACCTGTTTTCCTCTTAAAATACTTTCCAAAGAAAGACTGATTGGCAAAATTAAGCATATCACACACCTCCTGTACCGTATATTTATTACTTTTCAGCAATGCTTTTGCTTCAAGTATTACATAATCGGAAATCCACTCACCGGCAAGTCTTCCCGTAACATTCTTTATTACCTGCGAAAGATATTTTGGCGAAATACATAACAAATCCGCATAATACGTTATACTTCGTTCTTGGACGTAATTCTTCTGAACAGCCTGAATAAAACGGGAATAGATTCCCTGGTTCCTGTTATATTCAGAAGAGCTATTCACATTATTCTTCATTTTGGTAAAATAATTGTAGGCATTGAACATCAAAACCTGAGTATAACCCTGAAGAGCTCCTTCGCGAAATATATTATCAACTTCGGACAATTTTGATTTCATTTTTTTATATATGTCAAGCGAATCTTCAAAGAATCCCTTTTCAATGTGCGACACCGGGTTTGTATAAATCTGCTGCTGTATGGAAATGGCAGTACCAATATGCTTCATCACATTGAAAAATTCATCAGAAAAGGCAATAACTGCAATACGAGTATTTGGCAACAGGCTGCAGAATTCACCTATATTCCCTTTGAATACGGTAATGGCATCACCCGCACCCGCCTCAAAATCTTCCAGATTAATCTTGACTTTTATTCCTCCTGAAACAATAAGTATAACTATTGTAAAAGATAATTTCATAGGATAATTGGCAAACGACAATCCTTTAGTGTTCTCATCATTTTCCGTATCATCAAAATTATCAATAAGTATGAACTTATTGTCAATGTGAATGGCATCAGGCAATGCAGACAAATCACTGAGATTCAAGTTCAAAAAAATATTATCGTTTTTCATAACAAATCATATTATACCTTTTGAAGAACAAATATATACAAATTAAATGATTATGCACCATTTATCAATCCTTTTGACCAATTTGCCATCCTTTTTGATAACATGAGGGAATAAATAAATCGGCAATTTTGCACAATAAAAAGAGTATATTATAAACATAAAAACATATTAAGTATGAAAAAAAAGAATTTAGTATGTACATCTACATTATTAATATGTATATTATGCTCATGCGGCAAAACGCAAAAGAGCTCTTTACCTGTTCATAGTGTTGAAGTAACATGTCCCTCACCATCGTGTAAAACTGTTACAAAAAGTTATTCAGGAATAGTCCGTGAAGCACACGAAATCAGCTTAGGATTTAAAACTGCCGGACAGATAAAATACATACACGTAAAGGAAGGGGATCATGTAAGGAAAGGTGAGCTTCTTGCAGAGCTTGACGATGCAGATTATAAATTAGGCGTTGATGCTCTACAAATCCAATACGACCAGTTGAAAGATGAAGTGGCAAGAACAAGAAAGCTGTTTGAACAGAAAAGCGTATCGGCAAATGATTACGAAAAAGCTAATGCCGGGCTGAAACAACTTGGAATTCAACTTCAAGTAAACAAAAACAAGCTTGAATATACAAAGCTATACTCACCAACCGACGGATACATACAGTCAGTAAACTTCTCACCGGCAGAAATGGTTGATGCTGGAACGCCATTGTTTACATTCCTTGACGTCTCGCACCTGGAAGTCAATACCGATTTACCTTCAAGCACATTAAAAGTCATCAATAACGTGATAAGTTATGACTGCAGAGTTTCGTCAGAAAAAGAATCACAAACATATCCTATGGATTTCATAAGCATATCACCAAAAGCAGACGGGAACCAGTTATACCAACTATGTCTGAAATTTAAAGAAGACCCGAAAAAACGAATTACACCGGGCATGAACATAGAGGTATGTTTGACTGTAAATGAGAATACTGATAGTACCGGAAACTTTAATATACCGCTATGTTCAGTATTCAAGAGCGATGGCAACTCTTGCGTATGGGTCCTGAAAGAAGATTCAACGATAGAAAAAAGAATCATAACCATTGACAGCAACTTCTCAGGAGAGAAAGTAACTGTCAGCAACGGTCTGGACGGCTCAGAAAGGATTGTACGTGCAGGAGTGAACTCATTGCTGGAGGGAGAAAAGGTAACAGTAATAGAAGAACCGGAAAAGAGTAATGTCGGAGGACTGATATGACAAGAATTACAGAATACTTTATGAAACGACCAATGCTATTCTGGTCGTTCGTAACAGCTATAATAATTGCCGGAATACTGTCATTCATACAGATGCCAAAACTTGAGGACCCTGCGGTCTCTGCCAAGCAGGCAATGGTGATAGTGCCATATCCGGGAGCAAGTGCACACGAGGTTGAACTCAAAGTGGCACTCATGATGGAAGAAGAATTACGAGCTCTTCCAAACGTAAACAAGATAAAGACAGAATGCCGGAACGGAATGGCTATGTTTACCGTAGAATTCCAGATGACAGTCCTTACAAAAGACCTTGAACAGCACTTCGACCTGATGCGCCGCAAGGTAAACGATGCTTCTTCCAGACTCCCTCAAGGATGTTATGACCCGATAGTTATAGACGACATGATGGACGTCTATGGCATTTTTTACGCATTTACTGCCGACGGATATGATTATCCTGAAATGTACAAATACGCCAAACTGATAAAACGTGAGCTGTCAAGTGTAAAAGGAGTAAAAAGAATAAACATTGCAGGTAACCGTGATGAGGTTATAAACATAACTTTGTCAAAAGAACAGATTTCCAGGAACGGGGTAATACCTACACAGATAATGTCCACTCTGCAAGGTGCTTTCAAGACAGTAAATGCCGGGAAATATAAAGGCGGAAACGAACTTATTCCTATTTATGTGGACTCCGAAAGCAAGGATGAAAACGACATAAAGAATCTTCTGATACAGACTATAGACGGCAAGACGATAAGATTGGGAGACATAGCAAAAATTGAAAAGACATACTCTGAGCCTCAAAGGAACGGTTTCTTCGTCAACGGCAAGCCAGCGCTTGCAATCTGTATCGCGATGGAATCGTCAGCCATAGTGCCCGATGTAGGTAAGGCAGTGGATAAACGTCTCAGTGAAATTATGAGAAGCATTCCTGCCGGAATGAATACAGAGAAGATATTTTTCCAGCCTGACAAGGTAGAAGATGCCATATCATCATTCATGTGGAATCTTGTAGAATCAGTAGCCATAGTAATATTGGTACTGATATTCACCATGGGATTCCGTAGCGGTCTGATTATAGGTTTTGGTCTTATACTTACTGTTGCAGTATCTTTCCCTATATTATTAGTATGCGGAACCACACTACAACGAATATCATTGGGAGCATTCATAGTAGCTATGGGTATGCTTGTGGACAATGCTGTAGTGATAATGGACGGTATCCTTATAGACAAGAAGCGCGGACTGTCACCAAAGAACTACCTGTACAGGATAGGGAACAACACAGCCATGCCGCTACTTGGAGCTACTGTCATAGCTGCTTCCACATTCTTGTGTGTTTACCTTTCGCCGGACTCTGCGGGAGAATATGCAGGCGACTTGTTCCTTGTATTATGTGTCAGCCTTCTGGCAAGTTGGATTTTGGCCCTCGTACAGGTTCCGGTATGTGCCAAGACGTGGCTTCCCGTCAGGGAACATACAGTTGGTGATACCACAAATACTGTAATGAATTCACCGATACATAAGTTTGTACGTAACGCCATATCACAACTGATAGGACATAAGAAAACAACTATAGGTATAGCAGTCACAATACTGGTTGTATGTGTTTTAGGAATGGGGAAAGTAAAAAACATGTTCTTCCCTGATTTCGATTATAAACAATATGTAGTAGAATGCTTTTTCCCTTCTGCCACCAGTCCGAATGTTGTACGCGACAAACTTCTGGACATGAGTAATCTGTTATCAGAACGTCCAGACATAGAAAGAATAGCTGTCAGCCAGGGAAGCGCACCGGCACATTACTGCCTTGTAAGACCTATGACGTCCGGCGGTGATTGTTACGGTGAACTGATTATAGACTGCAAGGACTATAATACCGTAATGAAACAAATACCGGAAGTAAGACGTATTTTGAGGGAGAAATATCCTGACGCATACATACGCTGCAGGAAATATAATTTCTCTATATCTACATCGCATACGGTTGAGGTGGAATTCGCCGGTCCGGATCCGGCTGTCTTGAAAAAATTGAGCAGCAAGGCGGAAGATATAATGAGGAAATGCGAATATGTTGATCCTTATTCAGTACAAAACAACTGGAAACCTTACGGAAAATCTTACGTCACGAAATATTTACAACAGGACGCACTGCGTTCAGGTGTGGGAAGGAGCGACATAGCCAACGCCCTTATGGCTGCTACAGACGGAATGCCTGTAGGAGTAATAAACGAACAGGACAGGACTATAATTGTAAACATGCTGGTCAGAAACGAAGACGGAAGCCGCATAAGCGACCTGAACGATATTCCTGTATGGAGCATGATGAACCTGCATCTTTCAAATGATGAACTCAACTCAGCCATTGCCGGAGGAAAAGGCATGAGCGAACTTCAAGACAAGATTTTCCGTTCAACACCTCTTAGCAGGGTAGCGGAAAGCATCACTATGGAATGGGACGAAGATGTGGTTATGCGTCTGAACGGTCAAAGAGTCATTGAAGCGGAATGTGATCCGAATACAGAAATTAATGAAGCGACTCCGGCAAAAGTGGTGGAATCGATAAAAAAAGACATAGAAGCGATCGAATTGCCGGCAGGATATACCATGAGATGGGTAGGCGAAGGAGAGTTGCAAGGCGATGCCATAGCAAACCTTTTGAAGTATGTACCTCTTACCATTTTTATAATTCTTGCAATACTTCTGTTGCTATTCAACAACTGGAAAAAGGTTATACTCATTCTGATATGCTTCCCGTTCGTATTCTGCGGCATAGTGCCATCGCTGTTGGCAACAAACCAGCCAATGACATTTATGGCAATCATAGGAATGTTGGGATTGATAGGTATGATGGTGAAAAACGCAATCGTACTGGTGGACGAGATAAACAGACTGCAGACGGAAGAAAAGAAGCTTCCATATACGGCTGTAGTTGAAGCTACCGTTTCCAGGGTACGACCTGTACTTATGGCATCGCTCACCACTATTGTGGGTATGATACCTCTCGTCACGGACCCGATGTACAGTTCAATGGCTATAACCATAATGGGAGGACTGGCTGTTGGAACTATTATCACATTGATATTATTGCCTGTCTTATATACGGTACTTTTCAATATCAAGAAAGCTTAATTACATACATCAATCTTTATAAAAATGAGATACAGATTTTTTCAAATATTATTTACAACAACGGCTTTTATATTTATCCAGGATATAAGCATAAAAGCACAGGAGAGTATAAAGCTAAGTCTGGCTTCGTGTCGTGATATGGCTTTAACACAAAGCGAATCACTAAAGCAGGCAGAACATAAATACGAGCAGTCTCGCCTGGACAGAAAAATAGCAAATACAGCTTTCCTTCCAAAGTTTGATGCTTCAGCTACTGGAACATACGTCTTCCCGGATATTGACATGATGGGTATGGACCTCAGAATACGAGGAATGTATATGGCAGGAATAACCCTGACACAACCACTGTATGCGGGAGGTAAGATACTTACAGGAAAGAAACTGTCAAAACTGGGAGAGTCTATTGCCGCGGAACAGAAAAGAATGACAATGATGGATGTCCTGGTAGAAGCTGACAATGCTTACTGGACATTAATAGCCGTAAGACAGAAAGTGAAAATGCTGGACAGTTATAAAGAACAGATGGACTCACTTTACACTCAAGTAAAAACAGCGGTAGATGCCGGCCTTGCCACAGAGAATGAATTACTCAGGATTGAGGCAAGCAGGAGCGACATACTGTACCAGATGCAAAAGGCGAGGAACGGAGAAGATCTATGCCGCATGTCACTATGCAGGATAACAGGTGTTGACGCGCAGACAAAGCTTGAGCTTACAGACACAACAATATGCGTTAAAGAACCGGGGCTGCTTGCTGCCGATATTAACGGACGTCCGGAACTCAATCTGCTCAAACATCAAATGGATGCTACACAAAAGCAAATACAAATGTCAAGGGCAGACATGCTGCCAACAGTAGGACTGGTTGCCGGATATGCCTACTATGGCAATATTAAACTGAACAGTATGGTTGACGCAGGCAACGGAACAATGGTACCATATTCACAGGAATTCCGCGATGGGATAGGAGCTGTGATGCTATCTGTAAAGATTCCTATATTCCAATGGGGTGCAAATCTGAAGAAAGTGAAAAAAGCAAAACTTGATTTCAAGAATGCTGAACTGGAATTCAATAAAAATTCACGACTGATGAATCTGGAAGCGCAAAGCGCGTTGAAAAATGTTTACGATGGCTACCAGCTCATCAAGACTGCAGAGACCGGACTGAAACAGGCAGAAGAGAATTTGAGAGTAACCAATAACAAATATAATGTTTCGATGGCACTACTTACTGACCTGCTCGACGCCCAGTCTCAATGGAAGCAGGCGAAAAGTAATCTTATAGAAGCTCAAACGCAGTATAAAATTTATGAGACCGAATATTTAAGGGCAACTGGAAGGCTAAATCAGGAGCTTTCTCCAGATTTATAATTAAATACTCACAGCAGATAATATCAAAAAGAAAGCCACACACAAACATATATTACACTTATGTAACATCAAGCGCTTTATTACAACGCTTTTAATAGCATAATGTAATAAAAACAAATACTTCAGCGCTATTAACAGGCTTGCGAGAATTAAAAAATCACGAACGTCACGGTGGGAGACACGTATTTTTTAATTCTCAGCAGGCCTTTTTTACGCCTTCTTCCGATAGGGATAGCAAAAGCCCAATTACCTCGGCATAATTTTTCTGTCCGGACGAAATTCTGTTTCCCTTCAGATAAAGTTCATACATAGCCGACTGAATTTCGCCAAGCATCGGACTGTAAATAGAAGACCAATGCTTACGTTTTTCCTGATACTGGTTTATAACTTCCGGACGGACACTGGAAATCCAGTTTTTATAATCTTCTTCATTCAACAGACCTCGCGCATTCATCAGCACGTATGGAAAGAGTCCGAAATAACCACTGTATTTAATCTCTGCATCAGAAGAAATGAGACAAGTCTGATATGCCCAGAAATTTGCTTCAGCCTCACTACTTATTCCGAAAAGATGTGAAAGTTCATGTGCGTATGTGAAAGGATACTCCAACGGAGTAATCTGCATATTGATATGCGACTCGGCAAAGAATGGTCCCATAAACCCGAGGACTCCCGAACCTGAGTAAATGGAATTGAAGAGCAATTTCTTTGGATGCTGAAACGAACGGGGTGTGGTGAGGCCGTAAACATCCGATACTTTTCTATAAGACGATTTTATTTCATCATGAACATGCCCGGCAATGATTGTATCAATATCACAATAGTAATTGTTCAGACTGTCGGTATATGAATTCAGAAAGTCTTTAAAACGCTGTTCATCGTATTTGGCAGGCGTAACACCGGCTCTTGTGAAAAAACTCTCACGATAATAGTTTATTCCCCAACCGATATAAAACCACACGTATATCCACAAAAGGATTTCTACCTCACGAAATAGAATAGTTCTCCATTTCTGTTTCCTGCGTATCCGCCATACGAACGGAAATACTACAACTGACAATATCATCAGAAATATACCTATTTCATCAAGCGAAAACGGCACAACGGATGATATTGCTGAAAGCACGTATGACAATGACGGATAAATACTCCGTGAATAAAACTCTGCGACACCGACATTCAGCGACGAAAGAATTACAAACAGAAATAACAGCAGAAGTATAGTCCAACGGAAATATTTAAATTTGAACATGAGTTTGAGAGTTTTGAGTTTGTAAGTTACAAGTTGACGAGGTTTGCCGTCTGGATGGGAGCCTTGTTCCCTTGTAACTGAAGCCTTGTCAACTAATATGTAACTGCAAAATTATCTTTTTCTGATTAAAATACTTATTTTTGTAAAAGATTTTTCTAACTGATTTATAACCAAAAAACGATAGACTATTTATGGTATTGAACTACATCTGGATAGCGTTTTTCCTTATCGCATTCATCGTGGCAACAATAAGGCTTGTGTTTCTTGGCGATACAAGCGTTTTTCCGACTATCATCAATTCAACTTTCGACTCGGCTAAGACAGCGTTCGATATTTCACTTGGACTTACAGGAGTGCTGTCATTGTGGCTCGGAATTATGAAAATAGGGGAACTTGGAGGAGTAATCAATATGTTCTCAAGAGTTCTGAGCCCCTTGTTCTCGAAACTGTTTCCCGATATTCCAAAGGGACATCCTGTGACAGGAAGTATATTCATGAACCTTGCAGCCAATATGCTGGGACTGGACAATGCCGCAACTCCGTTAGGACTGAAAGCCATGGAAGGACTTCAGGAACTGAATACAAAGAAGGACACTGCCAGCAATCCGATGATAATGTTTCTGGTGCTGAACACATCGGGACTTACAATCATTCCGATAAGCATAATGGTTTACAGAGCGCAACTGGGAGCCGCACAGCCTACAGATGTATTCGTCCCGATACTGCTTGCTACGTTCTTTTCAACATTGGCAGGAATTATCGCCGTAAGCGTTTATCAGAAAATCAATCTTCTGAACAGAACTATCCTTCTGTTTTTAGGCGGTGCCAGCCTGTTCATTGCAGGAATAATATATTTCTTTACAACTCTCTCAAAAGAAATGATAGATATATATTCCACTACAACCGCCAATGTATTCCTGTTTCTGATTATTATCGGCTTTATACTTGCAGGAATACGTAAGAAAGTAAATGTTTACGATGCGTTTGTTGACGGTGCAAAAGAAGGATTTACCACAGCCGTAAGGATAATACCATATCTGGTCGCGATACTTGTAGCGATAGGAGTATTCCGCGCTTCGGGAAGTATGGACTATATAATCAACGGAGTGGCAGCCGCGGTGGGATGGTGCGGAATAGACAGCGAGTTTGTAGCGGCACTGCCTACAGCCATAATGAAACCGTTGAGCGGAAGCGGGGCACGCGGACTGATGGTTGATGCAATGACAACATACGGAGCCGATTCTTTCGTAGGACGTATGGCATGTATCTTTCAGGGATCGACCGACACTACATTCTATATCCTCGCCGTTTACTTCGGAAGTGTAGGAATAAGCAAGACAAGACATGCCGTTCCTTGCGGACTATTGGCTGACCTGGCAGGTATAATATCAGCCATATTTATCTGTTATCTTTTCTTCGGATAGTATTAAGATCTTAAGTTCTTTAGTTTTTAAGTTGGTTGATGCTTAAAAACTAACAACCAAAGGTCAAAGAAATTAAACTTAAAAACTGACAAACTTAAAAACTAACATATGATTACTTATCAGACAGACGGGGTTGAAATGCCCGACATAAAAAAGAGAGAAACCACAGAATGGATAAAAGCGGTAGCCGCTTCATACGGTCTGCGCGTGGGAGAAATCGCCTACATATTCTGTTCGGACGAAAAGATTCTTGAGGTGAACAGACAGTATCTGCAACATGACTATTATACAGATATCATCACCTTCGACTACTGTGAAGGCAAACGTATCTCAGGCGATTTGTTCATAAGCCTTGACACCGTAAGGACAAATGCCGAACAGTTCGGGGCGGAATACGATACGGAACTGCACCGAGTGATTATCCACGGAATCCTGCACCTGTGCGGAATAAACGACAAGGGACCGGGAGAAAGAGAGATAATGGAAGCGGCAGAAAACAAGGCACTGGATATGCTTAAGGAAATGAAATAATTAGACTGAAAAGTGGTAGGGCGAGAAATTCTCGCCCTACTTTGTTAAATGATATTTGCAAGGGGGAAAAACAACGATTATTTTCACTAATTTTGCACCCGATAATAAACATCATTATTCAATGGAATTTAAGTACGACGTTATTGTAATCGGTGCCGGTCATGCAGGATGTGAAGCAGCTGCTGCGGCAGCCAATCTTGGTTCGAAAACATGTCTGATAACAATGGACATGAACAAGATTGCACAGATGAGTTGCAACCCTGCAGTAGGTGGTATTGCAAAAGGACAGATAGTAAGAGAAATTGACGCATTGGGCGGATACATGGGACTGGTGACTGACAAGACCGCCATACAGTTCCGTATGCTGAACCGCTCCAAAGGTCCTGCCATGTGGAGCCCTCGCGCTCAGTGCGACAGAGGCAAATTCATTTGGGCCTGGAGAGAAATTCTCGAGAACATTCCTAACCTGCATATATGGCAGGACACTGTGGAAGAACTTATAATCGAGAACGGGGAAGTAAAAGGTCTGACAACTTGCTGGGGTGTGACATTCTATGCCAAATGTATTGTTCTCACAGCAGGAACTTTCCTCAACGGACTTATGCATATAGGACGCAAAATGCTTGCCGGAGGACGTTGCGCTGAACCAGCTTCTTATCATCTTACAGAGTCTATAACAAGACATGGCATAACATCCGGAAGAATGAAAACGGGTACACCGGTGAGAATAGACGCAAGAAGCGTACATTTCGATTTGATGGAGCCACAGGACGGCGAGAATGATTTCCACAGATTCTCTTTTATCAGCGAGCCAAGACAGCTTAAACAGCTCCAGTGCTGGACATGTTTTACCAACGAAGAAGTACATGCCACACTGAGGAGTGGACTGGCGGACTCCCCTCTTTACAACGGACAAATCCAAAGTATCGGTCCGCGCTACTGCCCGAGTATAGAAACGAAAATCGTAACATTCCCGGACAAACCACAGCATCAGCTTTTCCTGGAGCCGGAAGGAGAGACAACACAAGAACTTTACCTCAACGGGTTCTCCTCTTCCCTACCTATGGACATCCAGCTTGAGGCTCTTAAGAAGATTCCTTGTTTCAAGGATGTAGTGCTTTACCGCTCCGGATATGCAATAGAATACGACTACTTCGACCCTACCCAGCTCAAGCACACTCTTGAATCTAAAATAGTCAAGAACCTGTTCTTTGCAGGTCAGGTGAACGGTACTACAGGTTATGAAGAAGCCGGAGGTCAGGGTATCATCGCTGGTATAAACGCTCATATCAACTGTCATGGCGGAGAGCCTTTCGTATTGGGAAGAGACGAAGCTTATATCGGCGTACTGATAGACGACCTTGTGACAAAAGGTGTGGATGAGCCTTACCGTATGTTTACCTCAAGAGCCGAATACAGAATTCTGCTGAGACAGGATGATGCCGACTTCAGACTTACAGAAAGGGCATACAAACTCGGACTTGCAAAACATGACAGATACGACATCCTCTGCAAAAAGCGCGAAGAGATAGAGAAGATAGTGGAATTCACGAAGACCTACTCTATCAAGGCAGACAAGATTAACGATGGTCTGGAAGCATTAGGCACAGCAAGACTGGCGCACGGATGCAAGCTTATCGACCTGATAAGCCGTCCGCAGATTACGATAGAAAATATCGCTCCTCTTGTGCCTGCATTCAAAGCTGTACTTGACAGAATAGAAGACCGCAAGGAAGAGATTATAGAGGCTGCCGAAGTTCAAATCAAGTATAAGGGATACATAGACCGTGAGAGAATGATAGCTGATAAGATACACCGCCTGGAGTCTATCAAGATAAAAGGCAAGTTCGACTACGACACTCTCCAGTCACTGTCAACGGAAGCAAGACAGAAGCTAAAGAAGATAGACCCTGAGACTCTGGCACAGGCAAGCCGAATACCGGGTATATCCCCAAGCGACATCAACGTATTGCTGGTGCTAATGGGACGATAAAAGCTATGTTTCACGTGAAACAATTTGTTTAAGGAACGCCCATAAGATATTGAAAATAAAGGAATAGGCCCTAAAGTAAGCATATAACTTAACGTAAAACTTTAAGGAAAGAATAAATAAAAGAACTAATATATGAACAAAGAAATCTTAAGAAAGAATCTCCGCGAGATACCAGACTTCCCAAAGCCGGGAATCCTGTTCTACGACGTAACTACCCTATTTAAAAACAGCGAATGCCTAAGCGGCCTGATAGACGAGCTATACGAACTTTATAAAGACAAAGGTATCACAAAGGTGGTAGGCATCGAATCAAGAGGATTCATATTAGGCGGTGCGCTCGCAGAAAGATTAGGCGCAGGCTTCATCATGGCACGCAAGCCTGGAAAACTTCCTGCAGAGGTAATAGAAGAAACTTACGCTAAGGAATATGGTACCGACACTATCCAACTTCATAAAGATGCAATAAGCGAAGACGACGTGGTACTGCTTCACGATGACCTTCTTGCTACAGGTGGAACTATGGCTGCCACACACAGACTGGTCAAGAAGGCTGGAGCAAAACAGACATATATCAACTTCGTTATCGAACTGAAGGGACTAAACGGAAGGCAAGCATTCCCTGCAGATGTAGAGGTGAAGACCATACTCGAATTATAAATACACTCACGGCAATAATGGATTCGAAAGAAGAACTTAAAACAAGCGATTATCTGAGAGGCATCGTTCTGAACCTGCCGGACAGTCCGGGGATATATCAGTATCTGAATTCGGAAGGTACAATCATATATGTTGGCAAAGCCAAGAATCTGAAAAGACGAGTTTATTCATATTTTGCAAAAGAACATCAATCAGCAAAAACAAGAATACTCGTGACAAAGATTGCCGACATCAGATACATCGTAGTCAATACCGAAGAAGACGCATTATTGCTGGAAAATAATCTGATTAAGAAATACAAACCAAGATACAATGTCCTGCTTAAGGACGACAAGAGCTATCCTTCTATCTGCATCAGCAACGAATATTTTCCACGTGTATTCAAGACAAGAAAGATAGACAGGAAAGAAGGTACTTACTTCGGACCATACAGTCATGTTCCGTCAATGATGGCTGTTCTGGAACTCATAAAGAAACTCTATAATCTGAGGACGTGTCATCTTGCGCTTACTCCGGAAAACATATCACAAGGAAAGTTCAAGGTCTGTCTGGAATATCACATCAAGAACTGCAAAGGTCCATGTATCGGACTACAGAGTCATGAGGAATACATGAATCAGATAGCGGAAATAAAGGAAATCTTGAAAGGCAATACACGCGTAATAAGCGATATGCTGATGGATGAAATGCAGAAATTGGCAAGTGAACTTAAATTCGAGGAGGCACAAAAAATAAAGCTCAAATATGACCTGGTGGAAAGCTACAGGTCGAAGAGCGAGGTAGTAAGTTCGGTGTTGCATAATATTGATGTATTCTCAATAGAAACGGACGAAGGCGTAGCATACATAAACTATCTGCATATCACGAACGGATGCATAAACCAGGCTTTCACGTTCGAATATAAAGTACGAATGAACGAAACTAAAGAGGAGTTGCTCCAACTTGGTATTGTAGAAATGAGAGAAAGATATCATAGCGAATCGAAGGAGATAATAGTACCTTTTGAGCTCGACATGGAGATGAACGGAGTAACATTTACCATACCTCAAAGAGGAGACAAAAAGCATCTTCTTGAACTGTCTATACTGAATGTAAAACAGTACAAAGTGGATCGCCTGAAACAGGCTGAAAAACTCAATCCTGAACAGAGGAGTGTGAGACTGATGAAAGAAATACAGGAACAACTTCACCTCGACAAGATGCCTGTCCACATAGAATGTTTCGACAACTCGAACATTCAGGGCTCGGATGCCGTAGCGGCGTGTGTTGTCTTCAAAAAGGCAAAACCGAGCAAGAAGGACTACAGGAAATACATCATAAAAACCGTAGAAGGCCCGGACGATTATGCCTCAATGCAGGAGGTTGTAAGAAGAAGATATACGCGTATCATTGACGAACAGGGTGAACTTCCTGACGTAATACTGACTGATGGCGGTAAGGGGCAGATGGAGGTAGTAAGGCAGGTTATAGAAGATGAACTTCACCTCAGCATTCCAATCGTAGGACTGGCTAAAGACAACCGCCACAGAACATCGGAAGTGCTTGCAGGATTTCCGCCACAAACGATAGGAATAAAACAGGGAACTCCCCTATTCCATCTGCTTGAGAACATACAGGATGAAGTCCACAGGTTTGCAATTACCTTCCACCGCGACAAGAGAAGCAAGAGTCAGATTGCATCAGCGCTGGATAATATAAAAGGAATCGGAGAGAAAAAGAAAACAGCGCTTCTGAAAGCATTCAAGAGCGTGAAACGGATAAAAGAAGCAAGCATTGAAGAACTGTCCAACGTCGTTGGAGAAGCCTCTGCAAAGGCTGTAAAAGAAGAATTAAACAAGGAATAATTTATCATAATATGAGATTAGTTATACAGAGGGTTAGCCACGCATCTGTAACCATAAACGGAGTATGCAAATCGGCAATCAAAGAGGGTTTCATGATATTGGTCGGAATTGAGGAAGCCGACACAAAAGAGGATGCCGACTGGCTGTGCAAAAAGGTTATCGGGCTGAGAGTGTTCGACGATGAGAACGGAGTGATGAACAAATCCATAATGGATGTGAACGGCGAGATTCTCATCGTTAGCCAGTTCACATTGATGGCTTCTACAAAGAAAGGAAACAGACCGTCATACATAAGAGCCGCCGGACATGAAACCGCTATCCCACTCTACGAATACTTCTGCAACGAAGTGAGTAAAGCACTTGGAAAGGAAGTCGGAACAGGCGAATTCGGCGCGGATATGAAAGTAGAGTTGCTTAACAACGGACCTGTAACAATATTGATAGATTCAAAGAATAAGGAATAAGTTATGACACTTGATGAAGCCCAGAAAACAGTTGATAACTGGATAAAAGAATACGGTGTAAGATACTTCAGCGAACTGACAAACATGGCAGTCCTGACTGAAGAAGTGGGAGAACTGGCAAGAGTAATGTCAAGAAAATACGGCGACCAATCGTTCAAGGAAGGAGAGAACCAGGACCCGGCAGACGAGATGGCGGATGTACTCTGGGTACTGCTCTGCCTGGCTAACCAGACAGGCGTGAACCTTACGGAAGCATTCAGAAAGAACATCGAAAAGAAAACTTCAAGAGATAAAGACAGACATAAAAACAATCCAAAACTATAATGCTTATGAGTTACAACGAAGAAAACATCTACGATTTTGAACAGGAACATGACCACGAGCATGAGCATGAAATGCCTACAAGTGATAAATACACAGAGGCATTGAGCAAGTACAATACAGCCCTGAAGGACGATGAAATCAGTTACGCCACTGAGAACATCCTGAATAAGCACTTACACGAGAATAATACAAAAGATGTAAAGAAATTTTTATTCGGCAGCATCGACCTTACAAGCCTTAAATGTACAGACAGTGAGGAAAGCATACTTAAGCTAACAGAAAAGGTGAATGAGTTTGCCGATAAATATCCGGACATGAAAAACGTAGCTGCTATCTGTGTTTATCCTAACATGGCAGAGATTGTTAACGACGGACTTGAGGCAGACGATGTAAAGATTGCATGCGTATCCGGAGGATTCCCTTCATCACAGACTTTCACCGAAGTTAAAGTTGCGGAAACAGCCATGGCAATACATGCAGGAGCCGATGAAATAGATATCGTATTACCGGTTGGTAAATTCCTGAACGGAGACTATGAAAGCCTGAGCGACGAGATTGAAGAGCTTAAGGCTGTCTGCGGCGACAAAACTCTGAAAGTAATTCTTGAGACAGGCGTATTGGGAAGTGCTTCAAATATAAAGAAAGCAGCCATTTTGGCTATGTATGCCGGAGCAGATTTCATCAAGACATCTACAGGAAAGGAAAACATCGGAGCGACACCGGAAGCCGCGTTTGTAATGTGTAAGGCTATTAAGGAATACTTCCTTGAAACAGGAATAAAGATTGGTTTTAAAGCTGCTGGCGGAATCAATACTGTGGAAGATGCCTTGAAATATTATACAATAGCAAAAGAGGTTCTTGGCGAAGAATGGTTTAAAGAAGGACTCTTCCGTATCGGGACAAGTCGTCTGGCAAACCTAATTTTATCAGACATCCTGGGAGAAGAAATAAAGCTATTCTAATCAACTTAAAAGGGAATATTTTGTTAAAAAAAATCCTTTTATTTAGTCCAAATAAAACACGGGCAAATTCAAACTTAAACACGGGCAAGTTTTGACTTAAATTTGGGCAAGTTTTTTTCAATCTCAAAATACCATAAAAAATATAGGACGAATGTTAGTTTTCGTCCTATATTTTTTATGGTATAATTATCATTATATTATTTATTTCGGTCTATCACATAATCAATATAAGCTGTAAGTGACGACCGTATATCCTGAGAAATATATTCAGGTAAAATGGCAAGTGCCTTATTTCGATAATCATGCATTATCTTTTCAGCATACTCTATCCCACCCTCTTTTTTTACAGTCTCAACAAATGAATTTATCTCATCTTTTGTTGCCTCCATAGCTCTAATACGCAACGCAAGTTCATTCAGTGATTTATCATTCATTTTGTTCAGTACATATATTGCAGGAAGCGTCAGTTTACCCTCAACCATATCATTGCCTGTAGGCTTCCCTATTGTATTATCATCAAAGTAATCAAAAATATCATCCTTTATCTGAAAAGCAATACCCAGCATCTCACCAAAAGTGGCAGCACTCTTCACGTCCTTTTCCGAAGCTCCTACAGCAACAGCGCCACACTCTGCAGCCGCAGTAAATAAAGCCGCAGTCTTCCTGCGAATGACATTGAAATAATCATCTTCAGAGAATTGTTTATTAGACAGATTGGCCAACTGTATAACTTCGCCTAATGAAAGATCCTGGCCAAGATTAGAGACAAGTTCCACCAGTTTGATATTTCCTGTCATCGACGCATGCTTAAGACATGTAGCCAGGATATAGTCGCCAACCAATACAGATAACTTATTATTATAAACAGCATTGACAGATTGCTGGCCCCTTCGCTCAGTACTTTCATCCACCACGTCATCGTGAACCAAACTTGCTGTATGGAGCAGTTCAAGCGATAGAGCTACATGTCTCACTGAATCATCTATTGTACCATACGCTTTGGCTATGAGCATGACCAAAATAGGTCTCATCATCTTGCCGCTTCTTTTCTTGATATATGACAAAACATTGTCGAGAAGTGGATTATCACTCTTCAATGACGAGACGAACAGCTCTCTGAAAGCTTCTAATTCATGTATAATAGGTTGTTTTATAATATCTACTGTGTCCATCGGGAATAAATTAGCGTACAAAAGTAATAATAAAAAGGGGAATATGGTATTTTTTTGTACTTTTACATGAAATTTCATTATTAATTCACACTAAATGGATAAACTTTTTCTACTCGATGCTTACGCATTAATCTACCGTGCATACTACGCATTAATCAAAAGCCCGAGAATTAACTCAAAAGGCTTTAACACATCTGCTATACTCGGTTTTGTAAACACTCTCGAGGATGTATTGAAAAAAGAAGCTCCTACCCACATTGGCGTAGCCTTCGATCCTTCAGGCCCTACTTTCAGACACGAGGCTTACAAAGAATATAAAGCTCAGCGAGAAGAGACTCCTGAAGCGATAAAACTGTCTGTGCCTATCATCAAGGATATTATCAGAGCATATAGAATACCTATCCTTGAAGTTCCGGGATTCGAGGCAGACGACGTGATAGGAACGCTCGCAACAGAAGCCGGGAAAAGAGGAATCAAGACTTACATGATGACTCCCGACAAGGACTATGGTCAGCTCGTTAGCGAAAACGTGTTTATGTACAGGCCTAAATACGGCGACAAGGAATTCGACGTAATGGGAGTAAATGAAGTTAAGGCCAAATTCAATATAGAATCTCCAGCTCAGGTAATAGACATGCTCGGACTCATGGGCGACTCGTCGGACAATATCCCGGGCTGTCCTGGTGTGGGAGAAAAAACTGCACAGAAACTTATATCACAATTTGGAAGTATTGAGAATCTTCTCGAAAACACCAGCCAACTTACTGGGGCTGTAAAAACAAAAGTGGAATCAAACATCGAGAAAATAAGATTCTCCAAATTCCTTGCAACCATTAAGACGGACGTTCCAATCGAACTTGACATGGAGCAGTTGAAGAGAGAAACTCCCGACGAAGAAAAACTAAGAAGCATTTTCGAAGAACTGGAGTTCCGGACTTTGCTTGACAGGGTATTCAAGAACGAAAAGAAAGCTCCGGTAAAAACAGTTCCGGCAAATGATGCCTTTCAAGGCGATCTCTTTGGATTTTTTGCCGACGACAATACGGAAGAACAGAAAAATTCAAGTCTCAGAAGGCTTGAAGACCTATCCTACGACTATCAACTTCTTGATAATGAGGACAAAATCAACGATTTTTTAAGAATAATCCTTACAAAGGATATTTTCAGTCTGGACACAGAGACTACCGGAACTGAGCCAATGGCAGCTGAATTGGTAGGAATGAGCTTCAGTTACGAAGAAAACAAGGCTTTTTACGTTCCAGTACCACCAAACAGAGAAGAAGCACAAAAAATTGTTAATATGTTCAAACCGCTGTTTGAGGATGAAAAAGCCATCAAGGTAGGTCAGAACATCAAATACGACATGATTGTTCTTGCAAATTATGGTGTGACTATAAAAGGAAAATTATTCGATACCATGATTGCACATTATGTACTTCAACCGGAACTCCATCATGGAATGGACTATCTTGCCGAAGTCTATCTGAAATATGATACAATCAAGATAGAAGAACTGATTGGCGCGAAAGGTAAGAACCAGCGTAACATGCGCGACCTCTCTCCTACCGATATATATAAATATGCATGCGAAGACGCCGACGTCACCCTCAAACTGAAAAATATCCTTGAAAAGGAACTCGAGACAAACAACGTAAAGGAACTGTTTGAAGAAATAGAAATGCCTTTGGTTCCTGTTCTTGCATATATGGAAAGAAACGGAGTGAGAATAGACACCGATGCCTTGAAAGAAACCTCTAAGCATTTTACTGTAAGAATGCGCGAAATCGAAGAAGAGATTTACCAACTTGCAGGAATGGAATTCAACGTTTCGTCGCCAAAACAGGTGGGCGAAATATTGTTCGATAGATTGAAGATTGTAGAAAAAGCCAAAAAGACAAAGACAGGACAGTACGTCACTTCCGAAGAAGTACTGGAGAGTCTGAAAGGAAAACATCAGATTGTAGAAAAGATACTCGACTATCGCGGTCTTAAGAAACTGCTAAGTACTTATATTGATTCCTTGCCAGAACTTATCAATCCAAAGACAGGAAGAATACATACATCTTTCAATCAGACAGTAACTGCCACAGGAAGACTAAGCTCGAGCAATCCTAATCTACAGAACATTCCTATAAGGAACGAAGACGGGAAAGAGATAAGAAAAGCTTTTATACCTGACGATGGCTGCGAATTTTTCTCTGCCGACTATTCCCAGATAGAACTTAGAATAATGGCGCACCTCAGCGGGGACGAGAATATGATAGAAGCTTTCAGGGAAGAGCAGGATATTCATGCGGCTACAGCAGCAAAAATATATAAGACAGACATCAGCCAGGTGACAAGAGAGCAAAGAAGTAAGGCCAAGACCGCAAACTTCGGTATTATATACGGTATATCTGTGTTCGGACTTGCAGAAAGGCTAAATGTAGATAGAAAAGAAGCCAAAGAGCTTATTGACGGATATTTTGAAAATTATCCTAAAGTAAAGGCATATATGGACGAAAGCATAAAGGTCGCAAGAGACAAAGGATACATTGAAACAATATTCAAGCGCAAAAGATATCTTCCTGACATAAACTCAAGAAATGCGGTAGTACGAGGTTATGCCGAACGAAACGCGATAAATGCTCCTATTCAGGGTAGTGCGGCCGACATAATAAAGGTAGCTATGGCCAGAATATACAAACGTTTCATGGAAGAAGGTCTAAAGTCGAAAATGATATTACAGGTACACGACGAACTGAATTTCAGCGTCCTGAGAGAAGAAAAAGAGAAAGTGCAACAAATTGTGATATCCGAAATGGAAGCCGCTTACAAAATGAAAGTTCCTTTGCTCGCAGACTGCGGTTGGGGTAAAAATTGGCTTGAGGCGCACTAAGGAAGGACAATCGCAAACAAAAGTTAAATAACTAACATTTTGCTAAGATATAGTGATTTTTTAGGCTGAAAACATACAACATATAGAAATAATATCTATATTTGCACCGTAATCAAAAACAAAGTGTAAGTTAAACCTAAAACATTAAATATATGAAAGCTATGAATCTTATCAAAACCTTGTTAGTAATTGTAACAATTTTTATTGCAAATGCCACACTTTCTGCAGCTAAACTGAATAACAACTTGATTTACAACGCAGAAGAAGTTGACGGATTGAAAGTAGCGGAAACTGTCTATAAGATGGATAATAATCTGCTGACTAAATATATGAAATACAACTATAAGTATGATGCAAACAACCAGATGACTGAAAATTTGTCACAAAAATGGGATTCAGTTGATAATTGCTGGGTAAACGACTTGAAAATCTGTTATATTTATGACAGCAAGAGTATTACTACAGAATACTATAAATGGAACAGCAAAAAAGGCGCATTCATTTTAATTCCTGACATGACAGTTACAATGGATAAGTAATTTAATAGATTAGCTGACAAAAAAAATAAATAAAATCTCTCTATTAAGAGGCGACTCGTTTGAGTTGCCTCTTTTTTTATTATGTCTGTATTAATGTGGAAGTTGAAGAAATGAAGCAAATATATCATTACTTTGCATTTATATAATAAAATAAGTACCTTTGCAAAGTTTTAGGTCTAAAAATAAAAAACTTATATATATTTATGGCTTTACAATGTGGTATTGTCGGTCTGCCAAACGTTGGTAAATCGACACTTTTCAATTGCTTATCTAACGCAAAGGCTCAGGCAGCCAATTTCCCATTCTGTACTATCGAACCTAACGTAGGTGTAATTACTGTTCCCGATGAACGTCTGAACAAGCTGGCCGAACTTATCAATCCTAACCGTATCGTCCCGACAACTGTAGAAATTGTCGATATCGCCGGACTCGTGAAAGGTGCAAGCAAAGGCGAAGGTTTAGGAAACAAGTTCCTTGCAAACATTCGCGAAACTGATGCCATTATCCACGTTTTGCGTTGCTTCGATGATGACAATGTTACACACGTTGACGGAAGTGTTGACCCTGTGCGCGACAAGGAAATCATCGACACAGAACTTCAGTTGAAGGACCTCGAGACTATTGAAAGCCGCATACAGAAAGTGCAGAAACAGGCACAGACAGGTGGCGACAAGGTAGCAAAACAGACTTACGAAGTACTTGTTCAATACAAGGAAGCCCTCGAACAGGGTAAATCGGCACGTACAGTTCAGTTCGAGACAAAAGACGAACAGAAAATTGCAAGAGAACTGTTCCTCATCACAAGCAAACCTGTACTTTATGTATGTAATGTGGATGAAGCAAGCGCAGTGAACGGCAACAAATACGTTGAACAGGTTCGTGAAGCCGTAAAAGACGAAAATGCCGAAATTCTTATAGTAGCAGCTAAAACAGAAGCTGATATTGCTGAACTTGAGACATACGAAGACCGCCAGATGTTCCTTCAGGAAGTAGGACTGGAAGAATCGGGCGTTACACGACTCATAAAGGCTGCATATAAATTGCTCGACCTCGAGACATTCCTCACAGCCGGAGTCCAGGAAGTAAGAGCATGGACTTACCGCAAGGGATGGAAGGCTCCACAATGTGCAGGAGTAATACACACCGACTTTGAAAAAGGCTTTATCCGCGCCGAAGTAATCAAATACGACGATTACATCAAATACGGTTCTGAAGCAGCTGTAAAAGAAGCAGGCAAGATGAATGTTGAGGGTAAGGACTATATAGTTCAGGACGGCGACATCATGCACTTCAGATTCAATGTATAATCTCAATTATATATGCAAAAGAAATATCTAATCATAGGAACCGGCGGCGTTGGAGGTAGCATCGCCGGTTTTTTGGCATTAAACGGTGAGGATGTCACCTGCATAGCACGTGGCGCCCACCTCGAAGCAATCCGCAGCAAAGGACTGCACTTGAAATCCGATCTTAAGGGAGAACACTTTCTTAACGTAAAGGCCTTTACATCCGAAGAATACAACGATAAGGCCGATGTTATTTTCGTATGCGTAAAAGGATATTCCATCGACTCCATAAAAAATGTCCTCGAACGCGCTTCCACTCCCGACACTCTCGTTATTCCGATACTTAATGTATATGGCACAGGTCCGCGCATTGGCCGTCTCGCTCCGTCTGTTAAAGTACTCGACGGTTGCATCTACATAGTAGGTTTCGTATCGGGCGAAGGCGAAATAACACAGATGGGAACAATTTTCCGCCTCGTGTTCGGAGCGCGTCCGGAGCAGGATGTAGCACGCGAGCGCCTTGAAGAAATAGCCGATACGCTGCGCAAATGCGGTATAAAAGTCGATGTATCCGATGATATCAACCGCGACACATTCATCAAATGGGCATTCATTTCTGCCATGGCATGTACAGGCGCATACCACGATGTTCCGATGGGCGAAGTACAGCATGAAGGCGAAGTACGCAACACATTCAAGGGACTGTCTGCCGAAAGTGCGGAAATAGGCCGTCGTCTTGGTGTGATTTTTCCAGAAGACCCTATAGAATATAACCTGAAGGTAATCGATAAGCTTGACCCTCACAGTACAGCCTCTATGCAGAAAGACCTGGCAAAAGGCCATCAGTCCGAGATACAGGGAATGCTGTTCGATATGATAGACTTGGGCAAGAAATTGGGAGTAAACCTCGACACATATCATAAGGTTGCCAAAAAGTTCATAAAATAAGTGATTGCAAACGCCGGACTATGAACATCACAGTCACACCTGCTGTTATTAATACAAAACTACACGAATCATGAATGACAGAGAAAAAAGAGTGCTTGTAGGTATGAGCGGCGGTATAGACAGTTCCGCCACATGCATCATGCTTCAGGAACAAGGATATGAAGTAGTGGGCGTAACCATGCGTACATGGGATATAGCGTCACAGTTCTCCACCCCCGGACAGGAAGAGCCGAACTTTGTACTCGAGGCAAGGGAACTCGCAGCCAGATTAGGAATAGAACACCATGTGGCCGACGTACGCGAAGAGTTCAAGCAGGTGATAGTGAAGTATTTCATAGACGAATATATGCGTGGACGTACTCCCAACCCATGTGTAATGTGTAATCCGTTGTTCAAGGAAAGGATACTGTGTGAATGGGCGGACAAGACCAACTGTGCGCACATCGCTACAGGGCACTACTGCCGCATGGAAGACAGGAACGGCAACAGATATATCCTCACAGGTGACGACAGTACCAAAGATCAGTCTTACTTCCTGTGGAAGCTACCTCAGGAGATACTTAAACGGATGATGTTTCCGTTAGGCGGAATGACCAAAGTAGAAGTAAGGGAATATCTCGCTTCGAAAGGATTCGAGGCAAAAGCCAAAGGCGGCGAGAGCATGGAAATATGCTTTATCGACAAAGATTACAGAGATTTCCTGAAAGAACATTGTCCGGACATTGACGAAAAGATAGGTCCGGGATGGTTTGTTGACAGCAAAGGGCTTAAACTCGGTCAGCACAAGGGCTTTGCCTATTATACCATAGGTCAGCGCAAAGGCCTTGAAATAGCACTGGGAAAACCTGCGTACGTACTGAAAATAAATCCTCTGAAAAATACAGTAATGTTGGGTGACGCCGAACAGCTTAAGACAGAATATATGCTCGTAGAGGACATCAATACAGCCGATATCAACGAGATACTCTCCTGCCCTGAGCTTTCAGTAAGAATACGCTACAGAAGCAAGCCGATTCCATGCACCGCTACCCTACTGGACGACGGACGCATGATTGTACATTTCGGTACAGAAGCATCGGCTATCACCCCAGGACAGTCTGCCGTATTCTACGATGGGAACCGCGTTTTGGGAGGCGGATTCATAGCCTTCCAAAACGAAGTGAAGAAGATTGTCAGCGGTATGACGCAGCAAACTCTTTAGACACCGAATTATGTACACTGCGGCACACTTCCGCGCTGAAGTCAATACCGCAGCGTATCACTTTGTCCCAATCTGCTTCTGAAAGAGTGGACAAATCGTCTTTCCCTATATTATTCTTTATAAGCCCATATACGACGCCGGCGTTAAAATTATCTCCGGCGCCTATGGTGCTTACCGTTTCTACAGGTTCCACGCCGTATGTCTTCTTTAATTTACCGTAATAGAGATGTATATCCTTGTCGGCATCCGTACAAATGAAGTTCTTGCAGTAGAAACCCACATTATTCTTATAAACCTTATCCGGATCGCCTGTATTGAACAGATTCTGGAAATCCTCAGTCGAACCGCGCAGAATATCGGCATACTCGAAGTTCTCAAGCACAGTAGGCATCAGCTTGATGGCCTCCGACAGATGGTTACTCCTGAAATTCACGTCATAATATATAATGGCTTCATTACTCTTGGCCTTGTCCAGTATCTCCTTAATCTTATCGCGAAGCAAAGGAGATATTGCGTAATACGATCCTATCATCAGGATGTCGTCCTTCTGTATATCAGGCATTTTCACGTCAAGCCTCAACTTAGGATAATCCTTGTAGAAAATGTATTCAGCATCGTTCCTTTCATTCAGAAAAGCCAATGATACCGGTGATTTCCCGTCAGGAAACACATTCACGCTGTCTGTCCTCACACCATTCTCGCGCATATTGTCAAGAATAATCTGACCTACCTTGTCATTACCTGTCTCGCTGATGAACGTTACGTCCATCCCCATTCTTCCCAATGATACCACTCCGTTATACACCGAACCTCCCGGCACAGCAGCCTGTGGCTGTCCATCTCTGAAAAGTATATCGAGTATGGTCTCTCCTATTCCTATAATCTTTCGCATTTTACAGTTGTTGGTTTTTAGTTGTTAGTTGTTGGACCCTTATTTAATCAATTCCACAAGTTCTTCAAGCGAATCGGCTACCTTAAAGAAGTTTTTAAGCGGCGAATGGGCGAAATGTTGTTTTTCCAATCCGTCCAAAAAAGCTATCACGCCGTCCCAAAAGCCATTTATATTGTAGAATATCACCTGTTTACGGTGATAACCTATTGTAGCAGAAGCCATGACGCTGAACACCTCGTCAAGTGTCCCAACGCCTCCTGGCAGCGCTATTGCCACTTCCGATTCACGTAACATCACGTCCTTTCTGTCGCTCAGATTGTCCGTACGGAAAATCACGTCGCAAAGGTCGCTCGTCTTTCCTCGTTCTTCCACTATGGTAGGCACTACCCCCATCACCATAGCTCCATGCGCCTTAGCCTCGGCGGCTATCACTTCCATCAGTCCGGAATTTGTCCCGCCATAAACTAAAGTTTTCCTGTTATCCCCCATCCAGGCACCTAACTCGCGTGCCTTTTCGGCATAAATATTATCAATGTCCTGCGATGCAGAACAGAAAACAGCTATACGTTCCATATATATGAATTTTACTTACAAATATGAACATAAATATTGATACTTTTATATGCCTAAGACGTTTTTTTAAAACGCCTTGACATTTTACTTAAAACGACAGCACGTTTTACCTAAAACGACAGCTCATTTTTTTATACCGAAAACCTTTCTTAAATTTGCAGCCTCAAAAAACTTCAGAATGAATACAATATCCACACATACATTAGCTAACGGACTGAGGATAATTCACAGCCCCAGCCCTACAGACGTAGTCTATTGCGGATACGCCATAAACGCAGGGACACGCGATGAAAAGGACAACGAACAGGGTATAGCCCACTTTGTAGAGCATCTTCTGTTCAAAGGAACCACCCACCGCCGGGCATGGCACATCTTGAACCGCATGGAGAACGTTGGCGGCGACCTTAACGCATACACCAACAAAGAAGAGACCGTAGTTTACAGCACTTTTCTGAAACAGCATTTCATGCGTGCGGCCGAGCTGCTGACAGACATAGTGTTCCACAGCACATTCCCCGAAAATCAGATTGAAAAAGAGGTAGAAGTAATCATCGACGAAATTCAAAGCTACGAGGACAGTCCTGCCGAACTTATATTCGACGATTTCGAAGAATTGATATTTCCGGAACATCCTTTGGGAAGAAATATCCTTGGAAAACCTGAACTGCTCAGGGGATTCGATTCCGAAGATGCCCTCCGCTTTACTCATGACAGATACAAAACCGGTAATATGGTATTCTTTGTTTTGGGAAATATTCCGTTCAGGAAAGTAGTCAGTACAATAGAAAAGCTTACACACGACATACCGGCATATCTCACACCAATAGAAGGACGTACCACTCCCCTGCCATACACGCCGCATAGCCTTACACTGAACAAGGACACTCACCAGTCGCACGTCATGATAGGTACACGGGCATACGATGCCCATAACAGCCGACGCACAGGATTATATCTACTAAATAACATACTTGGTGGTCCAGGTATGAACAGCCGATTGAATGTAGTCCTAAGAGAGAAAAACGCCCTCGTATATAACGTCGAATCCAATCTTACATCATATACAGACACAGGAGTGTTCAGCATATATTTCGGTTGTGACCAAGAGGACAAGGACCGCTGTATAGAACTTACAATGAAAGAACTCAAAAAACTGAGAGACAACATGATGAAAGAGAGCCAGCTATCTGCAGCCAAAAAACAGATAATCGGACAGCTTGGAGTGGCATCAGACAATTTTGAGAACTGTGCCCTCGATATGGGAAAATGTTTTCTCCATTACAACCGCTACGAAGAAAAGGAAGAAGTCTATAAACGCATAGAAAGTATCACGGCACAAGAACTTCTTGAAATATCCAACGAAATATTAAACGAAGACAGACTGTCAACACTGATATATTACTAACCAGTTTCATTCATACAAAGGAAAATCTCACTTCAAGCCACTGTTTGAGGTGAGATTTTCTTTTTATAAAACATCATTAAAAAACAAATAACAAAAAAATATTTACCACATAGTAGTGATTTTTTACATAATAGTACACGATAATGACCGAATGGTAACAAAAGTCAAAAACATCATTTGTAAAAGCGTAAATATAAGGATATTTTTGAGTGAAAAACAGAACAAGCTTTTATATAACTCTATTAACAGGAAACCACTATCTATGAGCAAGTTAAATATCCATAGAAAAGCCAAGGACTCATTAAAGATTAAATTATTAGTAAACGAATGGGTAGAAAAAAAAGAATATCTCCAACACGATATTGGAATAGAAAAACTTGGGGCCGAACTTGGAATAAACCGTACTTATATCTCGAATTTTATCAACGACACTTACAATTCGAATTTTAATACATGGATTCACAAAATGAGAGTTGATGAAGCCAAAAAAATAATGACTGACAATCCGAACATTACAATGGGACAAATTGCGGTAATGACAGGATACAACGACCAGGCTCATTTCAGCAAGCAATTTAAGATAATAACCGGCATATCACCGATGAAATGGAGGAAAGAACAAACAAACAGAAATTAAATGTCTATTAAAAACTTAAAGTATTAATCTAAAAAACATTATCTTTGTGGCAGTATTTATCTTGACAAACAATAAACCACATTATAATGAAAATAGAAGACAAGCTGACAGCTGCCGTAATTGAAGGTATCAAACAGTTGTACGGACAGGATGTGCCTGAAAAAATGGTGCAGTTACAGAAGACCAAGAAAGAGTTCGAAGGTCATTTGACACTGGTTGTGTTCCCTTTCCTGAAAATGTCAAAGAAAGGTCCTGAACAGACTGCACAGGAAATAGGTGAATATCTGAAAAAGAATGAACCTGCAATTGCAGATTTCAATGTCATAAAGGGATTCTTGAATCTTACTATAGCATCCGGTGTGTGGGTAGAACTGCTCAACACTATCAACAAAGACGAAAAGTGGGGTATCAAAGAAGCTAAAGAAGATTCTCCACTGGTAATGATTGAATATTCATCGCCTAATACCAACAAGCCTCTGCACTTAGGACATGTGCGTAACAATCTGCTTGGTAACGCATTAGCTAACGTTATGGCTGCTAACGGTAACAAAGTGGTAAAGACCAATATCGTAAACGACCGTGGTATCCATATCTGCAAATCTATGCTGGCGTGGCTAAAATACGGCAACGGCGAGACACCGGAGTCTTCAGGCAAGAAGGGCGACCACCTGATAGGTGATTACTACGTGGCTTTCGACAAGCACTATAAAGCTGAAGTCAAAGAACTTACCGCAAAATTCATGGCTGAAGGAATGAACGAGGAAGAAGCCAAGGCTAAAGCTGAGGCTGAATCGCCTTTGATGCTCGAAGCACGCGAAATGCTCCGCAAATGGGAAGCTAACGATCCGGAAGTACGCGGTCTGTGGAAGATGATGAACGACTGGGTTTATGCCGGTTTCGACGAGACATACAAGATGATGGGCGTAAGCTTCGACAAGATATACTACGAATCCGAAACTTATCTGGAAGGTAAGGAAAAGGTCATGGAAGGACTTGAGAAAGGTTTCTTCTTCCGCAAGGAAGACGGTTCTGTATGGGCCGACCTTACTGCCGAAGGTCTTGACCACAAGCTTCTGCTCCGTGGTGACGGTACATCGGTATATATGACACAGGACATAGGTACCGCCAAACTGCGATTCCAGGACTACCCTATCAACAAGATGATTTACGTGGTTGGTAACGAACAGAACTATCATTTCCAGGTTCTTTCTATACTGCTCGACAAGCTTGGTTTCGAATGGGGTAAAGACCTTGTACACTTCTCATACGGTATGGTGGAACTCCCTGAAGGTAAGATGAAGAGCCGCGAAGGTACCGTAGTCGATGCAGACGACCTGATGGAGGCAATGATTGAAACAGCGAAGGAAACAAGTGCCGAACTTGGCAAACTTGACGGTCTGTCTAAAGAAGAAGCTGACGATATAGCACGTATAGTAGGTCTCGGAGCATTGAAATATTTCATTCTGAAGGTGGACGCAAGAAAGAACATGACCTTCAATCCTAAGGAATCCATCGATTTCAACGGTAACACAGGACCATTCATACAATATACTTACGCACGTATCCAGTCTATTTTGAGAAAAGCTGCCGAAGCCGGTATCACAATACCTGAAACTCTTAATGCTGACATCGAACTCAGCACTAAGGAAGAAGGTCTGATACAGATGCTTGCCGACTTCAGAAATGTTGTAGCACAGGCAGGAAGCGACTACAATCCTTCTATCATTGCCAACTATGCTTACGACTTAGTTAAGGAATACAATCAGTTCTATCACGATTTCAGCATACTGCGCGAAGAGAACGAGGCTCTCAAGGTGTTCCGTCTTGAACTGAGCAAGAATGTAGGTAAGATTGTGAAATTAGCTATGGGACTGCTTGGTATCGAAGTACCTGAAAGAATGTAATAATGGCTGAAAAAAAATACTATACAGTCTGGAAAGGTGTCAATCCTGGTGTATATGACTCATGGACCGACTGCCAGCTCCAGATAAAAGGTTTCAAAGGCGCGCTCTACAAATCCTTCAGTACAAGGGAGGAAGCAGAGCACGCCTTTGCTTCGCCTGCATACGAGTTTCTTAATCCTTCTGGAAGAAAAAAAAGTGGAAGCATCGAGAAGAAACAGGAGTGTAATCTGCCGGAAGACTTCAATTTCGAATGTATAGCAGTTGATGCCGCATGTAGCGGTAATCCGGGAATGATGGAATACCGTGGCGTATATCTACGTACGGGAGAACAGATTTTCCACTACGGACCGGTTTATGGAACAAACAATATAGGTGAGTTTCTTGCCATAGTACACGGACTGGCATTGCTGAAACAGAAAGGACTGGACATGCCTATATATTCCGACAGCAGAAACGCTCAACTGTGGGTAAAACGGAAAAAATGCAAGACCAATCTCGTGAGAAACGCCAAGACGGAAGAGCTGTTCAAGTATATTGAAAGGGCCGAGAACTGGCTTAAGAACAACTCCTACTCCACTCCTATCCTGAAATGGCAGACTGACCAGTGGGGAGAGATTCCTGCCGATTTCGGACGAAAATAGACAAAATTATAACGCTGTTTAAACAGTATTCAAATACTATTCAAATACCGTTTAAACAGCGTTTAATCATATTACGGCTGTATTATTATTCCCAGTTATCAGTACGGAACGGATACATAGGAAGTTCACGAAGATTTGCAACATTGCCCGGCTTGAAATCGCGGAAACAATAGCGTACAGCTACAGGATTCTTAACCTTGTCCGATTTAACCTTTATCTGAAGATTGTTATACACCTCTGCCTCTGCAGGATAAAATACTTTATCTTCTCCAGCAATTTCAAATCCTTCCATACCTTTCAAACGGTTGAAACCATCTTTTGCATAATCAAACGAAAGAATTGCAGCACCGTCTTTTATCTCCATAGATTTATACACAGGTCCCATATCTTCCATACCCTTGAATCCGTATGTACGGCTCAATGCCATATACGCCAGACGTTTACCCACATCTGTTTTGTTCTTTGGATGTATATTGCCTTTTTCGTATTCTTCCACAAGGTCGTTAGTAGAAATCATTCCACTGTTTGAGATTATTGACTGTGCCTTGAACTGTGCCTCGCGAAGCAATGCACTGCCGTTAGTCTCACGCGAACCAAAAGGAGCAATCTCAACATAATAGAATGGAAGTTCACCAAGTCCCCATTCCTTTCTCCAAAGTTCAACCATCGTTTTCAGACGTTCAGGATATGTCTTGTGTTTTCCGACGTTAGATTCTCCCTGATACCACAGAAAACCTTTTATAGTGTAGTTCTGTAGCGGCTTAAGCATACCGTTGTACATCAGTGTAGGGCTCATGTAATGCCACCAGTCATGTCCGTCTTCCTTACGGATGTCTTTCTTCAAATTGATATCCTTATACTGTGATACTATGTCACGTGGAAGCCAACCCTCTACAGTACTTCCACCCCAACTACAGTTAATTATTCCCACAGGAATATCCAGCACGCGGTTCATCATCATGGCAAAGTTGAATGCTGTAGCACTAAACGCACCCGCATTTGCCGGATTACTTACTTTCCAGCTTCCCTTACATCTATCTACAGGTTCTAACTGACCGTTTTTTTCAACTGTGGCAACACGTATCCCCTTCCATTGTGAAGCAGTTGCTATAGTCTCGTTTGCACCTTCTATCGGACAATTCCAGAAACCAGCCAGAGGCATTTCCATATTAGACTGTCCAGAACAGAACCACACCTCTCCTATCAATATATTATTCAAAGTTGTCACCTCTTCGTCTGAAAGTGTTATGGTATATGGTGTATAGCTTGCCGATGGTGTCTGTATCTCTGCTATCCACTTTCCATCATTATCCGTTTTCACGGTATAAACATTGTTTGTCCATGACGGACTTATACTTACTTCAGCATTTGCCTTAGCTGTTCCCCAAAGTTTAACTTCGGTTTGTTGCTGCAATACCATATTATCACTCAAAATCTCCGGCAAATCAACTTTTGCCCATGCGCCCATCTGCATCAGCATGAGTGCTGCTAACAATGTTTTTCTCATATCTTTAAAGTTTTCCACAAAAATAATACATCGCAGACAATTAATATGATATTATTATATCTAAAATTGTAACAATTTTGAAAAGGGAAATATACATAATCTTTACACCAGCGTTTCGACAATGTAATACACCAAAGATACTTTTGCACCCAGAAAACATTGTTTAACAACCAAAGAAATGAAAACAAAACTTTATCAAACTATTTTGATCTTTATAGTTCTGTTCAATTGCACAGGACTATTGTTGGCACAAGACAACAAAGCTATTATTTCAGGTATTGTCACCGATGAAACAAAAATGGGAGTAATTGGTGCTGCAGTACAAATTAAAAATGAGTCAACAGGTTTCAGCACCGGATCAATCACTAACGAAAACGGTGAATACACCATCAAGCAGCTGCCTCTTGGCGGTCCTTACAGCATCACTGTTTCATACGTCGGTTACGGTGACCAGAAAAGAACAGGATATACACTAAACCAGGGAGATGTAGTCCGCATAGACTTCCAGATGAAAGAAGAAAGCGTTACTCTTGAAACTGTTGAGGTTGTGGCAAACTCTCTAAAAAACACAATCTCCACTACTGGTTCGGCAACCTCTGTAACAGAAAGAGACCTGGCCAAACTTCCGGTCAACGGACGTAACTTTACTTCACTTGTCGATCTTTCTCCTCTCAGTACAGGTTCGAGCCTTTCAGGACAGCTTGCTTCGTCAACCAACTATACTATTGACGGTATGACAGCAAAGAATCCTACTTCGGGTGGTAGTACAACAAGCCGTAACGGTGTTCCTTACGCTATTTCAATGGAAGCTATCCGCGAATTCAAGGTAGTAACAAACCAATATGACGTAACTAACGGACGTGCCGGAGGTGGTACAGTAAGTACTGTAACAAAGTCGGGAACAAACACTTTCAAAGGTAGCGCATTTACATTTGCACGCGCAAACTGGCTGTCAAGCCCCTATGACATACGTGGAAACAAGAGAAACAACGACTTCTCAACTTATCAGTTTGGTGCATCGTTAAGCGGTGCCATTGTAAAGGATAGGGCACATTTCTTCATCGCTTGGGACCACCAGGCAGACTCACGTCCGCTATACATCGCTGATATTCAAAGCGCTGCAGACGAAAAGCGTTATAATCTAAGTACCGAGACTCGCGACAGATACTTACAGATTGCACGCGACAAATATGGAGTTTCACAAAATCCACAATTCGGAGCTTTCGACAAGAAACAAAGTACTGACGCCGTATTTGCACGTATCGACTGGCAGATAAACGCCACAAACCTGTTGACTTTCACAGACAACTTTGTGAACGACATGAACAACATGGGACTTGGCGACAATACCGCAATCAACATTTATGAATCATACGGAGACGTTCATTCGTTAAACAATAGTGCCATGGCCACATTGCGTTCTGTAGTAGGTCCTAAGGGTACTAACGAACTGAAAATACAACACTTATATACTCTGGAAGAGTCTATGCCGGGAAAAGAGCTTCCATCGGAAAACATTCCACGTGCTATTGTAAGCAATGTAGAATCACAGATTGACGGTAAGACTGCAGTTACAAGCATACAGCTTGGAGGACAACGTTACAGCCCTGAAAACTTCTACAACCACGTTCTTCAACTTGTAGATAACTTCTATTACAGTACAAACAAAATAAACTACACATACGGTATCGACATGATGTACACATACATGAACTCAAGATACGGTAGTGAGGCTAACGGACGTTTCTATTTCAACGGACTTGATGCTTTCGACAATCTTGAACCATACCGCTATGTACGTGAGGTTTACCTGACAGACGATGAACGTGTAAAACAGAATATCCTTAATGCCGGCGCATACGCTCAGTTGCAGACTAAACTGTTCAAAGGATTTGAGCTGGTTGCAGGATTGCGTCTGGACAATGCCACTTACTTCAATCATGGAGCTTTCAATCAGACTGTTTACGATGAACTGGGACTTCGCACAGACAACGGAATGTCAACATTCCAGGTACAGCCTCGTTTGCAGATTACATGGGATATAAACGACAAACACAAAGACATCATACGTGCAGGTGCAGGTATATTCGCTTCGGATATCAACAACTATGCAATGATTAACAATATGGTGTTCGACGGTACAAAGACAGCATCAATAGACATCACTCTTGACAAAAACAGTTCAAACTATAATGAGATGCTGAATCTGATAAGACCGAATTTCCCTTCATATCGTGAAGATCCTTCCACAGCACCGGGAAAAGAGCTGTTCGAGAATCCTAACGTAGAGAAGACTTCTACAATCAACATGAATGGGGCAGACTGCAGGGTTCCGGTAATCTACAAAGCCAACCTTTCTTACACACACTTCTTCAACGACCGATTGAAAATGAGCGTAGCCGGATATATGACTTTAGGACGCAACAACTATATGTATATTGACAGAAACATGGTGGACGATCCTTATTTCCGCATTGAAGCTGAAGGAAACCGCGGAGTATATGTACCTGCAAATACTATCGACGCCAAAGGTGTAGCAAACTGGAAGCAGGGTAGAAAGACCACTGAAGTGGGCCGCGTCCTTGAAATGGTAAGCGAAGGTAAGGTTAATCAATTCGCATTCGTAATTGACGGTACATGGAGATATTTCAAGGACGGAGAACTTTCATTCAGCTATACTTGGAATGATACTAAAGATAATACTTCATACAACGGTAACGTAGCCAACTCAGCAACTCGGTCACAGATGGTTGTTGACGATCCTCGCGACTTGAGCAAGATGTCTTACTCAAACAACCAGTTCCGCCACAAAGTGGTAGTTTACGGTTCGGCTCCTACATTCTGGGGTATCAGCGTAGGCGCACGCTTCTCTGGTATTGGAGGTACACGCTATTCACTTATAGTAGACGGTAATGTAAACGGTGACTTCGTTGACTCTAACGACCTGGCTTATATCTACGACCCGAACGATCCTAAGACTCCTGAATATCTGCGTAACGGCATCAACGATATCCTGAACAACCCTGATGTGGAAGAAAGTACAAAAGACTATATCAGAAAAAGCTTCGGCAAAGTGGCAGAACGTAATGGCGGTGTAAACGGTTTCTATGGCACACTTGATTTAAGACTTGCCAAAAAATTCAAGATTTACAAACAGCAGAATCTCGAACTGTCAGTTGATATCTTCAACGTAGCAAACCTCCTGAACAAGAACTGGGGAGCGGGACATAACCTTGGAGCACAGAAAATATATAGCATAAAAGGTTTTGATCAGGATAAAAAAGAATATATTTACAACGTAAATGCTAATACAGGCGTATCAAGCCTTAACGGTACTCCATACCAGTTCCAGATTGGTTTAAGATATGCTTTCTAATAAAAACTGATATATTAAACAATAAATATTATGGAACTTAAAAACATTCTTTTGGGATGCACACTGGCATTCATGACTTACACTGCACAGGCACAGACACAGATAATAGCTCATCGCGGATACTGGAAAACAGAGAATTCTGCCCAAAACTCAATTACCGGACTGAAGAAAGCAGCAGAAGCAAAAGTTTACGGTTCGGAATTTGATGTTCAGCTCACAGGTGATGGAGTAATTGTAGTGAACCACGATGACAACGTAAACGGAATAACAATTGCCGAAGTTCCTTACAGCAAACTTAACGGAATAAAGCTGAAGAACGGAGAAAAAATCCCGACACTGAAAGAATATCTTGCAGAAGGAAAGAAATTAAAGGATATACAGATGATACTGGAAATCAAGCCTCACAAGACAAAAGAACAGGAAAAGGAAATTTCAGAGAAAGCCGTTAAAATGGTAAAGGAAGCAGGAATGGAAAAACAAGTGGAATACATTTCATTCAGCAAATACATTTGTGAGACCCTAGCACAACTAACTCCAGAATCCGAGATAGCATATCTGAAGGGGGATATCTCGCCTAAAGAGCTTAAGGAAAAGGGAATAAATGGTATAGACTATCATTACAAAGTATTCGAGAAAAAACCTGAATGGGTAAAAGAGGCACACGATTTAGGCATGAAAGTGAATGTATGGACAGTCAACAATACAGAAGACATTAAAAACATGCTCAAACTGAATGTTGATTATATCACTACAGACCATCCTGTAGAGGCTGCCGGACTTGCAAGTAACAAGAATTAAACAAAAACATAACACTTAGGAAATAGGGATGTAATATTGCATCCCTATTTTTGTATCGTGAAATTAAAACATGAAAGAGATGAAAACAACAATTTTCAAAGGTATTATTTTTGGATTATCTGTATTGGGACTCTCACTATCTGCAAATGCAGAAGACTATGTAAACGAAAACAGCAATGTTTCTACCAAGAAGGTACTTGTCATCGGTCTGGATAACGTAAACTCAAACTACTTTCCACAAAGTATGATTACAGAAGAAACAGGGATACCAACCGACAGTATCAGCTACACTTATAACAAGATTATCACAAACAACATTATCCAGTCAAACAAAGACAAGGATTATACGTTTGTTTCCCCGGTTGTTTCATCCGAGATAAACGAAATCATAGACGACATTCAGCTGAAAGGGGAGGAGGAAGAAAGATATATCGACCTCAGCAGTATCGACAATAATGAATATCATCGACTTATTGATGCCTCAAACGCCGACTATGTACTGTTCTTGAATCAGCACTATTTGAAATGGCAGGAAAAGCCTCTAAGAACACTTTTCCACTTTGTAAGTTACTCTCTGTATGACAAAAACCAGAAAGAAATCACAAAGGGAAATAACTATTTCACTTGCATGAACCTCGAAAAGGCAGACAAATTGAGCAAGGCTAGCCGTAAGAGTTCATCAAAAATAGCTTCTACTGTGATAAAAAGCATTAAGAAATAAATATCAACTACGGAAACTTCTAATAAATACCATATCACATCCATGATACGATCATGCCAGGCCCATTCATGTATCGTATCATTTTTTTATTTCACACGCCTGTTTAACTGATTGTTGGCCTTTTCCGGTTTTGACTTTCCTACACGTTTACCGCTACTTTTCTTTTTTGCATTCTGCTTGGCTTTAAAAGCAAAGGGATTGTTATTCTTCTTTATCGGCATAATTGTTAATGTATTAATCTGATACAAAAATACAGCATTTCAGAATGCTACAATGCACGAAACACCCAGTTTAACCTAATTATGATATAATTTAGAGAGCTTTTGGGTTATTTTATATACCTTTATACCCCGTTAGAAAAGACGATGTCATAAATTATGGGAAAAATAATACTTGTAACCGGCGGCCAGCGCTCTGGTAAAAGCTCATATGCCGAACGACTTGCACTATCACTGTCAGAAAATCCGGTTTATGTAGCTACGGCACACATATGGGATGACGAATTCAGGGAAAGAGTGAAACGGCATCAGCAAGGCAGAGGCAGGAACTGGACAAATATAGAAGAAGAAAAATATCTGGGAAATATTGATATTACGGACAGGGTAGCGGTAGTGGACTGCATAACACTGTGGTGTACTAATTTCTATTTTGAGACACAGGATATAGAGAAATCCCTGGAAATGGTAAAAACTGAATTTGACAAGTTCACATCACAAGACGCAACTTTCATATTCGTAACAAACGAGATTGGAATGGGAGGGACATCGGAAAACAAAGTACAGCGTATGTTTACCGACCTTTTGGGATGGGCAAACCAGTATATTGCGTCGAAAGCCGATGAAGTAATTCTTATGGTAAGTGGAATACCTATGAAAATTAAATGATATGATAAACTTTAACATCAAACTTACGGCAAACAAGAGTCTGGAAGAAAAAGCCGTAAACAAAATAAACAACCTTACAAAGCCTAAAGGCTCTCTAGGAAGACTTGAAGAACTGGCACTGCAAATTTGCATGATTCAGGAAACAACCGAACCTCAACTTAAAAATCCTCATAACATACTTTTTGCTGCCGACCACGGTATAGTGGAAGAGGGGGTGAGCCTGTCTCCAAAGGAAATAACATGGCAACAGATAAGCAATTTCCTGCACGGAGGAGCAGGTATCAACTTCCTGTGCAGACAACATGGATTCAAGTTCGTTATCGTTGATTCAGGTGTTGACTATGATTTACCCAAAGATAAAGGAATAATAGACAGGAAAATAAACCGTGGTACAAGAAATTTCCTGCACGGAGATGCAATGACCGTGGAAGAAATGGAAAAATGTCTGACATACGGAGCTGAATGTGTTACAAATGCCTATAACGACGGATGCAACATTGTAAGTTTCGGCGAAATGGGAATAGGAAACACCTCGGCTTCATCACTCTGGATGACATGCTTCACTAATATTCCGTTAAAACAATGTGTAGGCGCAGGAAGCGGGCTTGACAATGCAGGAATAAACCACAAATACAATGTCTTGAAACAGGCTCTCGACAACTTCAAAGACGAATATACTGTAGAAAACGTTATGAAACGTTTTGGAGGATACGAAATGGTAATGGCAGTAGGAGGTATGCTCCGTGCCGCTGAACTAAGGATGATTATACTTGTGGACGGTTTTATAATGACAAACTGTATCCTTGCAGCTTCCATGATAAACCTAAACGTTAAAGATTATGCTATTTTCGGACATGTAGGCGACGAAAGCGGACACAAGCTAATTCTGGATTATATGAACGCAAAACCTATACTAAGTCTTTCTCTGAGGCTGGGAGAGGGTTCCGGAGCAGTATGTGCATATCCTATAATCGACTCGGCAGTGAGAATGATTAACGAGATGGATAATTTCAGCAATGCGTCTATAACAAAATATTTTTGACAAGCAGACATGAACAACATACTTGCAGCACTAATGTTCTTTACACGGCTTCCATTTTGGAAAATAAAGACAGTTCCGGAAGAAAGTTTCAAGCACGTTGTAAGCTACTGGAGTTTCAGCGGATGGATAATAGGCGGAGCAATGGCACTCGTGTTTTGGGGTGCCTCTCATTTATTCAACATAGAGATATCCGTAATACTTGCCCTGATATCAAGAATCATGATAACCGGAGCCTTGCATGAAGACGGATTTGCAGATTTTTTCGATGGTATGGGAGGGGGAAGAGACAAGACAGGAATACTCAGAATAATGAAAGACTCACACATTGGCAGCTACGGAGTGCTTGCTTTGATTTTATATTATCTGACTGTTTACTCTGTATTGTCATCATTACCAAAGGAAGTAATACCTGCAACACTACTATGCGGCGATACTTTCTGCAAGTTTGTTTGCGGACATATAATAAATCTGCTTCCTTATGCTCGCAATGAAGCAGAAAGTAAAGCCAAAGTTGTTTATTCGGGAATGAGCATAAAAGAAAAACTCATATCATTGGCCGGAGGAATTATTCCACTGTATTTCTTCCCGCTGGAATACGTATGGGCACTGATAACTCCCGTTGCAATATTCATGTTCCTGATACTATATCTGAAAAAGAAAATAGGCGGATATACCGGCGACTGTTGCGGAGCTGTTTTCTTACTGTCCGAACTTGGTTTTCTTCTTACAATGGCAGCACTAACTTAACAATATATACAGATGAAACTATACATAGCAAGACATACATCGGTTGATGTACCACAAGGTACATGCTACGGACATACAGACATACCTTTGCGAAACACATTCAATGAAGAAGCCGAGGCTGTAAAACAGAAACTGGACGGTCTGCATTTCGATAAAGTCTATACCAGTCCCTTATCTCGATGTACCAGACTGGCTTCTTTCTGCGGTTTTGAAAATGCCATAAAGGAAAAAAGAATAATGGAAATAAACTTTGGCGAATGGGAGATGAAACCTTTCGACAGCATTATAGACCCACGGTTGCAAGACTGGTTCAACGATTTCATACACGTACGTCCTACAGGTGGAGAGTCATTCATTGACCTTTATGGCAGAGTGACACAGTTTCTGGAAGAACTTAAAAAGGAAGAAACAGGAAATGTACTGCTTTTTGCACACGGAGGAATATTGGTATGCACACAAGTATATACAGGAATGACCGAAATGAGCAAAGCATTCGAATTTGTCCCTCCATACGGCAGTGTAGCCGAGTTTGAACTATAATGATATTCTCAAATAATAAAACAACCAAAAATGATAAACGGACACGGAGACGATTTATATAACTATAGCAATATAAAAATAAACTTCAGCTCGAATGTTTATTCACATGTTGACCACAGCGGATTGTATGCCCATCTTTCAGGAGTAATGCAAAATATAATGACATATCCGGAACCTCAACCTTATTCTCTTGAAAAAGCCATAGCTGAGACACATGGCATCGACAAAGAAATGGTATGCGCAACAAATGGGGCAACAGAAGCGATATACCTTTTGGCACAGGCGTATAGGGACAGCAGTTCTGCCATACTTGTACCAACATTCAGCGAATATGCCGATGCATGTATTCTGAATTCGCACCGCCTTATCAAGTTCTACACACTGGAAACAATGCCTGATGAGGCTTCAATAATATGGATATGTAACCCTAATAACCCAACGGGCGAAGCATACGACAAAGAAAGAATTACAATACTTGCAGATAGATATCCGGGCAAACTGTTCATAATAGACCAGTCATATGAGGCATTTACACCTAAGAGACTTTTCAATCCTAACGACTCACTGGAACATCATAATATCGTACTCCTGCATTCTCTTACCAAACAATTTGCGGTTCCCGGACTGAGAATAGGATACATAACAGCCCATCCGACAATAATAAGCCGGATAAGGTCGTTCGTCAAACCATGGTCAGTAAATTCACTAGCCATATCGGCAGGAATTTACTTACTGAAACATAAACCGGAATATGAACTAAACCTCAATGCTCTGTTGGAAGAGCGTGAACGTGTAGCGTCCGAACTTGAAAAACTTGGAGTGCTTGAACCGTGGACATCCGACACACACTATATGCTCATCAGACTGCGTTTCGGAAATGCCAGAGCATTAAAAGAATATCTTGCATGCAATCACGGAATACTTATCCGTGACGCATCAAACTTCGACGGACTTGACAACAGTTATTTCCGTATAGCCATACAGACACCCGATGAAAACAACAAACTGATAAACGCTATAAAAGAATGGATATACAACTTCTAGTATTTGTCATTCCGTTTATTGCCGGTATTATATTAGACAAAATCTTAGGCGATCCGATGTGGCTGCCACATCCCGTAGTAGGCTTCGGAAAGACAATACATTTCTTTGAAAAAAGACTCAATAAAGGCGAACACAAGAAACTTAAAGGAGCACTAACGGCACTGTTTCTGGTCATAGCCGTATTCTGTATCTCATGGCTGGCTATTGACGTACTGTATTCGTTTCATAATACAATAGGAGTAACAGTGTCGAGCATTGCCGTATTTTTCTGTCTGGCAGGAAAAACACTTATCAATGAAGTCAGAATGGTATTTGCAGCCATTGACAGATCACTGGAAAAGGGACGTACACAAGTATCACGTATCGTTGGCCGCGACACATCCCAACTGACTGCCCAGGAAGTTCGTACCGCCGCACTGGAAACACTGGCGGAAAATCTTAGCGACGGAGTTATAGCTCCTCTTTTCTGGTTCTGTCTGTTGGGGGTACCTGGTATTATGACCTACAAGATGATAAATACCCTCGACTCAATGATAGGATACAAAAACGAGAGATACAAAGACTTCGGCTGTTGGGCTGCACATATCGACGATGTAGCAAACTACATTCCTGCAAGGCTTACTGCATTACTCATGGTAATGGCGTCCGGGAAACCAAGTCTGATAAAATTCGTAACAAAATACGGAAAATGTCATGCCAGTCCCAACTCCGGTTATCCTGAAGCGGCATTGGCAGGAATACTGGATTGCCGTTTCGGAGGGCCACATTCCTATTTTGGCGAAATGGTTTACAAACCGTTTATAGGTACCACAGAACGTATATTCACCCTGGGTGACGCAACAAAAGCAATAAGAATAAACATATTGTCGGAATACATGATGACAGGCATAATACTTGTTGTCCATTTGTTGCCTGTTATCCTTTAGGAAAAACAAATAACAATTATTTCATTCAAAAAAAGTTCATTTTATTATCAAAATAAGAAAATATAGTTTACTTTTGCCTGTATTACAATAGATATTAAGACAATATGACTTTATTCGATTATTCGCACATACTTACAGACACTGTTGACAAACTGTCGGACAACAACTCTTACCGCGGACTTTTCCACCAACATAAGGACGGAGAGCCTTTACCTTCGGGAAAAGCCCTGGAAGAAATCATCGACCTGTCGAGGGCAATATTGTTTCCTGGATATTTCGGAAAGTCGAATATCAACAGCCAGAACATAAACTATCATATCGGAGTCAATCTGGAAAGACTGTTCGAGTTGCTTACCGAACAGATACAGGCTGGTCTGTGCTTCGGAGTAGAAAACAACGGAATGGAAACCAAAGACGAACCATGCCGCGACACTGCCGCACGCTTAGCGTCAGAGTTTATCAGTCGTATGCCTGAGATAAGAAGCATACTTTCCACCGATGTGGAAGCAGCCTACTACGGCGACCCTGCCGCAACATGTTTCGGCGAGATAATCTGTTGTTATCCTATAATAAGGGCTATCACAAACTATAGAATAGCACACGAGCTATACACACTGAATGTTCCCCTCATTCCAAGAATAATGACAGAAATGGCTCATTCTGAAACCGGTATAGACATACACCCGGGAGCTACCATAGGACATCATTTTACTATCGACCACGGAACAGGTGTAGTGATAGGGGCTACATGCATTATAGGCAATAACGTGAAACTCTATCAGGGAGTCACACTCGGCGCCAAGAGTTTCCCGTTGGACGAAAACGGCAATCCTATCAAGGGAATACCAAGACATCCTATACTTGAAGATGATGTGGTGGTATATTCCAATGCCACCATACTTGGACGTATCACGATAGGAAAGGGGGCTACCATAGGGGGAAACATCTGGGTAACGGAAAGTGTACCTGCCGGAGCACGCATCGTACAGAGAAAAAACTGATTCAATATTCTATACAGTAAAAATACTCCGATACTGCCATTACGGCGGTACCGGAGTATTTTTCTATATATAAAAGTTATCTTAACCCAAGTTTGATAGCCAAAAAAAATTTTTAGTTATTTTTTAGCTGTATAATTTCACTAATCCATTGATTATCAGCTTTAGCATTTCTCAAAATTAAAATGTAGT
>NZ_JACJLQ010000030.1 GCF_016902295.1 Bacteroides caecigallinarum | reverse complement strand
TGAAGAAGAAATCATCCGGATGATTGCTAATGATAACCAAAAAATTGCTATCATCAAAAAGCTATGTCCAGAGAAGAAAACGGAATAAAGCTACTTGCGAAACTTAAATTATCTATAATCTCCATCACTATATCTTTCTATGTAAAAATCTTTACAAAGTGTATTATGAAAAACTATTATTGCAAAGATAATAAAAATTCCTTAATAAAGACATCCAGTAATTTAAATATAGTAAGAACAGAAAATTCTTCTTTTCATAAATGAAAATTGAGTTGTCCGGGAATTCCGAACAACTCATTCCTTTATCTTTAAGTTATAATTTACTTTTTGTCACAAATCCACGATCATCTCTTACTTTACAAATCAAAACAATCATCATCCAGAAAAGAAAAGTTAATCACATGAATACATATACTTAACAAATCATCAACTAAAATCAGCAGTATCCTTAAACGCCCAAAATAAATTAACACTGACTTTTCCAAAAAATCAAGAGAAAACGACAAGAAATTCAAACTAAAACGTCCTGACATCTTAGTTTAAATGTCAAAGCATTTTCAAGAGGCTTGCAAAACATTTGAAAAGACATTGCAAAACAGGAAATTTTATTCTATTTCATCAACAGACAAGAAGACACACAAAGTATCACAATAACAATAGAAATATATTATTTAGAAACTATTATCACAACAATCGCCAAAACCTCTTACACATAATATAATTTCAAGCGTAATAAATACAATTTTATCAATTCACAAAACCGTATAAATACGTTTTTCAGTTTCAGTCGAACCATCATACACAAAACAGCCATTCTCAGAAGCCAATAATTACAAATTGTCAAAATGACAATTAACATACGGCAGAATATCAATTAACCATTATTATGCCGCCACGTAACAAATGTTACGGTTTGCCCGGTTTATTAACCCTACCTTTGCAGCAAACAATTAAATACTAAGCAATATGGATTTAAGAAAGAGAAATGTTGGAGATATCGTAGCCGAAAGATTTGCTACGGCGAGTGTGTTCTACAAGTTTGGAATAGATTTCTGCTGTCATGGTCAGGTTGCCCTAGATGAAGCATGCAAGAATGCCAATATAGATGTAGATACTGTTATCAGCGCTATAAACGACAACAGCACTGTTTCGGAAGGTGGTATTCCGTTTGCCTCCTGGCCTATCGACCTGCTTATTGACTATGTGCTCAAGATACATCACCGCGGCATCAGAAATAATGGTCCGGTACTTCTGGAACTGATAGAAAAGGTGAGAAATGCTCATGGAGAAAGACATCCGGAACTGAACGAACTGCACGAACTGGTAAGCGTTTCGCTTGAAGATCTGGAAAACCATCTGCAGAAAGAAGAGAATGTACTGTTCCCATACCTGCTTGAACTTTTCGACGCGTCGGAAAAGAATATCAGCATAGCGCCTATGCACTGCGGCTCGATAGCAAATCCTATAAGGGTTATGAATATGGAGCATGAGAATGAAGGTAACAGATATTTACATATAAAGGAGATTACCAACAATTTTGAGGTTCCGCAGGACGGGTGCAACACTTACCGCCTGATGATGACAGAGTTGGAAAAGTTCGTAAACGCGCTGTTCGAACATATCCATATCGAGAATAATATCATGTTCCCGAAAAGTCTGGAACTGGAAGAAAGAATGTTTTAATATTATAAGATTGAATTTTCTGAAAGGGGATGCTTCGGCATCCCTTATTTCTTTTGAAGACACAAATAAAAAAGCCCTTCAAATCTTCACGATTTAAAGGACTCTCTGTTCGTTTTTTCCGGCCAATGGATTCCCCAATCCAAAAAACCGTCAGTGCACGTACACCCTCAGGGATTCGAACCCTGGACCCACTGATTAAGAGTCAGTTGCTCTACCAACTGAGCTAAGAGTGCATCCACTAAATTATTGTCAAATTTCCCGAAAGAAGTACACCCTCAGGGATTCGAACCTTGGACCCACTGATTAAGAGTCAGTTGCTCTACCAACTGAGCTAAGAGTGCATCATTTTCGATTGCGGGTGCAAATGTATGACTTTTATTTTAATTTACAAAACATTTTAAAGACAATTTTATCCGCTTTTTATCCTTTTAAATACTATCTGGGGGCTTACAGGCTGTTCAAGACACACATTATCAGACGGTTTGCGCCCTCTCGGAAAAAAGACGGAGCAACTCTTCTTTTAGTATATCTCTGACCTCGTCCATAGGTATTTCGGAGCCAGTTTCCTTGAAAATAGAGGTGACGCCCTTATCTATAAAGCCACACGGATTGATATGGCGGAAATAATTGAGGTCGGTATTTACATTGAGAGCAAGACCGTGCATAGTGACAAAATGGCTGCTCCGGACTCCCATCGCACATATCTTCCTTTCGCGTGGTGTACCGGTGTCAAGCCATACTCCGGTTGCTCCCGCTACCCTGTCTGACACTATTCCGTAATGCGAGCAGGTACGGATTACAGCCTCTTCAAGCTGATGGAGATAGCCTTTCAGCCCCAGTTTAAAATCCTCAAGACAGAGAATGGGATAACATACCTGCTGACCGGGACCGTGATAGGTGATGTCGCCTCCACGGTCGATGCGGAACACTTCGGCTCCTATGCGCGAAAGCATATCGTCGCTTATCAGCATGTTTTCCTGCTTGCCGTGTTTGCCTATTGTATATACGTGCGGATGGGTACAGAATATTATACGGTTCTCGTATGGTTGTCCCTCACTGCGGGCTTTAATTATCGAATTGAACAATTCCGTCTGCCGTTCCCAGGCTTCGGAATAAGGGATGTGTTTCCAGTCTTCTATTTTCATGGTTATCGGTTTAGTTTAAAACAAAAATACAGGTTTTATCTTAATATTGCAAGATGTAAGGCATAATGAACGGTGGATATACAGTAAAAAACTATTAAAATGTAAGCCCGCGTTTAACTCTTTCAAGAACTTTACTTATATTTGTATTAAGTAGAATTATCACAAAAACAGATTATGAAAAAAAGAACGATTCTTAATACTGCCTTGGCATGCGGGGCTATTGCATGTTTCTCGCTGCAATCTTGCCAGCAGACACAGTCTGTGAAACCGGCCAAGGTATCAAGCATACAGGCTGATACTTTGGTTGCCCTGAAAGCCGGTGAAGAGGCATCGCCTAAATGTAAGGTTTCCATAGATTATATGTATCTGGAAGCGGGAGACGAAAAGGATTCCATTTCCGCCATCATAAATTCCAAAATCCAGAGTATCGCTTTTGGTGATACATACGGGAAGATGGACCCGAAAGAAGCTATCCCTGCTGTGGTGGGCAAATATACCAAGGACTATAGAGACAAGCTTACAAAATTCTACGAAGCCGACATTCACAACGGAGTGAAGCCGGAGGATATCCCGGCATGGTATAACTATCAATATGAGATTACTTCGGAACTGTCGCTCAATAATGACAGCATCTGGAACTTCTCCGTGTCAACTTTCATGGATACGGGCGGCGCTCATCCCAACACTACTATCAAATGGGCTAACCTGCTGGCGAAATCGGGAAAGGTGCTTACCAAGGATGTTGTGTTCAGAAAAGATAAGGAAAAAGAAATCATCGATCTGATTTTGAAACACCTGATTGACGAGGTGAACCAGAGACTGGAGACCGACACTATCACTTCTATTGAGGGACTGAAACAGAACGGCGCGCTGCTGGATGTGGATCTATATATCCCTGAAAACTTCCTGCTGCTTGAGGACAGGGTTTCGTTCCTCTACAACAGATATGACATAGCTCCGTATTCAATGGGCGAATTCATTATCGACGTGCCTTACGCCGAGATTGAAACGATGCTGAACAGAGAATAGTTCTTAATTTTTAATTCTTAATTTTTAACTCAATAAATGGAGATTATACTGAAATATTTTCCGGAACTGACTGACACACAGAAAGAGCAATTCATGGCTTTATACGATTTATATACCGACTGGAACAGCAAGATAAACGTGATTTCCAGAAAAGACATAACAAACCTCTACGAACACCATGTGTTGCACTCATTAGGTATAGCAAAAGTCACTCATTTCCGTCCTGGAACCGAGATTATGGACTTGGGTACTGGAGGCGGCTTCCCTGGAATACCTTTGGCAATAATGTTTCCGGATACTAAATTCCATTTGGTGGACAGCATTGGCAAGAAGGTCAAGGTAGCTACGGAAATAGCCAACGCAATAGGACTGCAGAATGTCACAACACGCCATTGCAGGGCCGAAGAGGAAAAACAGATGTTCGATTTCGTGGTAAGCCGTGCGGTAATGCCGCTTACAGACCTGCTGAAAATCATAAGAAAGAATATCAAGAAGGAGCAGGCCAACGCTCTGCCAAACGGACTTATTTGTCTGAAGGGTGGAGAACTTCAGAACGAAGTGATGCCTGTAAAACACCAGACTGTGATTTACGACCTGAAAGATTATTTCAAGGAAGAGTACTTTGAAACCAAAAAAGTGGTTTATGTAACTATAAATAAATGAATATGACTGTAAAGTGTTTTGAATTCAATATGTTCCCTGTCAATACATACGTGCTATCGGACGAGACTAACGAGGCTGTAATTATTGATGCGGGATGTTATTATGACGACGAGCAGGAAATGCTCAAACAATATATAGAACGCAACGGACTGACGGTAAAACATCTGCTGAACACGCACCTGCACCTCGACCACTTGTTCGGAAACGCTTTTGTGGCAAGGGTATATGGAGTGAAACCTGAGGCATCGGCAGACGACGAGTTTCTGATACCGAAAGTGAAGGACTACTGCAAGATGTTCGGTTTAGGGCTGAACGAGGAAGTACCAGCCATAGGAAAATATCTCGCGGATGGCGATGAGGTTATATTCGGCAATACCTCGCTGAAGGTTCTGAGCGCACCAGGACATTCGCCCGGAAGTCTTGTGTATTACTGCGAGAAAGACAGTTGTCTGTTCTGTGGTGATGTATTGTTCAGAGGCAGTATAGGAAGGACAGACCTTGACAAGGGCGACTACAAACAGCTGATAAACAGCATTAGCAACAAGCTGTTCCCCCTGCCCGACCAGACTAAGGTTTACACCGGACACGGTGATGCCACTACCATAGGAAACGAAAAGATGAACAATCCGTTTTTCAGATAAAGCAGATCAGTTTTTGAGTTCTTTAGTTTTTAAGTTTGTTTATGTTTATCATCTATAAACTAAAGAACTCAAAAGTTCACGCCCAACAGTAAGCAAGTTGAACCTAATAATCTAAGAAACTCACAAACTTAAAAACTTAAACTAATATAACCATGAAAAGTTTCTCATTTGCCGACCGCCATATCGGTATTTCGGAACAGGACATTCCTGTTATGCTCAATAAAATCGGAGTAAAGTCTGTGGATGAACTTATAGAAAAGACCATCCCGTCTGAAATAAGACTTAAAGAGAGACTGCCACTTAAACCTGCCATGAGCGAATATGAGTTTGCCAACCATATAAACCGCATGGCAGCGAAAAACACAAGATTCAAATCGTATATCGGTCAGGGCTGGTATGACACTGCCACTCCTGCCGTGATACAGAGAAATGTATTCGAAAATCCTGTGTGGTACACTTCATACACTCCTTATCAGGCTGAAATTTCTCAGGGACGACTTGAGGCTCTTATCAACTTCCAGACTGCAGTGTGCGACCTTACGGCTATGCCGCTTGCCAATTGCTCTTTGCTTGACGAGGCTACTGCCGCTGCCGAGGCTGCCACTATGATGTTCGCGCTTAGAAGCCGCAAGCAGCAGAAGGAAGGGGCATGTACCCTGTTCGTGGATGAGGAGATTTTCCCTCAGAACCTTGCAGTTATCATGACAAGGGCTATTCCTCAGGGTATGAACGTGAAGACAGGCTCATACAAGGACTTCGAATTTACTCCTGACGTGTTCGGCTGCATAGTGCAATATCCTAACAACAGCGGTAGCGCGGAGGATTACAGGGAGTTCACAGAAAAGGCTCATCAGGCTGAATGCAAGGTGGCTGTGGATGCGGATATCATGTCGCTGGCCCTGCTGGTTCCGCCGGGTGAATGGGGTGCCGACATCGTGTTCGGAAGTACTCAGAGACTGGGTATTCCTATGTTCTACGGAGGTCCGTCGGCAGCTTATTTTGCCACAAGGGACGAATATAAGAGAAATATGCCGGGACGTATCATAGGTCTGTCGAAAGACAAGTACGGACATCTGTGCTATCGTATGGCATTGCAGACACGCGAACAGCATATCAAGCGCGAGAAGGCTACATCAAATATATGTACCGCCCAGGCTCTTTTGGCTACAATGGCCGGATTTTATGCTGTTTATCACGGACAGGAAGGCATAAAGAGTATTGCTTCGGGAATACACAGCACTACTGTATGGCTGGCTAAACAGCTCTCGAAACTGGGTTATGTACAGAAGAATGCAGTATATTTTGACACTCTGAGACTGCAAATGCCTGATCATGTAAAGACTGACGAAATAAAGACTATATCTGCCGGCAAAGGTGTCAATCTGAGATATTTTGACAATGGTGATGTGGGACTGAGTGTAAACGAGACTACTTCTGTGGCAGAAGCTAATCTTCTGTTAAGTATTTTTACCATTGCCGCAGAAAAACCTTTCACAGAAACAGCTGAAATTCCTGAAGGCTCGGTTATCAAGAAGGATATGAAACGCCAGAGTGGGTATCTTACTCACGAGGTGTTCTGCAAGTATCACACTGAGACTGAAATGATGAGGTATATCAAGCGTCTGGAACGTAAGGATATTTCTCTGGCTCATTCCATGATTTCACTCGGTTCCTGTACAATGAAACTGAACGCGGCTTCCGAGATGCTTCCTCTAAGCAACGCGGGTTGGATGAACATGCATCCTCTGGCTCCGGCTGACCAAGCTGAAGGTTACATGGAGCTGATAACAAATCTGTCGGAACAGCTGGCTATTATCACTGGTATGGACGGGGTGACTCTGCAACCTAACTCAGGTGCTGCAGGCGAATATACCGGTCTGCGCGTCATTGCGGCTTATCTGAACAGCATCGGCCAAGGCGACAGGGATATAATTCTTATTCCCGCATCGGCTCACGGAACTAATCCTGCATCGGCTATTCAGGCAGGATTTACCACTGTGACTTGTGCGTGCGACGAGCATGGCAATGTGGATGTGGAAGACCTTAAACGCAAAGCCGAGGAAAACAAGGATCGTCTGGCAGCACTGATGATTACTTATCCTTCCACTCACGGAATCTTTGAGGCTGACATAGTTGAAATCTGCAATATCATACATAACTGCGGTGCACAGGTCTATATGGACGGTGCGAACATGAATGCTCAGGTGGGACTTACCAATCCGGGGACTATCGGTGCGGACGTATGTCACCTGAATCTGCACAAGACATTTGCCAGCCCTCACGGTGGTGGCGGTCCGGGTGTTGGTCCTGTATGCGTGAAATCTCATCTTGTTCCTTTCCTCCCGGGACATGCTTCAACTGATAATGCTCTGAACGAGGTTTCGTCTGCTCCTTACGGCAGTGCGGGAATCCTGCCTATCACATACGCATATATCTGCATGATGGGTGCCGAAGGTCTGGAGAACGCGACTAAGGCTGCCATACTTAATGCCAACTATCTGGCTGCATGTCTGAACGACACATACGGAATAGTATATAGAGGTACAAACGGATTTGTGGGACACGAAATGATTCTTGACTGCAGAAGACTGCATGAGGAAAGCGGTATCGACGAGAACGATATCTCCAAGCGTCTGATGGACTACGGCTATCATGCTCCTACCCTTTCATTCCCTGTTCACGGCACTCTGATGATTGAGCCAACGGAGAGTGAAAGCCTTGCAGAGCTTGACAACTTCGTAGATACTATGCTGAGTATCTGGAATGAGATTGAGGAAGTGAAGAGCGGAACCGCTCCTGCCGACGACAATGTTCTGAAGAACGCACCTCATCCTGAATATGAGGTGGTGGAAGGCGAATGGAACCATCCTTACACACGTGCCAAGGCTGTATATCCGCTTGAAAGCGTAAGACAGAACAAGTTCTGGATAAATGTGGCAAGAATAGACAATACACTGGGCGACCGCAAGCTGTTACCAACACGGTATGGGTCGTTTGAATGAATTAATAATGAATAATTAATAATGAAAAATGGCGGGATTGTACTCTCGCCATTTTTTGTTTAATTGTATAATTATTTTACTTCAAATCTTCTCTAAAAACTAACAAATAATACTCAAATCCTCTTCCTATACCCCAATATCGCCCAAGCATTGAACACCACGGCAAAACCACATAGGGACAGGAAATACGGAACGAGTTCGGCAAATCCGCTGCCTTTGAGATATACCATACGCATGACGCTGATAAAATATTTCAACGGATTGAATATGGTTATATACTGTGCCCAGTCCGGCATACTGGCTACTGGAGTGAGAAGTCCGCTCATAAGCAGGAATATCATTATGAAGAAGAACATCACGAACATGGCCTGCTGCATGGTATCAGAATAATTGGACACTACAAGTCCCATACCTGATACGGCAACAATATATACCACAGCAAAGAGATATATCGTCAGAAGGCTGCCTACAGGTATAAGTGAATACACAAACACTGCCAGCAGCATACAGAGGGTAAAGACTATAAGACCTATGCACCAGTAAGGTATCAGCTTGGCAAGTATGAACTGCATACGGCTTGCTGGAGTCACATTTATCTGCTCTATGGTACCGGCTTCTTTCTCGCCCACTATATTGAACGCAGGGAGAAATCCGGTTATCATGGTGAGTAGCATCACCATTATGGCAGGTACCATAAAGACTTTATAGTCGAGGTGTGGATTGAACTTGTATTGGGGCATAATCCTGAATGAGTTTCCCACTGAACTTGTTACAGCCGGTTGCGACATCATCATTTCTCCGGACAGCGATGCAGCAAAATCATTGACTATCGTAGAAAGATAGCTACTGCCCAGAATTCCCTTGGTCCCGTTTACGGAGTTTGACGAAATCATCACACCTGCTACTCTCTCAGTCTGTAAATCTTTCTCGAATCCGTCCGGAATGTCGAGTATTATATCTGCCTTTCCGGCATCAACATCCCTGAGGGCTTCCTCACTACCGTCGGACACCGACTGGAAGATAAAATATCCTGACGAAACCACCTTGCGCACCAGTTCGTCTGATGTCACGCTGCGGTCGTTGTCAACCACAGTAAGACGGATATTCGTCACTTCCTGATTTGCAGCCCATGGCATGATAAGCATCATGAAAAGAGGCATGGCTATTATCATCTTGGGAATGAACTTGTTCCTCATTATCTGCTTGAATTCTTTTTCCAACAAATATTTCAGCATAGACATTTCAGTTTAAACGGTTCTTGAATGTTTTCAGACTCAATGCCACTAGGGCCACTGTGACAAAAAGCAGTATTCCTATCTCCTTCAGGACGAACTGTATCTCTGCTCCCTGAATCATTATCTTTCTGATGGCATCGACATACCATCTTGCGGGAACTATGGCAGAAAGGCACTGTAGCGGAATGGGCATGCTTTCTACCGGGAATATCAGACCGGAAAGGAGCATGACCGGCATCATAAGTCCCATTCCTGATACGAGCATGGCAGCCACCTGGGTATTAACCACGTTGGAGATAAGCAGTCCGAGCGACAATGCAAGGAAGATGAATATCACCGATACGAAAAACAGCAGAGACAGACTGCCGGCTATCGGTACTCCGAGCACATAGACCGAAAGGAGGAGTATGGTTATAAGGTTTACCAGTGACAGAGTGAAATATGGTGTTACTTTCGAAAGGATGATATATATCGGTTTCATTGGTGATACAAGGAGAATCTCCATTGTGCCGTTCTCCTTTTCGCGCACAATGGCTATTGAGGTCATCATGGCACAGATAAGCATGAGTATCATTCCCATTACTCCGGGAACGAAGTTGTATGCGCTCTCTGCCTGAGGATTGTAAAGCATCCTTATCTCGGGTATTATACGGCACGGGGCACTGCTACTTTCGGACAATTCCTGCATGCTCTGTGCGAGGATATTGGATGCATAGCCTGTTATCATTGATGCCTGATTAGGTTCCGTACCGTCAGTAATAAGCTGCACGGCGGCATCGCCTCCCTGATGGAGTTCATTTTCAAAATCATCGCTGAACACCATGACAAGGCCTATCTCCCCATACTTGAATACATCGTTTATGCGCGACACATCCCGAATTTCCTCGGCAATGGTGAAATATTCACTGGCATCGAAACGTTCCTTTATGGCTCTGGTTTCCATGCTTTGTGAAGGATCGAACACGGCAACCTTGGTATTTCGCACCTCGGTGGTAATGGCAAAACCAAAGAGAAGCATCTGCACCATGGGCATACCCAAGAGGATAAGCATGGTTCTGGAATCGCGGAATATGTGAAGGAATTCCTTTCGGACAAATGTAATAAACTGTTTCATAACTGTCAATCTCCTTTTCGTGTAGCTTCGCGTGCCAACATGCGGAATACTTCGTCCATGTCCGACACACCAAATTTGTTACGCAACGCCATAGGCCTGTCCAGCGCCTTTATCCTACCGTCAACCATAATGGAGACACGGTCGCAGTATTCGGCCTCATCCATATAGTGAGTGGTGACAAACACCGTGATACCGCTTGCTGCCGCACCGTATATCTGTTCCCAGAAACGGCGGCGGGTGATAGGATCTACCCCACCAGTCGGTTCGTCAAGAAATACTATCTTCGGATTATGGAATGTGGATACGGCAAATGCAAGCTTCTGTTTCCAACCCAAAGGAAGGTCGCACACCATAGTGTCGCGCTCAGTTTCCATATCTATGCTGCGGAGAACAGCGTCGGTCTTTTCGGCTATTTCCTTATCCTTCATACCATAAATTCCTCCGTACAGGCGCAGGTTCTCCCATACTTTCAGGTCTTCATATAAGGAGAATTTCTGACTCATATAGCCGATATTGCGCTTTACCTTTTCGGGTTCCCTGTCTATATCGAAACCTGCAACTGTTCCTTTGCCCTCCGTAGGACGGCTCAGTCCGCAAAGCATTCGCATGGCTGTAGTCTTCCCGGCGCCGTTGGCACCAAGGAAACCGAAGATTTCTCCTTTCCTTACATTGAATGTAATATGATCGACTGCCGTAAAATCGCCAAACCTCTTGGTAAGGTTCTCGGCCTGTATAACGTATTCTTCTTTCATTGCCCTTCCTCCTTTAACATCAACATAAAACAGTCTTCAACCGTAGGCTCTATTTCTCTTATATCAATATTTCCGTATCCCTTATTAATCAGATATTCGTTGAGTATAGCAACAGTCATGTTTTCTTCCATAGTGACATGATAGCTTGCTCCAAATGAGAATGATGATTTCACATACGGGCAGGAACGCAGGTCGTTCAGCAGTCCGTGCATATTGTCTGATGTGACTGACCATAGTTTTTGCGGATAGGATGCTATAATATTCTCCGGCGAGTCTATACGAAGGAAATTTCCGTTCTGCATGAGTGCTATCCTATCGCAAAGTCTGGCTTCGTCCATATACGGTGTAGACACTATGATGGTAATACCCTGACTCTTCAGTTTCAGAAGCATTTCCCAGAATTCCTTTCTTGATACGGGGTCTACTCCTGTTGTAGGCTCGTCAAGGAAGAGGACTTTCGGTTTATGGATAAGGGCACAGCTAAGTGCCAGCTTCTGCTTCATACCTCCCGACAGTTTTCCGGCCCGGCGAGTCTTGAAGGGTTCGATATGCTTATAGATATCTTCTATCAGATGGTAATTTTCCTTTACAGTAGTATTGAAAACCGTAGCAAAGAAATTCAGGTTTTCCTCTACGGTCAAGTCCTGATACAGAGAGAATTTCCCGGGCATATACCCTATTATATGCCGTACTGCGGCATAGTCCTTCACCACATCAAGACCTTCAATCACGGCACTGCCACCGTCCGGCAATATCAGTGTGGTGAGAAGACGGAAGAGTGTAGTCTTCCCCGCTCCGTCCGGACCTATGATACCGAAGAGTTCGCCTTTCGGAACATCAAAGCTGACATCGTCAAGAGCCTTTATTGAATTATATGATTTTGATAATCGGGATACTGATACTGAGGGCATTTTTTGAATTAAAAATTAATAATTAAAAATTAAAAACTCACCTCCCCATACATTCCGCGCTTGATATATCCGTCGTTCTGTACCTTAATCTTGACGGCATATACAAGGTTTGCGCGTTCATCGCGTGTCTGAATGGTCTTCGGAGTAAACTCTGCCTTATCGGAAATCCATGAGATTACCCCGCGGTATTCCTTTCTGTCGGAGTCGCCGCTATCGGCAAACACCTTTACTTCCTGACCTATCTTCAGACCGGTAATCTGTCCGGATGTAATATAGGCTTTCAGATACATATCGTTGATATTTGCCACCTTGAACAGGGTGCGTCCCTGAACTGCAAGCTCGCCTTTCTCTACATACTTGGCCATGACCGTTCCGTCAAACGGTGATGCGATAGTACTTTTACTTATCATATCGTTCGTAAGCGCTATCTGAGCCTTCAAGGCTTCTGCCTGGGCTTTGGCATTGGCATTACTGTTTCTCAATGTTTCAGTCTGTGCGTCCAACTGCTTCTCCAAGAGATTGATGGCTGCAGTGATATCGTCCAGCTGCTTGCGGTTTCCTGCATTGGCGTTGACTAGATTTTCGAATCGGGTCTGTTCTTTTTTCTGCGTGGCAATCTGCTGGCGTATGGCTGCTGTCTGTTTATCCACATCGCATATACGGCTTTCAGCAGCCTTAACATTAGCCTCAAGCTGAAGCCTCTGAAGATAAAGCTGTACGGTATCAATATATCCCACAGGCTTACCTGCTGTAACTTCCGTACCTTCGTCTATATCAAGTTCCATAATCTCTCCGGCCACTCTTGCCGATACCATCACTTCTGTCACTTCGAATACTCCCGAAGCATCGTACTTACTGTCGCTACCCGAACATGCTGCCAGGAGGGTCATTGCTGATATAATAGAAAGAATGTTTCTCATGTTTCCCTGTTTTTATGTTTTGAAAAGTTTTTGCAAAGTGTTTTAAAAGGCTTTTAAACGGTATTTAAATAGTATTTAAAAGTCGTTCATCACATACTTGAAATCATAGATGGAAAGCAGAAGCTGTATCTCATGCAGGATCTTTGTCTGTATGGCAGCATGCTCCGAATTGATGTCACGCATAAGGTCGGTGCCGGAGATGGTCCCGTTGGCAATCTTTGCCTCGGACGCTTTTCTGATGGAAGTCTTCAGGCGGATAATCTCGTCGTCGTACTTTATCTGTTCCATGTATTTGTCTATGGCAAGTTCTTTCTGCGTCTTGTCTATATCGGTATTGAAGAGAAAGAGTTCACGCTGGTTTTCCACAATATCAATATTGTTGCGTATGAGTTTTCTCTGGCTCTTGAGGGAATAGAAATTGCCGATATTCCAGTTCAGCTTTATCCCGGCTATATAGTATGGCGCAAACTTATTTTCGAACATATCCAGTCCCGGCTTGCCATATCCTCCTGTGGCGAAAAGACTTAATTTAGGATACAATCCGGCATTTATATTGCTGTATTCACTCTTATACTTTAAAACCTGTGCATCGTAAAGACTCATCTCCGGTCTGTTTAACACCCCTTTGTCTGATGGAATGACAGGCAACGGCTTGACAAATTCGGTATCCAGACTTATCTCTGTACCTATCAGCTTTGACAACATTGTGATGTATGTATTCTTTGTTGTGAGAAATTCTACATTATTCTGGTCGGCCTTTATCATATCTACCTTTATGGCGTCAAGGTCTGCCTGGTTGGCAATACCGTTCTTGACGTATGAGCTCACCTGACTGTAGCTGTTATCAAGAAATTCTTTAAGCAACTTATTCTGTAATATCTGGGCATCCGCCAACAGGATACCGAAATATATCTGATTTATCCTTTCATTTATCGAATACAGACTCACCTCAATATTGTTCTTCTCTACTTCAGACGATGATCTGATAATGTTTTTCTGCGACTTTATAGCACCGCCATCCCATATTGTCTGATTGAGGTCAAGCGTAATACCGTACTGGTCTTTACTGAGTTGCGGAATATTTACACCTTGAATTCCAATAGCAGACAAATCTATCGGGATTTTAGTCACGTCCGATTGATAAGTAGCTTTTGAAGAGAACATCAGTTGCGGAAGATAACCCTTACTTACATTGTCTATATTGTAATCCTTGGTTTTCTCCACAAGTCCCAATTGTTTTATCAAAGGGTAATTCTCCCTCGCCTTGCCGTAGCATTCTTCTATTGTTATGCGTGACTGTGCAAAACAAAGCGATGACAAGGCAATTGCAATTGTTGTAATGGTTAGTTTCTTCATACATCAGCAATATTAATTATAATATTTAATTACTTAATTAATAGAATAGTCTAAAAAAACGGATTATGGCTATGCAATACTAGCCTCATCCGTAAATCAGACTAAAAGTTATTTTTTCAGTCTGGCTAACACTGTTTTTATCACCTCTTCCTTTCTGTTATCAAGAATATGTTTCACAGATGTTTCCCCATCGCCAACAATCATCTGATAAAAAGGCTGTATGACAAAGTGTGCTATATCAAGCGATATAATGGTAAGCAATAAATCATAAATTGTTATAGGAGAAATATTTCCTTTTTCTATTTCAGTATTCAAATCTTTCTCAAGTTTAGAGAAAGCATCAACAGCCTTTGGTCTTATTTCCTTAATAAAAAGATTTACCAGTGCTGTTGAACCATTCAGGTTCTCGCGCAAGGCAAACCATACTATCAAAGGATTTTTTGTAAGAAAATCCCAATGTGCATTGATAACACCTACAACTTTCTCTTCAAATGTAGAACCTGAAGTATTTATGTTTGTAATGCTATTTACCATGAGCTGCATTTTCTCCTTGTAGATTCTTTCAAACAGCAGTTCCTTCGTACGGTAATAATAATGCACCAATGCCTGATTACAACCAGCCTCTTTAGCTATCTTGGCTGTGGTAGTAGAAGCAAATCCTTGTTCCATAAACAGTTTCTCGGCTGCCTCAAGGATTTTCTGCTCCATATTTGCTTTGTCTTTATTCATTGATAATTGTTAATTATTATTTTAATCATAAAATTAAATTATCCGATTAATATATCCAAATAAAACAATGAAAATGTGCAAAAAAAATCTGCCAAGAGCATAACACCCATGGCAGATTTTATAATATTCAAGCACTCAATCCGTGCTGTAAATTCATTTAACTTCTTAACTACTTTAACTTCAAAATCAAGACAAGCCCTCTATTTCACCGTTAACGATATCAATGTGAAGTGCCTGTGGTTCCTTAGGCAATCCCGGCATACGCATCATTTCACCGGCAACGATTACCAACATCTCGGCACCGGCATTGATTACTATATCGCGTACCGCGAAGTTGAATCCTGAAGCCACTCCATACAGTTTCGGATCGGTAGAGAATGAATACTGTGTCTTGGCAATACATATAGGGAAATGACTGAAACCAAGTTCCTCTATCATCTTGAGTTTCTTTCTTGCAGCAGGACCGAACAATACCTGTTTAGCTCCATAAAGTCCGCAAGCGACTTTAGTAACCTTAACCTCAACAGAATCGTTTTCATCGTAAGCGAATGTAAGAGGTTCTGAAGGATGATTTTCTATTGTGTCAACCACAAGATTTGCAAGCTCTACTGCTCCTGCACCACCCTCGGCAAACGCGTTATTGACAGCGAAGCCAACTCCCATTTCGTTGCAATGCTGGCGAACGAAGTCGATTTCGTCCTCAGTATCGTTTGCATAGCGGTTGAATGCCACGACAACAGTCTGACCGAATGACTGAAGATTCTCGATATGCTTGTCAAGGTTCTTTATACCTTCTTTCAGACCTTCAAGGTTAGGCTCTTTTATCTTGTCGATATCTACACCTCCGTGCATTTTCAATCCCTGAGCTGTAGCTACGATGACAGTAAGCTTAGGCTGCAGACCTGCCTTACGGCACTTGATGTCATAGAATTTCTCAGCTCCCAGGTCGGCACCGAAGCCGGCTTCTGTCACTACGTAATCACCAAAAGTCATTGCAAGTTTTGTAGCGAGAACAGAGTTACATCCATGGGCGATATTCGCAAACGGACCTCCGTGAACGAATGCTGGAGTAGCCTCTGTAGTCTGTACCAGGTTAGGTGAAAGAGCATCTTTAAGCAGTACTGTAATGGCACCTGCCACTCCAAGGTCTTTCACTGTGAAAGGTTTGTTGTCGATAGTGAAACCAAGAAGGATATTTTCTATTCTGCGGCGAAGGTCATCCTCATCTTTGGCAAGGCAAAGAATAGCCATGATTTCTGACGCGGGAGTAATATCGAAACTTGATTCGCGTGTGATACCGTTCGACTTACCTCCAAGCCCTGTAATGATATATCTCAATCCACGGTCGTTAACATCGAGAACTCTGTTCCATAACACTTCTTTCATGGCAAAACCGTTATCCTGGTTCTGATACATATAGTTGTCGAGGAGTGCCGCAATCATGTTATGGGCGGAAGTAATGGCGTGGAAATCGCCGGTAAAGTGGAGATTGATTTTCTCCATCGGAAGGACCTGTGCATAGCCACCTCCTGCCGCACCACCTTTCATACCGAAACATGGTCCGAGTGACGGCTCGCGCAAGGCACAGATGGCTTTCTTGCCTATTCTGTTAAGTCCCAATGCCAGACCTATGGATACGGTAGTCTTACCGATACCGGCCTTTGTAGGAGTGATGGCTGTAACCAGAATAAGGTTACTGTTCTTTACTTTTTCATCATCAATGATTTCTTCAGATACTTTGGCCATGTAACGACCATAATGAGTGACGTACTCCAACGGCATACCGAAGTTGCATGCAACCTGCTTGATTTTTGTCAGTTCTATACTGCGTGCGATTTCTATGTCTGATTTCATATTCATATTTTTAGATGTGTGCAAAGATACGAAAAAAAACTATATATTTGTAATCAAAACAACGAAGTAATACTCACTATATATGGAAATTAGTAATAAAATAGAAGGTTGCGGGAATATATCGAACGACAATAAGCGTATCTATGATATATTAAAGGAAGGTGAATATGGCATTTTGTCAATGGTAGCCGATAACGGCGACAACGCATACGGGGTGCCATTGAATTACGTCTGGGACAGAGGAAACTCGATATATATCCAATGCTCTCCGGTAGGCAAAAAGCTAAGGTGCATTGACGCCAATCACAATGTGTCATTCTGCGTAGTGGGAAAAACAAAAATGAATCCCGAGAACTTCACTACAGGATATGAAAGCGTGATAATGAAATGTACCGCCCATCACAGCCTGCATGAAGCAGAACGAATGTCTGCACTTTCTCTCCTGATAAGCAAATACTGCAAAGACAACAGGATTGCAGGAATGGAATATGCCAACAGAAATTTCCATAGAATTGAAATCATAAGACTTGACATAGAAAGCATGAGCGCAAAATGTAAAGCAACTTTTTAATTTCAAAAGCCAAAACCATGAAACTAAAAAAGCCCGGACTGTTGGCACAAATCATTATTGCCATAGTATTAGGTATAGGCGCCGGAATAATATCGCCCGCCCTGCCAGTAAGAATTTTCGTCACATTCAACGGACTGTTCAGTGAATTTCTGGCATTCATCATTCCTCTGATAATTGTTGGACTTGTGGCACCTGCCATAGCCGACATCGGTAAAGGGGCAGGAAAAATGCTTGCCGTTACAGCTTTGCTCGCATACGGAGCGACACTATTTTCCGGATTTACCTCGTACGCCGTCGGCGAGACTTTCTTTCCGAAACTTATAACAAGAGACATTCCGCTTTCGGAAATAAGTGAGGCCAAAGGTGTGGTACCATTCTTCACTATAGACATTCCGGAGCCGCTTAACGTTATGACAGCTCTTGTCATGGCTTTCACCCTTGGTCTGGGAATGGCAAATCTAAATACAAGCTATCTGAAAAATGTCTTTATAGATTTCAGGGATATTATTGTGAAAACCATCCAGAAGGTTATTCTCCCTCTCCTGCCGATTTATATCTTCGGCATTTTTTTCAACATGACGCATTCAGGCCAGGTGTTCAGTGTACTGAGCGTGTTTATCAAGATTATAGGAATTATTTTCATCCTGCATATACTGTTACTCATATTCCAGTATATAATAGCCGGAATTATAGCCGGCAAAAACCCGTTCAGAATGCTTGCCAACATGATGCCAGCATATTTTACCGCACTTGGCACACAGTCGTCTGCCGCAACCATACCTGTAACGCTGAAACAAACAATCAAGAATGGAGTAAATGAGGATACAGCAGGATTCGTGATACCGCTATGCGCAACGATACATCTTTCCGGCAGCACGATGAAAATTGTGGCATGTGCCCTCGCGCTGATGATGATGCAAGGCATACCATACGACTTCAAGATGATGTCAGGATTCATCTTCATGTTGGGAATAACTATGGTTGCGGCTCCGGGAGTGCCGGGCGGAGCAATCATGGCTTCATTGGGAATACTGTCATCAATGCTTGGATTCGATGACAACGCCCAAGCACTGATGATATCTCTGTATATTGCCATGGACAGTTTCGGAACAGCCTGCAATGTAACAGGCGACGGAGCGTTGGCTGTAATTATAGACCGATGGTTCAGAAAATAAGAAATCAGTTTCTTACCAGATACAATGAATCGGTAATGCAGGCAGGAAGTTCTTCCTTGTAATGGGTAACCATAATCATGGTCTTGTCGTTTCTACGACAGAAAGCTTCAATTACGTCCTTCACCAGACGACGGTTGTAAAGGTCAAGACCATGAAGCGGCTCGTCGAGTATCAGCAGTTCAGGGTCTTTGACGAAAGCACGCGCCAGCAGCACAAGTCTCTGTTCTCCGCTCGACAACTGCAGGAAGCTCCTGTCTGCCAACTGTTTCACTCCGAATATATCCATCCAGAACAGACATACTTCTCTTTCCTCTTCCTTTGGACGCTTGTAAAGCCCTATGGAGTCATGAAGTCCGCTTGCCACAATGTCGATGGCAGGAATATTCTTGAGGTATGCCCTGTGCATTTCAGGACTCACATAGCCTATATGTTTCTTTATTTCCCAAATACTCTCACCACTGCCGCGCTTGCGGTCGAACAGAGTGATATCGCATGCATAGCTCTGAGGATTATCGGCACATACCAAGCTAAGAAGAGTTGACTTTCCGGCACCGTTCTCGCCGCTCAATGCCCATTTCTCGCCACATTTAACAATCCAGTCAAGGTCGCGGAGGATTGTTCGTTCTCCATAACGGATACTTACCTTGTTCAGTTTTACTACGTTGGCTGCCTTGTAGAGATTATCCTTGTATGGCATATCCAATATGGCATTTCTCTTTTCTTCGGACAACATAACGGAAGGGACATCTACACCTTTATACTCTGCATGTGTGACTTTTTCACCACAAGTCATGTGTTCCACAGTAATGACATGAGTAATAAAATCAGGTATATCATCCGATTTCGATAGTACGAGAATCACCTGAAGACCTATAACACTGATAAGCTCTGCCAAAAGGGACTTGAGCAAATCACGCGTTCCGGCATCAAGACCGATAAACGGATTGTCCATTATCAAGACTCTCGGTCCTGACAATAATGTCTTTGTGAGCTGGAATTTTCTCAATTCCCCGCTCGAAAGCATGATTATCGGTTTTTCAAGCATATCTCCTATCTTGAAAAGTTTGTAAAGGCTTTCTTTCAGCCCCTCATCCTTACATTCAGGCAGTAGTTCGCCCACCACAGGAATATTCTCCATATCCTGTGAGTTCCATCTCTGCTGATAATAGTAACCGCCGTCGGCATCACCGTATGAATCGCGGAAAGTAATATATTTAAGATTGTCAGAAACAAGATTTGAACTTGAAGGTGAGAAATCGTATGCCACCGCGTTCATAAGCAAAGGATATTTTCCTGTAATAATATCTATAAGAATACTTTTACCACCACCGTTGGGACCTACCACAGCCAGCTGTTCGCCTGCATTAAGACAGAAATCCACCGGTTTCTGCATTCTGTATAGTGGATGGCGTGTCACACCATTAACCACTGAAATAACTCGTTGTTGCATTGTTTTTTGTTTTTAAATTTTCTTCACCACCTTATCAGGATTTTTCGCAATGAAATCTTTCCATCCGGAATATGATTTTTGAATTTCCGGTCGTCCCATTTGCAGATAATGACAATATGCCGCACCCAGCGCATCCGTAGCATCCATAAAAGGTCCTATATCCTCTTTCCTTATCTTAAGCATACGTCTAAGCATATCCGCTACCTGCTCCTTACTTGCCTGACCGTTACCGGTAATGGCCATTTTAATCTTCAACGGAGCATATTCAGTAACCGGAATATCTCTGCACAGAGCCGCCACAATAGCCACCCCCTGTGCCCTGCCCAATTTTAGCATAGACTGTACGTTCTTTCCGAAGAAAGGAGCCTCGATGGCAAGTTCATCAGGCAAATATGAATTTATAATTCCATGAACTCTCTCGTAAATATGTTTCAGTTTAAGATACGGATCGGAAATCTTACGCATGTCTATAACGCCTAATGTCACAACCTCGGCTTTAGTTCCGATGACCTTGATAACGCCATATCCCATAACATTTGTGCCAGGGTCAATTCCCAATATTATTTTCTCCTTAACCGGCTGAATCACTTTATAACCTCCATCAAAGTAGGAAAACCTATAACCTTATCCTTGAATATTTTCAGCATCTCATCGTTCAGACGGGCACCACACTTTGTATGCCAGCTATGGAGAACAGCACTATCTTCCACTTCCCATTGAAGAGAAAAGCATTCGCTTTCCTGCTCCTTATGGCTAAGGATACGAAGAATACGCGGATTATGGAGTTCGCCAGTCTTTTCTGCTTCCGGAATATAACACTCGTTCAACCAGATGACAAAGTTTCTGGCATCATTTATCTCAACATGATAAGTAGTATTGTAAATAAGCATAACCATTATTTTTTAAACTCTGCAAAGATAGTGCAAACCGAGAGAAGTACAAAGTGAAAACATGGTTTTCGACTTTTAATTCCGAGGTGCAACCCATCTTATCTGAAGATAGGATTTTATACAGAATTGACAGGAATAATTAAAAATAAATAAACGTACCATGCCTACGTTAAAGCAACTTTTACTAATTTTGCACAGAATATCACGAATTGTGTACAATTTGACATGGAATTAAACAACAGCTTTATAGAATTAGTAGAGAAAAGCATTAAACAGAATTGGGACGGTAATGCCCTCACAGACTATAAAGGAGTTACTCTCCAATATAAGGATGTGGCAAGGAAAATAGAAAAGATGCATATTCTGTTCCAGCATGCAGGAATAAACCAAGGAGATAAAATTGCAATCTGCGGACGTAACAGCGCAAACTGGACTGCGGTTTTCTTGGCCATCATAACATACGGCGGGGTTGCTGTACCTATTCTTCATGAGTTCAAGCCAGACAATATTCATCATATAGTAAACCACTCGGAAGCAAGGATGCTTTTTGCCGGCGACCAGATATGGGAAAACCTGAACGAGGCATCAATGCCTAATCTTGAAGGTATCATAGAATTAAAAAACTTCGACCTCGTAGTGTCCCGTTCCGAACAGCTGACATACGCCAGAGAGCATCTTAACGAAGAATTCGGGAAAAAATTCCCATGCAGGTTCAGAGCCGAACAGGTGTCCTACAGAAGGGAAACTCCTGAAGAGCTGGCTGTCATAAACTACACTTCAGGTACTACGGGCTATTCAAAAGGAGTAATGCTGCCATACAGGTCTATTATATCAAACGTCGTCCACATTGACGACAAAGTCGGTTTGAAACCTGGCGACAGAATAGTGTCAATGCTGCCTTTAGGACATATATTCGGTCTCGTATTCGATTTCCTCTACGGTATTACAGCAGGGGCCCACATCTGGTTCCTTACACGTATGCCGAGTCCGAAAATCATCGCTGAGTCGTTTGCCGAAATACGTCCCCGAGTAATAGCGTGTGTACCTCTCATCGTAGAAAAAATATTCAAGAAAAACATATTGCCAAATGTTGACAACAGACTTGGAAAGCTATTGCTCAATCTTCCTATCATCAGCGACAAGATAAAGGAACAGATTCGTTTCCAAGCAATGGAAGTATTCGGTGGCAATTTCATCGAGATAGTCATCGGTGGTGCCCCTTTCAATACAGAGGTAGAAGCTTTCCTGAGAAAAATCAATTTCCCTTATACCATTGCATACGGTATGACTGAATGTGCCCCTCTTATATGCCACAGCCGTTGGGACGAAATACAGTTTACTTCATGCGGCAAGACTGTAGCGAACATGGAAACGAAAGTCCTCTCCGATAAACCTGAAAGCATACCAGGAGAATTGGTTTGCCGCGGAGCGAATGTGATGTTGGGCTATTATAAGAATGAGGAGGCTACAGCAGAAGCTATCGACAATGACGGCTGGCTGCATACCGGAGACATGGCTATAAAAGACGCTGAAGGAAATGTCTTCATTAAGGGAAGATGCAAGAATATGCTGCTGACTTCTACAGGACAAAACATATATCCTGAAGAAATTGAGGCAAAACTTAACAACATGCCTTACGTAAATGAGTCACTTATCATACTGAATGGTGAGAAACTTGTGGCACTTGTATATCCTGACAGTGATGATGCCTTCGCTCACGGTTTATCATTGACACAACTTGAAGAAGCAATAGAACAAAACAGAATAGAACTTAACAAGTCACTTCCTGCATTCTCTCAAATCTCAAAGGTAAAGCTTTATCCTGAAGAGTTTGAAAAGACTGCAAAGAAAAGTATCAAGAGATTCTTATATCAGAATATAGATGGATAAAATGAAAGAAGTTCCGGTACTGCTGCTCACAGGGTATCTGGGAAGCGGTAAAACAACGCTTGTAAACAGGATTCTATCAAACAAGAAAGGAATCAGATTTGCTGTTATAGTAAATGACATTGGCGAAATAAACATTGACGCAGAACTGATACAGCGTCAGGGCGTGGTAGGCATGAACGACGACAGTCTGGTCGCACTGCAGAACGGCTGTATCTGCTGTACACTTCGTACCGACCTGATAGAACAGATTTACGAGCTGCTGAAAACAGAGAAATTCGATTATATTGTTATAGAAGCCAGCGGAATATGCGAACCGGAATCTATAGCGAATACTATTTGCTCTATCCCTCAGTTAGGAGGTGCTTATACCAAGTACGGAGTATCACGTCTGGATGCAGTAGTCACAGTGGTTGACGCGCTGCGAATGAGAGATGAATTCTGCTGTGCCGAAAGCCTTACCGACAGAAATCTGTCGGAAGATGATATAGAGAACCTGTTAATCCATCAGATTGAATTCTGTAATATAGTTTTACTGAATAAAGCTTCCGAGATAAAGCGTGAAGAGCTGGATACTATTCACAGAATTGTAAGGACACTACAACCCGCAGCAGAGATTATAGAATGCGACTATGCGGATATTGACCTCAACAGGATAATATCCACATCAATGTTCAGGTATGAGCAGGTAGCCGCATCGGCAGGATGGGTACAGGAACTTGGCAAGCATGTATCCGAAGAAGACACAGACCATCAATGCCACCATCATCATCACCACGACGGAGAATGCCATTGCGGGCACGATGAACACCATCATCATGATGGAGAATGTTCATGCGGTCATCATCATCATGAAGGAGGCGAGACTGAAGAATACGGTATAAGCACATTACTTTATTTCAGGCGCGCTCCTTTCGACATGAACAGATTCGACTATTTCGTTTCCTCAAAATGGCCTAAGAGCATCATTCGCGCAAAAGGTGTATGCTATTTCAGCGACCAGATGGAAATGTCATACCTTTTCGAACAGGCAGGAAAGCAGAAACAAATCTCTGAAGCCGGACTATGGTATGCCACTCTGCCCGAAAACGATATCCGTAAGATGATGGAACGCGAACCCGGGCTTATGAGAGACTGGGATGAAAAATACGGCGACAGAATGCAGAAAATAGTATTTATTGGCAAAGACATGGACAAAGAACAGCTTATCAAAGAGCTTGACTCATGTCTGGTAAAATAAGAAGTTAATGGAACAATTCATCAAGATGATAGCTGCCGCCATGAAACTTCAGGAGCACAGAGTGGAAAACACTTTGAAACTTCTTCAGGGCGGAGCAACCATACCTTTTATAAGCCGGTACAGGAAAGAGGCTACAGGAGGAATGGACGAGGTGCAGATAAGCGAAATAAACGACAGATACGAAAAACTGTGCGAACTTGCAAAGCGCAAGGAAACAATAATATCGACAATAGAAGAACAGGGCAAAATGACTGCCGAACTGAGGAACAGAATAGACAACTGCTGGGACTCTACTGAACTGGAGGACATATATCTTCCTTTCAAGCCAAAAAGAAAAACAAGAGCCGAAGCCGCACGACAAAAAGGACTCGAACCGCTCGCCATAATCCTGATGATGCAACGCGAAAACAATCTTATGACGAAAGCTGCGCAATTCGTTAAAGGAGATGTAAAAGACGAGGAAGACGCTCTGAAAGGTGCGCGCGACATCATCGCCGAACAGGTGAACGAGGATGAAAGGGCAAGGAATCAGATAAGAAATATCTTTACACGACAGGCAATCATAACAGCCAAAGTGGTGAAAGGCAAAGAGAATGATGAGGATGCTGCAAAGTATCGCGACTATTTCGATTTCAGCGAGCCACTGAAACGCTGTACGTCACACCGTCTGCTGGCAATCCGCCGTGGTGAAGCGGAAGGAATACTTAAGGTAACAATATCACCGGAAGAAGAAGACGAATGTACAGACAGACTGGAAAGACAGTTCGTAAGAGGTAACGGAGAATGTTCGTCACAGGTATCGGAAGCGGTAAAGGATGCTTACAAACGTCTGTTAAAGCCAGCCATAGAAACAGAGTTTGCAGCCATAAGCAAGGAAAAGGCAGACGAAGAGGCTATCCGTGTATTTGCCGAAAACCTGAGACAGTTGCTCCTGGCTCCTCCATTGGGACAGAAACGCGTAATGGGTATCGACCCTGGATTCCGTACAGGATGTAAAGTTGTATGTCTGGATGCTCAGGGAACATTGCTTCATAACGAAGCCATATATCCTCATCCGCCTAAATCGGAAGAAGCTCTGGCAGCAAGAAAGATTGTGAAACTCGTTGAACAATACAAGATTGAGGCAATCGCCATAGGAAACGGAACAGCAAGCCGTGAGACAGAGCGTTTTGTCACTTCACAACGTTACGACCGCGAAATACAAGTATTCGTAGTAAGCGAAGACGGTGCCTCAATATATTCAGCTTCGAAAACGGCCCGTGAGGAATTCCCTGACTATGATGTAACCGTGCGTGGAGCAGTATCTATAGGGCGACGACTAATGGACCCTCTGGCTGAGCTCGTTAAGATTGACGCTAAATCTATTGGCGTAGGGCAATATCAGCATGATGTTGACCAGACAAAGTTGAAGGAATCGCTCGACCGCACTGTGGAAAGTTGCGTAAACCTTGTCGGAGTGAACCTCAATACGGCAAGCAAACATCTACTGACGTACGTATCCGGACTGGGTCCTTCACTGGCCCAGAACATTGTGGACTACAGAGCAGCGAACGGACCGTTCGCGTCACGAAAAGAACTCCTGAAAGTTCCACGTATGGGTGCCAAAGCATTCGAGCAGTGTGCCGGTTTTCTTAGAATACCCGGAGCGAACAATCCTCTCGACAACTCTGCCGTACATCCCGAAAGCTATGCCATAGTGGAAAAGATGGCAAAGGATATGAAATGTACAGTAGCCGACCTTATCAAGGACAAAGAGCTTAGAAGCAAAATCAACATCGAAAAGTATGTCACCGACACAGTAGGCCTCCCTACCCTGAACGACATAATGAAGGAACTCGACAAACCGGGAAGAGACCCTCGACAGCTGATTAAGGTATTCGAGTTCGACAAGGATGTAAAGACCATCGACGACCTCCGTGAAGGTATGGAACTGCCTGGCATAGTGACAAACATAACCAACTTCGGATGTTTCGTGGATATAGGTATAAAGGAAAACGGTCTTGTACATATCTCGCAACTCGCCGACAAGTTCGTAAGCGACCCAACTACCGTAGTGAGCATACACCAGCATGTACGTGTCAGGGTTCTTGGGATAGACCATGAAAGGAAGCGTGTACAACTCACGATGAAGGGAATAAAATAATTTCATATTATGGAAAAGGAAACAATACACTCATGCGTGGACTGCGGGACACAGAACTGCAAATTCAAGGACCGCACATATCCGGACTTCTGTCTTACCACATCCTTGACGGAAGAAGACAAGGAATGGGCACTTGAAAGATATGACGAGGGCAACAACAGACAGATAATGATTGCCAGCGCAGAGGTGGAATACGAAGGTTACTGCCAGTGGACAAGAGTACAGGAGATAATGGAATTTGCCAAAAAGATAAACGCGAAACGCATCGGTATAGCTAATTGCATAGGCCTGATAAACGAAGCACATATATTCGCAAAAATACTACGCGCTAACGGTTTCGAGGCATATTCGGTTATATGCAAGGTAGCAGGACAGGCAAAAACTTCTATGGGAATACCTGCACAATGCGAGAAGATAGGTCCGGCAATGTGCAATCCTATAATGCAGGCACGCCTGTTGAACAATGCAAAAACTGACCTGAACGTAGTAATCGGCTTATGTGTGGGGCACGACAGCCTGTTCTACAAATACTCCTACGCCTACGTAACTACACTCGTAACAAAAGACCGAGTGACAGGCAACAACCCTGTGGCGGCACTCTATACCGCAAATTCATACTATAACAAAAAGTTCTTCAAGAACCAAAAATAACTTTTATGCAATAACATGACATAAACAAAAAAAGTTCCTGAATCAGAATTATTCAGGAACTTTTTTCGTTTATGAATATAAATCATTTCGAAATGTCGTCGTCAATATTGAAATAATCGAAATCAACATGACCGCCTACTTCTTTTGTAGCATAATTGAACAGGCCGAAACGATATCCCATGAAGTGCGACAGAGTATATTGCATCTTAATGACACTACCTATTTCCATCCATTTCTTTCCGTCAAGACTATAATAGAAATACCCCTTGTCTGTACGGTCTCTAAAATCACACTCCGCCTTGAAATATACCTTATCCGCCTTGCAAGGTATGCTCACCACTTCCACAGGTTCTTTGCCTGAAGCATCAGCCATTACGATATATTTCTTGTCGCCAACCTTCTTTACGGCAACAAAGCCATACTTTTCCTGGAATAATGTGAGCCCTGCATAATCACCATCCTTCATACCTGAAACATCGACACTTGTAGAAGCAGACGATACAGGACCGAAAGTACGTTGTGACAATATGTTTTTAGCCTGCAATATAGTATTCGTAATACTACCTGTCGTAAGCCGCAGATAACCTTCACGTTCTGATACAGACCATAGGGAATTGTCAGGATTGTGATTCCACTGCCATGTCAAAGGCAATGCCATATCATTAGCCTTTCTGGAGAAGTCGTCAGAACATACAATACCAGGATTCAATCCTTTGGAAGCAGGCAAATCAAGATAGTCCGGTGCCTTGCCATCAATACCAAGCACAGGCCATCCGTCTTTCCATTCCATAGGAACAAGATACGGGATACGTCCTACGGCTCCACAGTCCTGGAAAAGATATGCGAACCATCTGCCGTCAGGAGTGTCTATCATACCTCCCTGCGCAATACCCTTGTCCTGGAACACTACCCTGCCTTCGTAAGGGCCTGTAATCTTGTCGGCGCGATGTACAACCACCGTACGCATTCCGTTTATTGGCCATGTGATATTGAACAAATAGAATTTGCCATTCACCTTGAACAACTGTGAACCTTCGGCGCCAAGCATTATCTTGTCTCCTGCCGGAGCACTGGCATTTTCGATAAGCACTCTTTCCGTGCCCGGTACAACTCCCGACAAGTCACTTTTAAGTTCCGCCATGAACAGCTTTCCATTACCATAAATCATATAGTTCTTTCCATCCTCATCAAGGAAGAACGTCATATCATGATATGAAGGAGAAAACTCTATACGTTTCCATGGACCTTTCTCCAAATCCTTGGTAATAAAGAAATATGTCTTATTTGTAGTCTGTGCGAAAGTTGACACATAATAATATCCCTTATGATAGCGGATACAGCTTGCCCATGAGCCACGGCCGTATGTATTCTTGCCGTTCTCAAGGTTCATTGTTTCCAGGCTGTCAGTAAGTGTATTATATGCATAACTGATCAGCTCCCAGTTTGACAAATCCTTTGATTTCATAATAGGCACGCCGGGAACCATGTGCATGGTTGTGCTACTCATATAATATGTATCTCCAACTCTCACCATAGACATATCAGGAACATCAGCATATATGAGCGGATTTGTTGCCTTGTCCGAATTATCCGAAAAAGCCGGACAAGACATAAGCAATGCAGCCATTGCAAATAAAAAATTCTTCTTCATGAAATTTCCTTAAATTCTTATTTGAACAAATGTGGAATAAACTCGTTAAGACATCTGCGCCATGTCAGCCATTCGTGTGCAGTACCCTGTGAAACGTAGTAATCGACGTTGATACCCATACCACGCAAAGATTTTACCAGCGCTTCTGTTCCCATATTTTCTTCAGTGCCGCATCCGAGGAACAAGTAATGTACCTTCTTGTTGAATGCCTTAGCATCTGTAAACACGCCATTAAATGCTGTCTTTACGTCAACACCGAAAATAGCGCCACTGAAACCTCCTATGTAAGCGAACTTGTCAAGGTTTGTAAGTGTAATGTCGAAAGTCTGCTTGCCACCCCATGAAAGCCCAGCCATGGCACGGTGTTCACGGTCAGTATAAGTACGGAAAGTCTTGTCGATATAAGGAATAAGATCATTAATCATAAGAGTTGCGAAAGAACTTCCATAAAGATTTCTTTCTGCATTCACATCTTTGCCGGGACGTGGACGGAAACCTACTTCAATATCACCGCTCTCCATTACAACAATCATAGGTTCGCATTTACCTTCCGCAATCTGGTTGTCAAGAATGTTATACATATATCCCTGAGTACTCCATCCGGTCTCATCCTCACCCATACCATGCTGCAGATACAAAACAGGATAACGTTTTTTCTTATTGTTGTCATAATCGGCAGGAGTATAAACTACACAACGGCGGAAACGTTTCTGTGATTCTGAATAATATGTACAGATTCTTACCTGTCCGTGAGGAACGTCCTGAGTGCGATAATAGTCACCCTCACTTCCTTCAGGAACTTCAATACCGCTTGCCATACGGCTGCATCCGAAGAAAGTACAGCTCATAGGGTCAATAACAGAGAATCCGTCAACGAGAAGGAAATAATAGTGGAAACCAACCACAAGCGGATTTGTACGACCTGTCCACCATCCGTTTTCGTCTTTTGCCAGGTCGTATTTCACTCCACAGACGTCAGCCTGCAGTCTCTTTACATCCGGAGCATAGATACGGAAATAAGCACGGTTTTCCTTATCAAGACGTGGAAAATCGCATCCATGCATATTCGATGACGCAGGAACTGTGTTTGCGATTATATCTTCTGTTGTCTGCAACTTGATACCCATCATGCCAAGAACCTTTTCAGCATAACGGCGTCCCAGAACACGATAACCGGCAGCGTCGAAATGCAGATGGTCGCTTGCACAGCTAAGTCCTTTCGACGATACCACAACACTGTTCTTGATAACCTGAGGCAGTGTAGCTATAATTTCGTTCATGCTTGCACATGTTCCCTGATGATCGGCATTAACTACTTCTCCGGCAATCAAAGGTACATCTTCAGCATTAAGGTTAAGGTCGGCAATCAAGTTATCATATACATCTTTCACCTTCATAGGCCATTCCTTATCGCCTGTGTTTGACTCACCCTGATGCAACAGAATACCCTTGATTACACCATCCTTCTGTGCTATTTTAGCCATTTCCACAAGTCTTTCGTATGGATTGTCGTCATACTCTTTCAGCATGCCCTTCATCCAGTCCGGTGCAGTCTTGATGTATTCTTCACGAGTGTCTTTCTGGAAGAGTTCAATCTTACATCCTCCTATCGCTACATGAACGACTCCAACCTTAACGTTTTCAGGAAGATTTTCCACCATAGTACGGCCGAAATAATCTGCGGGAGTCAATCCTGTACCTTTACGGCACAACGGAGCACGTCCAGGATACCATTTGCCCATTTTTCTGCCCACTTCATCATTGTCAACGGCAGAAAGAACCTTGAAACGTGGATTTACAATTGTGTCCTGAGCCTCATATCTGGCATTACCTTCCATATTCGACTGTCCCAGACACAGATAAATGTAAAAATTAGGATCTTGTGCAAAAGCCGTTAGGCTACACAACAGCAGACTTGCCAAAAGAAGTCCTGATTTGAAAAAATGTTTCATAAGATTAATGTTTTTTGTTTTCCAATAGGTATATTAATTTTCTGTTAATTATGTTTTCCTTCCACCGCAACTTTTATCACCCCGTCAATCCTGTTCTCGAATATCCGATAGGCTTCCTCAATATTATCAAGCGTAAAACGATGAGTTATAAGAGGAGTTGTATCTATCTTGCCTTCAGCTATCAGACGAAGGATTTCGTCACAGTCGCATCCGTCCACACCTCCAGTCTTGAACGTGAGATTCTTGCCATACATATCAGGCAAAGGAAGTTGCTGCGGCTTGTCATAAAGTGCCACTACAGTGACAATTGCATTAGGTCTTGCACATTCCCAAGCCAACCTGAATGTATCGTCGGCTCCAGCCACTTCCATAACGACATCAGCTCCTCCATGAGCCGACTGTTCCATAACCAAATCCTTACAGCTTTCCGGCTTTACCACAAATACGTCAGGGTAATGTTCTTTGACGAAGGCAATTCTTTCTTCTGATTTCTCACATACAATTATCTTACCAGGATTTTTCAGCATAGTACATTCCAATGTACATATACCTGTAGGTCCTGCCCCTATGATAAGCACCGTATCATTGTTCTTTATTTCAGAGATACGAGCAGCCCAATATCCGGTAGCAAGGATATCGCCAACGAAAAGAGCCTGCTCGTCAGTTACTCCATCAGGAATCCTGTTAAGCCCCATATCAGCGTGAGGCACACGTACATACTCAGTCTGACCACCGTCTATGCGGCATCCCAATGCCCAGCCTCCGTCAGGATCCTCACAGTTGTTTACAAATCCGTTCTTGCAGAAAAAGCATTCACCACAATAAGTTTCCACGTTCACTGTAACCCTGTCGCCCGGCTTGACATTATGAACAGCACTTCCTACCTGCTCCACTACACCAACCATTTCATGTCCCACTGTTATTCCCGGAACCGCACGCGGTACACTGCCATGCTTGATATGCAGGTCGCTTGTACAGATACTGCTTAGAGTGACACGTACTATCGCATCTTTTTGACTGATAATATGAGGAACAGACTTTTCTATAAGTCCGAAATGTCCTTTTTCAAGATAAGTATATGCAGGCATTACAGATTTTCTGTCTATCGTAACATTACCGAGATATTTTTCCAGCGCTGGCATAACAATTCTGTCGGCAGGTAACCATTCAATAGAGGAAAGTTCATCCTGTTTAAGCCATTTCAAGGATTCGTGTTCTTTCAAAGTAATATTACCGGAAACAACCGAACATGCGAACACATGAAGTCTTATGCGGAAATCAGGATAAGAATAATCTACAATATCAATGAACGAATCTATCCTAATTTCAATATCCAGTTCCTCACGTATTTCACGTATCAAAGCCTCTTCCGGAGTCTCTCCCGGTTCAATTTTTCCACCGGGGAATTCCCATCTGTCCTTGAATTCTCCATGGCTTCTCTGAGTAGCAAGAATACCGCTATCCGATACAATAACAGCAGCTACTACATCTATTGGTTTTACGTTGTCCGTTTTCATATTAGCTTAATGGCCTTGTGTTTTCCATGGACAAATATATAGAAAAAATCTTTATATTGTAAGTTTCACACTAATATTTCTTATATATTCTTCTTTACGGCTTGCTATAAATTTAAATTCACTACCTACCAAAATTAACTTCTACTATCCACAATCTCAACCGTACTACGGGTCTGGTCTATACGTTTCACCTTCACCTGTACGGCTATTCTCTCCTTCAGTCCTTCCACATGACTTATTATACCTACACGCTTACCGTTAAGGCTTTGCAATTTCTCGAGCATATTCATAACCGTATTCAATACCTCACCGCTCAAAGTTCCGAAACCCTCATCAATGAAAAGTGTATCAACCGACAGATTTTTCCTGTTTAGCGACGAAAGAGCCAACGCAAGCGAAAGAGACACCAAAAATCCCTCTCCACCGGAAAGAATATCCACCGGTCCCTGGGCATCATTCTGATACATATCCATCATACGTATAGTCAGTGTACCAGGCTCACAATCCAGCTTATATCGTTTATTAAGCTTTTTCAGATATCCGTTAGCCCTCTGCAGCAAATCATTAAGGATAAAGCTCTGTGCTATTCTACGGAAAATCTTGCCGTCACCGCCACCAAAAAGTTTGTTCAATGTATCCCATTTGGCAAATACCTTTCTAAACTCCTCCTCCTTGTCCTTCTCTTTTCTGAAACGTGAGGCATTCTGCTCGTCCGATTTCAATTGCTGGTCAATACGTCCCATCTCAGCCATAAGTTCCTCGGCTGACATGCGTATCTCCTTTAACTCCAGATTAAGTTTCTCATACGAATCGTCATCCATAAGCGATTCCGGACGCAGCGCCAAATGATTTTCCAGTTCCTTTTTCTTTGCATCAAGAATGCCATGCGCGCTCCTTGCATCGGCAATCTTCCTGTCATGCCGTTTCCTTCTCTCCGTCAGGTCGGTCACAGCAGAAAGAAACTCCAGACGTTCCCTGTCAATATCAGTCTCATTGGCAAGGAACACATCCAGTTCGCGTGTCTCCTTAGCAATCCTTTCACGTTCTGCCGACAAAGCAGCTACCACCGTACTTACTTTATTGCCGAACGCATCACACATATCCGCAAGACCTTCCATAGGTACAGCCTCAGTAATCACGCCGGCAGACCATTGCGGCCACTCATGCGATGCAGATGTAAGGATTTTTTCCACATTCTCCAGTGCAGGCACAGCTCTCGAAAGATGCTTTTCCGTCAGTGTAACCTCTTTTTCCCAACTATAATATTCATCAGCGGCACTGACAATCGAAGATACAAAAGCTTTCGGTTCGGCATCCCATCTGCTTCTCCAGTCATCAATAGTCATCATATTGCCGGCCTCAGCCAAAATCTTCTCCATATTGCTTTTGTCAGCCTCAAGCAAAGAGTTTACACGTTCAATCTCTTTTATTGCCGACTGACGTGCATCCTTCGCACGGTCCGTTTTCTTGCCCGCATTATCCATTTCCTTCCTCAACGCCGAAAGATTACGTCCCAACTCAGACAATGACTTGTTGCGTTCGTCAATTTTCTTTCTTGCCTCAATAAGTTCGTTCATTCTGGAAATAATACGCTCCGCCTTAACTTTGATACAAGCTTCGGCAATGGCTATATCAACACAGTCCTCACAGCCATAGTCCACCGACAGGCGTTTACATTCAGCCACAACCTTTTCGGAAAGTTTCTTTACTACATTCAGATTATCAGACTTTTCGTTCTCTTTTGCGGCAATATCCTTCTTAAGCCTTTCCGATAACATTCCTATACCGCTGCATAAAGATACTGTTTCGCGCAACTCCTTATCAAAGACATTAACCATTTCCTCGAGTGGTTTCAGTCTTTCTATAAATTCATCATCCGACACAAGACTGTCAATCCTCTGCCCGCATACAGGACATGTATCACCAACCTTAAGTCTGCTTCTCAGATTTACAGTCCATTCTTTCATTGACAGTTCCACAGCGTCGTATGCCTTTTTAGCCTCATTATATCTTTCGGTGACTTCCTCCAACTTTCTATTGCCGGCAACAGCCTCCTCTTCCCTCATTTTAAGTTCAGCATTAAGAGCAGCCAACTCCTTCTCTGTTTTTTCAAACGAAACATTGCCATTACGCAATTCAGCCAAATGTCCTGACAATACGTTCAAGCCGTACTTCTCTGCGTTCAGTCTGTCCGTCTCCTCATTCACCTCTTCAGGTTTCAGCTGTTTTATCTCTCCGTCCGCCTTTACATACTCCTCCTCTTTAAGCTTCAAATCCTTTTCAGCTTTCTCCAATTCTATACAAGCATCATTAAAATCTTTTTCCAGCTCAGGCAACTTATCCTCAACAGACTTTACCACCTTTCTGTTATTCCCTATCCTAACCAACGCATCCGAAGCCGACTTTAGCAAAGCCTCGATTTTCTGGGCATTGGCATACATAGACACATTGCCCGATGCCGCCTCCATCTTCTCTTTTAGCGACGCAATATATTTGTTCTTTCTGTCAATCCATTCCTTCAGTCCGTTTCTCCCCTTACACAGATCATAATACTGCAGTCTAAGTTTCTCTTTCTCAGCATCCAGTTACTTTATTTTCCTTTCGGCATCCTTAAGCGTTCTGATATTGTTTCTTGCAGACTCCGTCCTGTCCATTTCAGAGATAAGTTTTGATTCCTCCTTGAACATGTCCGAATTTATTATCTCATCACATGCCTTAACAGACTGTTCGGCTGTACTCAGTTCTTTTTCAATTCTGACTTTCCCTTCCATCCATCTGATACAACCGTCCAAACGCAAAGCCTCATTATCCAAACTCTTTTTCTTCTCGGCCGCGACAGACAGCCTCTCTTTCAATCCCTCTATCTCCTCCTGCTTGAGAAGTACAATACCTGCCGTAACACTCTTTTGAGCCGCATACTCCGCTTCCTTCTCCTTCTTTATTTCCTCAATCTTCTTTCCTATTTCCGAATATATACCTGTTCCCGTAAGTTTTTCCAGTATTTCCGATTTATCATCATCCTTACTCTTCAGAAACTGCGTAAATTGTCCCTGCGCCAACATGGTAGTACGACAGAACTGATCGAAATCCAGCCCGACAGCCTCCTCCGTAATCTTCTTTACAGCATCGGCATTCTTCAGTGTCACGTCGCCCCACGAGAGTGTCTGTTCAGGCGAAGTAAGTTTATAGTTTCTGTTGCGTTTCACCTGCCATACAGCCTCATACTCCACCCCGTCGGAACCGATAAAATTCAGAATAGCCGAAGCCTGTTTTGCTCCATGCCTTAACAGATTCGACGTATTCCTTGCCGTTATATTGTCAGTTCCGAAATTCGATTTCGTCCCCGAAGCCATATTCAGTCTCGGAGTAGTATTATATAAAGTAAGACATATAGAATCGAGAATAGTAGATTTACCGGCCCCCGTATCACCTGTAATAAGAAAGACAGAACTACCGGCCAGAGGTTCACAGTCAAAATCAATCTCGGCGGTTTCTATGGACGCAATATTCTCAATTTTCAGTTTTATCAGTTTCATAGATTGTCAGAAATTTTTGTCAATATCCTCATCATATCTCCGTACAGCCTCAACTATCATATCAGCCATCTGTTGCGGCATTTCAGTTCCGAATTTCGATTTATAAAATCTTTGAGCCACATCTATCGGACTGAGTTCACGGAATTCATCATAAGTCACAGCTGTATCATCAGCCACTTCATCCATTTCGGGTCTTGTGATTTTACAATAGCAATATTCCGCCATTTTCCCATTCAAAGCCTGTGCGATGCGTTCCATGTAGTCCGAAGGCATAGGCTTGTCCATCATAATGTTCAGTCTCACATAGCAAACTTCATCATCAGCTATATTTTCCAGTTCCGCCAAAGCCTCCTCAAAACCAGAAGGCACAGCAGGCACAGTCAGCATAGGCTTGACGTTATGAATCCTAATCACCCTGATATCCGGAGCCGATCCATGCTCCAGTGTCACAACAGAAACAGAATGTGGATAAGTCTCGTCAAAGTTCACAGGAACAGGCGAGCCCGAATATCTTGCCACTCCATGAAGCCCTTTCATAGTCTGCGGATAATGTATATGCCCCAATGCGATATAGTCATATACACGCCCCAGCTCCTCCTGCGGCACCTCATTTATTCCGCCAATCATCTCCGGATCATGCCCCTCACAGTTACAGTCCGCGACCGTCAGATGAGCCATAATGACAAGCGGCAGCCCTTCCGCATTGACTTCCTTCACCCTCTCCTGTAAAGCCCTGAAAAAAGAGTTTCTTCTATCCTCCTTCGTAGTATCCCCCTCAAAAGCAGGATAATTCTGGTCGAAGATATGCGGCACTGCCACCACATACCCCTTTCTCACACCATCAGCATCATCAATACCAATGATATGTCTGTCCAGGTCTATCACACCATCCCTGCGTTCCACCTGACCTATAACCCTCACTCCAGCCATAAGCCACAGCTCACGTCCCAACTCCAGCATCGCCTTGCTGTCATGATTACCTGCGGTAACGATTACAGCCATTTCCGGACACGCCTCATGCATATCCAACAAAGCCTTATAATACATTCTCTGTACCGAAGTAGATGGATTAGTCCTGTCGTAAATATCGCCACAAACAAGAAGAGCATCCGGTTTCTCCTCCTCCACTATATCCCTGAGTTGCGACAGGAAAGCGGCATGTTCCGCAGTCCTGTCATGCTCATATAGCGTGTGTCCCAAGTGCCAGTCGCTGGTGTGAAGTATCTTCATAAAAAAATCATTCCATTATTTCAATCACATATTCCCCGTTGAATACCCCACCTTTCTGCAGATGCTGTATCCAGTCCTTATCCTTATATTCGCCATCGAAATTCATCCTGTCACATCTGCCATACCACGGCTCGATGCAAACAAACGGAGCGTTCTTTCCAGGAGGCGACCACAGACCTACCACAGGCGCATCAAACAGCAGACGTAACACCGCCTTGCGCGAGTTGTCATATAGCGCCACTTCGCCCACCTGCCCGTTTTCAAGAATCAAGGCGTCACCATCGAAAGTGGAAGTATCCATAGGCAACAAACCGTCACAAAGTTCAAGAGGATAATGTACATCTGTATTTGCACAACCCTTATCACCTATAAGGATGTACTCCAGTCCATCTTTCTTGTCAAATCCAAAGAATCCGCGTTCCTTAGTCGAAGAATCAAAGCCCGGGAAATAAAAAGCCGGATGCGCGCCAATCTGGAAATACATATCCCCATCGTTGGTATTTGTAACCCTCCACATCACATGAATCTTTTTCCTTTCAATTCTGTATCCTATCTCAAGACAAAAGCTGTAAGGATATTTCTTATGAGTTTCCTCATTGTCAGTAAGCTTATACCACACCTCATCGTCAGTCTTGCTTATAAGCTGAAAGTCCATGTCGCGTGCAAATCCATGTTGTCCTAAAGCGAAAGTTCCGCCACAGCATCTGTACTCATTACCCCATACCCTGCCCACAATAGGGAAAAGCACAGGCGAATGTCTGTTCCAGAAAGCAGGATCGGCCTGCCATAAATACTCCTTACCATTACACATGATGCTGCAAAGCTCTGCCCCTGCAGCCTTCACCTGAATGCTCAGTTCATTATTCGATAATTTCTCCATTATTATTTTATTTATATAGACAATACATTTTTATCAAGCAACTCCGCCATTTGCCTGTAACCCTGATAATAAATTTTAGTTGCATTCTTCAGCCTGAGGATATTAAAACCCTCTATCGAATCCACTTCGAGCAACAGGTCGCAAAGTTTTGAATCCTCCACAGCATTCTGGCTGAACATAAACAGATAAGACCTCATAGCTACGTGCAGAATATTATCATCATACTCCTCGTCAAACTTTGGGCAAACATTTACACCTATCACCTTTCGGCACACATCACGTATCGGAGTGACCGGAAAGTTCTTGTACAATCCTCCGTCCACATACCTCACCCCGTCTATCATGACAGGCTTAAACAAGATAGGGATAGAACACGAAGCTATCACCCTCGGCAGAAGCTCTCCTTCTGTAAAGACCTTGCATTCCCCTTTGTCGAAATCCGAAGCCACAACACACAGCGGGACATTAAGATCCTCAAAGCGTTTCACAGGCAAAGTTTCCTTCAGAAATTTAATAAAGCCGTCAAATTTCAGGAAAGCCTCCTTCGGAATTGTAAAACTGATAAAGTCCATTGCATCATGTTTCAGGAATAGTTTAAGAATCTCCTTAGGTTTAAGTCCCGCGGCATAATAAGCTCCCACAATAGCCCCGGCACTCGTACCGGATATTATATCAGGCCTTATTCCTCTTTCTTCAAGAACCTGTAAAGCGCCAAGATGCGCAAAGCCTTTTGCTCCTCCACCGCTAAGCGCAAGGCCAATGTTGTATGGAAAAGTTCTATCCATATCTCTTTTACCTTGTTTTACAATTTGAATTCCCATGTTGTTATGAAGTTTTCAGCAGTAAATATAAATCAATTATTACATATTAACAGCTTCTATTCCCATAAATTTTATATCCAGCCAATTTTAATTTACATCCTATTATGATTCCATAAAATACAGACCGTTACATATATAAAAAAGTTCTGTTTCCAAGAATGGTACTTCCTAAAAACAGAACTAATATTTTAACTTTCAAATCTGCCTAATCAATAGTTGATTTCTGAGATTCAACCTCTTCAGAAGAAATATTATTACGACAATCCCGTTTCACAAATCTTTTAGTATTGTTTGCAATAGAAGCCAATGCTCTATATAATTCTGCTAACAATCTACCACTCACAACAACAAGGAATCCCATAATTGGATATATAATAACCATAATAAATCCAGAACCAATATGAAGGAAACCTCCTCCAAGAATATCACCTACATAACTATCAAGCCCAAAGATAACAAACAACAATGAGATTATACATCCACCCACTCCAAGATAGAATCCAAGCCACTCACCAAGTGTTTGTATAAAATGAGACACAACAGGTATAGCAACAAAATCATTATCTTCCTGAAGATATTCTTTTACCTTCTTCTGCCTGTTAAACCAAAGATGAGCACTCATAATTCCTAAAAAGATAAACAAAAGGAATATCAATACACAAGCAAACACTTCTCCTCCTGAAAGGAATTTAAGTATCCTACTATCCATATAAATGACATATAATGGGAACAGCAGATTCAAAGCGGCAATCACCGCATACAACCAACGGAAAGGTTCACGATAAAATTTTCCATTGTCAATATAATTCCAAACCTTGTCTAAAAAAGCGAATAATTTGTTGTCCATAATACTATGATTTTAAATTAAACAATAACTATTTCCATGTAAGAGTATTTATAAGTCAGCTTATGTAACAAAGTTGTAGAACAAAGATAATAAAATATATTAATTTATTATAAATCAGCAGTATTTCTTTCTATAAATTCCATATCCACCCAATTTCAGTATATAAGGTATATTTCGAATAACATCCTCATCCTTACCAATCTGTTCTGGATATTGGCTAATCAGTTCATTGTATGGCATAATAAGATTGTGTATAAGATAAGTATTATTCCGTAAATCTCCATTCCTCCACCCCGCAATAGTTCTTTCCGCATTCCACCTATATTTCTCCATCTTCATCAATATCTGCAGATATCCATCATTAATATGCTTTTCAAACTCTTTGAAATCTACAATTTCCCATCCGTTACCAGGAGCTTTCCTAAAAATCTCATACCCCAGGACACGACAGTAAACGATATACGCATCAATCTGATAACGGTTTGACCAACGATAAACCTCTGCCAGGGTAAACCAGGAATTTAGAGCACACTTTTTCATCACCTCGGCATACGGATTGTCATTATCAATACACTCACACAAACAATACATATAATGGTTCGATTTAAAAGAATCCTTACAATACTTACACCCTTTAGTAGAATACAGCGCACAATGTTTACCATCTTCACGAGATGTCTTATTACAAACATTACAGTTATACATCTGATTTACGTATGCTGGCAGTTCGTCACTAAGCAATGTCATAGACATCCCTTGGTCAAGCATTCCAAAAATCTTTACATTCTTATATCTTCCGCAATCCGAATTGATAAGTTTCCCCAGGTCAGTTTGTATATCCTGACGTATCAATACCGAAACATCCTTTTCATAAATATCAGGCGGCAAGTTCAGTCCTAAAGAAAGGCTCATGTCAGGGTCACTGACACATACTGCAACGGTGAGCATACAATTATCATCATTAACCTGACTTATTAATAAATCCCTGACTTGAATGCTACACACGTCAGCATTAATATATTCAATATCAATGTCGTAAATCTGACTTTCTAAATAAGGGAACTGTGATTTGAAATATGGCAACATATTATCCATATCCTTATCTATCAAAGTAAGCTTTGTACGAGTCCTCATACATTCATCCACAGTATCATCGTAATTCGCATAATGACACACCCGCAAAGCCTCAAGAAACAACGAACGCCCCATGCGGTTAAACCCTACAATTACAAGATGAACAAACTTATCAGCATTATCCATCACCAGCCTGCCATCCTTATTCCTCATTGTCATAGGCTTAAAGAACAAAGGTCTAAACACAAAGCCACTGTCCACAGAATACAGACTCCACAACTGACGCGCCCAGTTTTCATAATAATTGAAAGGTCTGAAATATATATTAGGCACCTTATTATGACATATATAATCCTCAGGCAAAGACATTTTCTGAATATTTGAATACGACGGAATCCTATCAAACTGCACATATACATCCAGCAAAGGTTTTCCTTCAGGATTTCCTCTTAGATTACTTATTTTATGTACAGATTCAATACTTTTCGAATCGCGTCCCACAGTATTTGAATCACCCAACAGATACAGTTCCTTAGCCATATGAATATTCAATCTTGCCAATTCCTCCTCTGATTCGATATTTCCGAAATAAATAACAACCCTGTTCTCGTCATCTTTGCTCAGATGAGACTGTATGGCAGAACGGATTTTCTCTGTCTGAACACCGCTAATCAACAATACTGGAGTGTTTTTCTCTTTCTTACATATCTCTTTTATCAGACTGATAGTAGTATCACAAAAACCGATTATCACATAGTGCTGTTTTATTTTTCTATAAGTTACCCTACCGGATTTAATAGCGTCCACTCTTCTTTCTATGATATTCGAAATAGTGGAAATCAGCACCCCGCTCAACAACACAGTACCACACAAGCTCATAAAAGTGACTATCAAACGATTAACCCATCCTTTTTCCACGACCTGATTCCCTGAATCTACAAAATTATTATAAACGAGCCATAACCGTTCCCAAAATCCATCCGAGCCACCCAATTCAATCGAAAATACAAGCACAATAACAAAGAATAGGAATAATAGTGTAGCTATTGATATTAATAATAGTTTTATTTGCGGCCTGATCCCTCCTGATATAGTTCTGTCAATATTTTCTTGAGAGAACAAACGTTTATAATACCTAATTATATTCATAATCTACCTTTTTTCAATATTATAACCCAGTTTTATTATAAGTTTCAAAGTATTAATAGCAGTATTTCTGTCATACTCCTTCTCCTTTTCATCCAGTTCCACATACGGAACCAGACACGGATGCGTCTTCATTTCGTCATCCCTTTCCGGACCATACACCCATCCATCATTCATTCTGCCACAGCTCCATACCTCATGCACATTCTCCGCTATCTGTTCAAACAGTTCATTAAGAGATTCCGGCAATTCCACATCAGAGACATCAACCGGCTTTGGTTTATAGTTATTTATATTCATAGTATGTAGAGATTAAACAACCCGTTGGCGGAATTAAATTGATAAAATAAATATGTATAAAAGGTTGTGCTTATCGCTGATTATTAGTAAATTAGAAGTGATCAAACTATTAATTTACAATAAAGCT
>NZ_JACJLQ010000029.1 GCF_016902295.1 Bacteroides caecigallinarum | reverse complement strand
TCTCTTTGAGGGCAGTCATTAACTTCGGATAATGTTTTCTGCATTCGTTCTTTCATTAGGTATGTTTCTATTACTATCGTTTAATTATTAGGTTCAGTCCTTCACAAACCTATCGGCTCGTTTGCTACTATGACTTCTGCTGACTTCTCACGGCAAGCTTTACTCCGCTGATTTCGATTTTTTTTCTCTATTCTCATGCGTCCGTGAGATCTCCTCGGATAAGGGTATTAACTTTCCATCTTATGTCTGCTTCATCTACATTAACCGTTCCGAATAGCGATAGGGCTTTGGTTTGTTGGGCAACCTTGCCCACGGTCACATGCCTTATATGAAGTTTCTGTTCGTCAGACCAGATGTTTGCCGCCAGCTTCCTTCAGATTCCACCTCACGATGGACACCCTTGCTTTTAGCTATATGATTCCCGCTATTAGGGCTCATTGGGGACTTGCACCCGTTAGCTAATACTCATGCCGAGCGTACCCACATAAAAAAATGAGGCTAAATCTTTTTGTAATAGCCTCATTTTTTTATGAAATCCTTTGATTGTTACTTGATTATTCAGCAGGCAACTCTAATATCTCTGTAAATCCTTGATATAACAGTCCCCAACCACCATTATATTCTACAACTCCCTGCATTGGGAAACGTAAGATATTACCTTCACGCGTCATACCTGTTGCTGCAAAATACACCATTCCATAAGTTGCATTAGTATAACCTGTAGCTTGTATATCCCACGCAACAAGTTCCTGTCCATCATCGCTTAATGAAAATACGATAGGATATCCTTCAACATAACAGTCTACTAATCTATAAATATTACCTTCAGCAGCTTTTTCTATTGTCTGTGGCCAAGTTTGACCAAAAAACTCAGAAGTAAATTGCCCAGTACCAAAAGATGCCCATGTCAACTGTCTTTTAACAGTAACTTTTATACTTCCCTCTCCTGATATGGATACTTGTGATGCATCCTGAACTCCTAAAGTGATATTGTATGTAGTTGTAGCACCCAGTGAATTTAGATCAAAGTTTAATTCAATATAAGAAACATTCTCTCCTTCATCAAACTTTACAGTCGACGAACTCAGTGTGAATATGTTTTCAGCTACAGTACTTTCATCAATAGAAATTTGTACTTCTGAATTAGCATTTGTGTTTGATCTGTATATAGGAACAAGAATTTTACCTTCGTTTTCTGTTGAAACTTCTTCAGACATTGTCGTTGAAGCAAAACTTACACCTGTTCCATTTTCGTACATTGCACCTTCAGCATCTGTATTACACGAAGTGAAAGTTGCTGTACCTAATAAAAGGCTTAAACTCCAATATAATATATTTTTTTTCATTTTTATTTGTGCATTAAATTATTGTACTATCGGATTCTGATCAGCATCGGTTATGTTCTCGTTACCGTCAATTTCTGATTGAGGTAATGGAAGAATAAACAATGGAGAACCAGCTTCAGTATTCTTTGTTTGAACAGTCTCTGTATGGTTAGAGCCTTCATATTTACGGTTATAACCTAGACCGAGACGTTGCAAATCAAATATTCTACCTGCTTCACCCCACAATTCAACACGACGTTGGAATAAAATTTCATCCATCAGCGTTACTAATGCTGAGTTAGTGTTAGAATTATAAGAATTAGAATCTGTTCTACCTGCTAATCTTGTTTCAAAACCATTATCACGTAATGTACCTAGTTCTTTTATAGTGTTACGAGCTGTAGCGTATTGTTCCAAATGACATTCTGCTTCTGCCTTAATTAAGACCATTTCTTCAGCTCTCATCAGTATATAATCTCCTGTACGAGTTGTATAATCTGCCATTTTGAATTTTAACTGACAATAGCTGATTTTAGATGTTCCAGCAACCTCTTCATCTTCACTCAGTGCACCCCGGAACCATGCTAAACGTGTATCTGTAGTTGGTATAAGTTTATATAAACCTGTGCTAATGCATTGAGGTGCTTTCGATCCGTACATACCAGGGGCATCAGCGTCCATGTGCGAGAAGAAACTTGCAAATCCACTAGATTGGTCTGCTATAATTTTCATACCCCACATAACATCCGAAACGTCTACGTTATTATTTCCACCTAAATCTTCAACACTTGCCAATTGGAGTCCTGGCTTTTTAAGTGCTTCTGCTGCAGCATCGGCAGCTTTCTGATATTCATGTTGTACCAATGAAACTCTGGCCTGAAAACCTTGAGCTGCATAGTAATCTACGTGAGAAATATCTTTCTGTTCAAGATCTTTTAATAAAGTAGTAGCTTTAGTTAAATCTTCATTAATTCTGTCGTATACTTGCTGAACAGTACCACGAGGTTTTCCTTCGGAACCAGCAACTGTAGGTTCAGTATATACAGGAACACCTGGTTTATCCTCATTACCTTTATATGTCTGCTGATATAATTGTATCAAATAGAAATAGCTATATGCACGCATAGCGTATGCTTGACCTACTATTCTTTTGACTTCTGCTGGATCACCTCCCATTGTATTTTCGGAAGCAATGATATAGTTCAGATTACTGATTATAGTATAGTAGAAGTTCCAAATAGAATATGAACGACCTGAAGTATTCGAAAAATCTCCATGTACATTTAGTCTGTAATCTTCATAGAACCAGCCTTGTCCCTGGCTATACATCAAATGATCTTCTGCCATTAAGTCTGCCAGCAACTGGATTGCTGTTTGTCCACAGTTCTCTGAACCCCAGTTTGCACTCCATCCGGCAACGTATAACATTCTATATACACCGTTTATTGCCGCTTCTGCACTATTGGCATCTTCGAAAACTTGAGTTCCTGAAACTTTATCAGTTGGTTCTGTATTCAATTCATCTGCACAGGAGTTAAATGTCAATAAACCTGCAAGTGAAAAGATATATAATAAATTCTTTTTCATTTTATTTCTATAGTTTTAATCATTAAAATGTAACATCTATACCGAATGAAATAGTTCTAACAGGAACATATCCAAAGTTTGTACCACCAGTGAAGTTGTATTGTGGGTCCATACCTTTCAAATGGTTGAATAGTACCAGGTTGTCTCCGGTTGCTGTGATGCGGATATTCTCCATATTCAGTTTCTTGATCAAATTGGAAGGTAAAGAGTATCCTAATGTAATGTTCTTGATAGACAAATATGATGCATTAATCAAATTGTTATCTGTAATAATGTAGCTCTTACCTATTTCAATTCTAGGAATGTCGGTAATATCGCCTGGTTGTTTCCATGCGCGTTCAAGATGTTTACTTTTTGCCTGACCAATATAGTTACCATAAAGTAATGTATTATATACACCATCTAAGACTTTACCACCAATAGAATAAGTGCACAGAACGCTCAAATCAAAGTTCTTGTATTTAAAACTGTTAGTGAATGATCCATATAAATTAGGAATACGACTGCCCTGAATTTCTTTACATGCAGTAGCTTTTGCCTGATTGTCAGTAATATATTTTTCACCTTTTACACCATTTTCATCTGTATCCCAAGCCCAGTATAGTTGCTTACCAGTTGCTGGATCAACACCGGCTGCACTTGCTGTATAGAATGAATTTAATGTTTCACCTTCACGAATGATGTAGCTACCAGAGATGATTTCGGGTTTGTCAGCAAGCTGTAACACTTTGTTTTTAACGGTTGATCCCATTAAAGTAAGATTCCAGTTGAAATCATTTGTTCTGATTAAGTCGGCATTTAATGTAATATCCCAACCTGTATTGCGCATACTACCTATATTCTTGTTATATCCATCGAAACCTAATGATGTAGCCATAGGATATGACATTAACATATCACTAGTTTTACGGCTATACCATTCTATACCAACAGATAAACAATCAAAAAATCTACCTTCTAGGCCTACATTCAGGTTACCATTTTTTTCCCATTTCAAGTCTTTGTTTTCAAGTGATGACAATGCAACACCACTCATATTTCCATTTGGGTATCCTAAATCATAGAATGACTGCCATGCATAATATGTTCCTAGATTATCATTACCCTGAACACCATAGCTGGCCTTAACTGATAGATTGTTAATCCAAGAAACATCTTTTAAAAACTCTTCTTGCGAAATACGCCAATTTGCTCCTACAGACCAGAAGTTTCCCCAACGGTTATCCTTGTGAAATCTAGAAGAACCGTCAGTACGGAAACTCGCAGACAAATAATATTTGTCCGCATAGTCATATGCAAAACGCGACAGGACTGATTCTACAGCATAATTGTGCTGATACGAAGATGCACTAGTGATAGTAGTCGCAGCATCCAATTCATATAATCCACCAAATGGGAAGCCTGTTTTTGATGCACCTAGATACTGGTAGTTATATTTGTAGAACTCGTGACCAACCATAGCAGAAACATGATGTACTCCAAATTTTCTATCATAACTTAATAATTGGTTGAATGTATAACTCATAGTTCTTGCAACGGCCTTCTGTATTGTACCTTTTACAGAAACAGAGTTTCCATTATAAGGATTATAATAAGTCATACCTGCAGAGTTTACAATATCAAAACCATAATTTACAGAGAATTTCAATCCTTGTAACGGACCAGTTTTCAAATCGCCCAAGTCTACAAACATACGTCCACTTAAGTTGTCACTTGTTGTAGAGTATTTATCATCATATAATGTAGCAATTGTATTCCAGTCTGCATTTGCACCTGCAGGACGATTAGAGCCGTAATCAAACACAGGATTACCTAAATTATCCATAACTGTAGAACCGTTTGCATCCTTTTCAAATACAGGATAAATAGGTGCCATCAGTTGCGCTGTATACCAAACGTTTGATGAACCAGAAGAATTCTCTACAGCAGTATTACTTTCATTTCTCGAATAACTGGCATTCATTCCAGCTTTTAACCAGTTAGTAACATCTGTACTGATATTCATACGACCATTTAGACGGTTGAAGCTTGTTGTCTTCAATAAACCTTCTTCATCAAGATAACCCATAGAGAACATATATTTAGTTCTCTCGTTACCTCCATTGAATGAAACATTATATTCTTGGCGTAAAGGGCTTTTATCCATAGCTTCATCCATCCAGTCTTCTGAATATTTTAAATAAGCATCACTACGTACTTTTCCAGTAGTTGGGTCGATAAGTTCTGTAATAGAATAATTAAATGGATTATACTGTTCATTTAATCCCAAGATAGCAGTAGCACCACTTTTCATATTTTGGAGGGCCAATACAGACGCATCTGATGGAGACATACCATCATTATAAATCAAATCGTTTTTATATGATTGGTATACTGTTTCCAAATAACCAGCTTCATCCATAGTCTCATAACGTGGAATTGATCTAGAAGAAACGCCCCAATTAGCTTTCAAATTAACTTTAACTTTACCTGAGTTTCCTTTTTTGGTAGTAATCATAACGACTCCATTAGCACCACGTGAACCGTATAGAGCGCCAGCTGATGCGTCTTTCAATACAGTCATAGATTCAATATCATTAGGATTGATAGCAGAAATATTACCATCATAAGGTACACCATCTACAACGTACAATGGATTCTGTGATGAGTTTATAGAACCAAAACCACGAACAACAACTGAGACCCCTGAGCCCGGTTGTCCAGAACCCGATGTAGTTTGTACACCTGCTACCATACCATCCAATGCTTTTGTAACGTTGGCAACAGGTCTTTTTTCTATTTTATCAGCTTTGATAACCTCTGCAGAACCTGTAAAAGACTCTTTACGTGCTGTACCATAAGCTACAACCATAACTTCATCCAGCACCTCTGTATCAGAATGAAGTGATACTTTTACTACCGGTTTGATATCCACCTCCTGTGTTTTCATTCCAATGAACGAAATAACCAGAGTTCCGGCCGAACTTTTACTTATTTACAAAATATTTATATAAATAGTATATCTATTTTTCACTATGTTAGAAATACTCGTATTACACCTCTTTTTATATTGAATCCTGCATAAGACAACTAAATCTTTTGAAGCGTAAAGTATTAGAAAGAAATGTTTAGTGTTCGACAGTTATTGTACGTTTTCTTACATTCTCATACCTCGAAAAAAACGTGGGCATGTTTCAAATAAAACGTGCGCACGTTTTAGATTAAATGTGGGCACGTTCTAAGTGTACTGAACTTGGTTGTCAGTTTATGCTGTTATTCCTGGCCAAGTTTACAGGTAAAAAGGTATATACAACATTGGATACACCTATTTATATATAATAATCTAGTTCAAGACTTTTGTCGTTTCCTGTATTGTATCAAACATTGATCTAATAATATTTTCAAGCATTCTTTTCCAGATCATTCACAATACCTTGCGGAAGAATGTCAGCATAATGCTGGGTGGTACGGATGTTTTTATGTCCTAGCAATTTCTGTACAGTAGTAATATTTACACCTTTATATACAAGTAAAGTTGCATTTGTATGTCTGGCCGTATGAAATGAAATATGTGTATTAATTCCTGCCAACACTTTTATCCTCTTCAGCTCTTTATCTATACTGGAGTTTGAACTAATCTTAAAGAAAGAGCCTATATCGCAGCTATACTTCTTTAATATGGACATAGCCTTACCATTAAAAAGAAGATATAGGGGCAATCTGGTTTCGACTTCTGTTTTTACAGATTTATACATTAACCATAATTTATTATCAATATTGATTAGATTCTCTTTAGTTAACGAACAAAAGTCTGAATATCTTAGTCCCGTATAGCAGCAGAATAGAAAGGCATCTAGCGTATGTAGCATTTTCCTGTTCTTTCCACACAAAGACAAAGTTTCCAGTTTATGAAGCTCTTCAGGCAGAAGGAATGTATATTTCGACTCACCTTTTAACATTTTGTATCTTCTAAATGCGTCTTCATCGGTTTTTATTAATTTTTGGTTTATTGCTTCATTATAAAAGCTTCTTAAATGCTTGATATGTTTTATTATAGTGTTAATTTTATAATTTCTTGAAGTCAGAAACTTCTCAAATTCCATTATGTATTCATATGTTATACTTCTAAAAGACGTACCAGAGTCAAATATGTTTATAAGTTTTACAGTTGTCATAAGATTCTTTTTTGTACTATTTCTTTTTCTGCTGGTATTGATATATTCCTTGCAAAAATCTATAAATGCTCCATCATTTATATTAGTATTTTCAATATCGGTATTGATTAATTGTTCAAGTGTCAGTGGAGTATTATTTTTCCACATCTGAAGTTCTTTCCACTCTAATTTTAGTAAATGTTCTTCCAGAAACCTATTTAATAACTCATGATTAGGGTGTGAAGGCATTACTTCCTGTTTCTTGACATTCCAATACTTAGGTTTTAGAAATACATTTGTAGGCAAGTAAACTTTGTTGGAAAGTAGCTTTGCTTCTATTTCCACCATAGCCGTAGAGTTTGCATTTAGGTTATTTTCACGATTAAGAACTAGTTTAAAAAAAATTTTCGGCATAATACTTTTTGATTTATAAATGATGAATATAGTGTCATATAATCTTTCAAGGAATAAAATAAGCGATATTATTAACTATCGAATTGTAATTAAAGCCAAGATTACTATCAAAATGCTTTTTTTATGATGTAAAACATGTAACCGTTTGCTTTTTTAGAAGAAATTTGTCAATTTAAGTGTTAAAAAGCAGGGATTGACGACTTTTTGCTTGAAAAAAGAGATAAATATTCAAAATTTATTAGTACTTTTGCGGCCTGTTAGAGAGAACAAATTTTTATTAATGTAAAGTTAAACTTTAAGAGAGATTTTTATGAAAAGAAAATTGATGCTGTTAATGACCTGCCTGTTTATTGGCATAGGTCTGGTAAACGCTCAGGTCTCTAAAGTGACAGGTACTGTCACTTCTCACGAGGATGGTTTACCTGTAGTGGGCGCATCTGTATTAGTTAAAGGTACTACAGTAGGTACTGTGACTGATATTGATGGAAAATTTACTATTACTAACGTTCCAAGTTCGGCCGGAACTCTGGTAATTTCATTCATCGGAATGAAAACACAGGAAGTGGCAATTCAAAAGATTGTTAAGGTGGAATTGCATTCTGACTCGGAGCTATTGGACGAAGTGACAGTCGTTGCTTATGGTACTAAACGTAAACAAGACTTGGTCGGTTCTATCAGTAGTGTTAAGAAAGAAATTATCAGTAACTCACAAGCGACTTCTGTAACAAATGCCTTGGAAGGAACTGTTGCAGGTCTGCAAATAGTAAGTTCAACAGGTCAGCCTGGAAGCGATGCTAGTATTGTATTACGTGGTATTGGTTCTCTATCGGCAAGCAATGAAGCTTTGATTGTAGTTGACGGAGTGCCTTTTAACGGTAGATTGTCTGATATAAACCCTGCAGATATTGCTTCGATTAACGTATCAAAAGATGCAGTGTCAAACTCTTTGTATGGTTCGCGTGCTGCAGGTGGAGTAGTAATGGTTACAACTAAAAGCGGAAGTAAGGATAAGGTATCTATAAACTTTAACGGTACATGGGGTGTGACTCAGCGTGCTTATAAGGATTACAATATGGTTACTGATCCAGGAGAATTTTATCGTTTGACATGGTACGGTATTCGTAACACTCAATGGGCAAGTGGAATGTCAATTGAAGACGCAAATTTGGAAGCTAGTAAATTGTTGTTGAGCGAATTAGGAAATTACAATGCTTTCATCATTCCTGAAGGAGAATACTTGGTGACACCGGACGGAAATTTAAACACAAATGCTCGTCTTCGTTATAATGACACTTTTGCTGACGCATTATTTAATAATGCTTTCCGTCAGGAGTATAATGTATCTGCATCAGGCGGTAATGATAAGACTGATTATTATGTATCTATGGGATACTTGGATAACGATTCTTATGTATTAGGTTCTTCTTATAATCGTTTTACAGCTCGTGCAAATATTAATTCTCAACTGAAGTCTTGGTTGAAAGTAGGAACAAATGTTGGTTACTCAAAAACCACACAGAACGGAGTGCAGGAAGGGGCCGGATTAGCGTCCAATCCGTTTAGTGTAGCACGTTCTTGGGCTCCAATCTACCCGGTTCATGCTTATGATGCAGAAGGAAATATGAAATATTATGAGAACGGAGAACCTATGTACGATGCCGGAAATGGTGAAACAGACGGTACAGGGAAGCGCCCTACTGCAACCAATCAGAATGTTATAGCAAACATGAATGAAGATATCCGTGAAAATGTATATAACAATCTGACTTCACGTTCGTATATAGAAATATCTTTCCTGAAGAATTTTAAATTTACTGCAAACTACAGTTATGATTTTACCAACAACAGTTCAACTACTTATTATACACCTTTAATAGGTGATGGACAGTCTTTTGGTGGTCGTGGTACAAAAGGTAGTTATAACACAATTACTACAAACTTTAACCAGATTTTGGCTTATAGTAACGCATTTGGCAATCATCATTTGTCTGCAAAAATGGGCCATGAGGCTTATAAATATGAATTCAAATATCTGGAAGGACAGAAAACCAATTTCTTCAATCCTAATAATCCTGAACTGGTAAATGGTGGTCAGATGCAATACATCGACAGTTATACAGTTGACCATAATATAGAAGGATATTTTGTTATGGCAGACTATGACTACGATAATAAATATTATCTTTCTGCTGCTTTCCGTCGTGACGGTACATCACGTTTCTTGAATCGCTGGGGTAACTTCTGGTCAGTAGGAGGTGCTTGGCGTATCAGCAAGGAAGAGTTTATGAATGGTACAGAATCATGGCTTAACGATTTGAAAATACGTGCATCATACGGTACTCAAGGTAATGAAAACATCCTTTCAGGATATAGTTATGCCTATACTCCTTACATGGATCAATACGAAGTTACTTGGAATGGTTCTGAATTGGGATATTCACCTGTATTTTATGGTAATCCGGACTTGACTTGGGAAAAACAGAACACTTTTGACGTAGGAGCTGATTTCCGCTTGTTTGACAGAGTATATGGTTCATTCGAATATTTCTACCGTAGAACAGACGATATGTTGTTCAAACGTCCTGTAGCTTTCTCTACGGCTGGACGTCCATATAATTGGGAAAACTTAGGTGCGATGAAAAATGCAGGTATCGAATTTGATTTGAATGTTGACATCTTCAACAGACCTGACTTGAAATGGACTGTATCTGTAGTGGGTTCTCACTATAAGAATCGTATCTTGACACTGCCTGAAGAGAATCGTAAAGATGGTATTACCGATGGCTTGTTCAATTTAAGAGAAGGAAAAAGCCGTTATGAATACTATACTTACATGTATGCAGGTATGAATGAAGAAGGCAAGCCAATGTGGTATAAAGATGAGCTAAATGAAAACAATGAAGTAGTAGGTCGTACAACAACTACTACTTATGCAGATGCAACTAAATATTTCCTTGGTAAATCTGCACTGCCTGATTTTAATGGTGGTTTGAATACTACATTCTCTTACAAAGGTATTGATCTTTCTATAGCTACAGCTTTCCAGATTGGTGGTTATGCTTATGACTATTCTTACTTGGATGGCATGAGTCAATCATTCTATGTAGGACATAATAAAGATATGTGGGATACTTTCAATCCGGAAACAGGAAAAGGTAAATTACCTATCTGGAATGCAAATGATAGTGGTAATTCATTTACTCAATCATCAGATCTTAATCTGATAAAGGCAAGCTATTTCAGCATACGTAATATTACTTTGGGATATACATTGCCTAAGAACTTGATGAAAAAAATAAGTGTTGAGAAAATGAGGATTTATGTAACCGCAGATAACTTCGCACTATGGTCTAAACGTCAAGGTTTTGATCCTCGCGTTTCTATGGCTGGTGCAAGCAGCAGTTATGGTGGATATTCTCCAATGCGTGTAATTTCTGGAGGTATAAACCTTTCTTTCTAACTTAAAAATATATTATAGTATATGAAGATAATGAAATATATGATACAGGCACTTATTGCCGGAGGCCTGTTTACATCGTGTCTTGAAGACGCTGACGTTACCGCTTATTTAACAGAAGATCAACTGGGCAGTGTGGCTCAGGAGGATCCGGACAAGACATTTTCGGCAGCAGTGGCAGGTATGTATTCTGACATGCAAAGTTATGTTGACACAGATATGAGTCATAATTATTTCGGCCAGAAGAGTTTTGACTATCTGACATCACTGATGGGTAATGATATGATTATGACCGGTCGTTTCGCAATGAGTCTCTATCATTATATGATAGATTACTGGCAGCAGAATTATACACCGACAAATAACAGATGGAAAGAATACTATCGAGTAATATCGAATGCCAATAATATTCTAAAACTTATCGATCCTGAAAGCACTGATCCGGCTAATATGAGATATAGAGCTATTGCTATGGGATTCCGTGGTTATGCTTACTTGTACCTGACATATCTGTATCAGTATTCTTACTATACAGGTGTAGATGGAACCAAGTGGGGACGTGGATCAAAATATGATTATTCCCAATCTCCATGTGTTCCACTTATTACAGAAAAGACAGAAGGAGACCAACCTCGTGCTACTGTTGCTCAAATAGATGAACAGATTAAGAAAGACCTTACTACATCTTTCAATTTGTTTAAAGAATTAGGTATGGAGCATACATCTTCACCTACTGACATGGACGGATGTGTAGTAGCCATGTATTTGGCTCGTGCATATATGGTTACTCAAGAATGGGATAAGGCTATAGAGTATGCACAAGTAGTAATAGACAATTTTGATATATTGAAAGGTGAAGATAATTTACTACAGGGATTCAGTAATATAAACTTGCCTGATGTTGTATATGGTTGTGACATTACAGCAGATAATACTGGAATATATAGGTCTTATTTCTCTCAGATGGATGCTTATGGTGATGGATATGCCGGCATCGGAGTATGGCGTGCTGCCTTCAAACCGCTGGTAGACCGTATTGCTGATAATGATATTCGTTTGAAATGGTTCTGTTGTGATCGTTCTACAGGAACTGACGTTAAAGGTGAAGACGGTACAATTAAGCGTGTTACAATGCTACGTGACACCAAATCACCTGCAGCAGTAGAATATCAGGCTGTGAAGTTTATCGGAACAGGTCGTGAAAACATCAAGGCAGGAGTATTTGCAGGATGGGAATTAGGTGATTATATTTACTTGCGTTCGGAAGAAGCATATTTCATGAAAATGGAAGCTTTGGCTCATCAGGGATCTAACGAAGCTGTAAAAGAACTCAATGAATTTATGAAAACCCGTCAACCTGATTATGAATATACATTTAGCAACAAAGCTGATTTGATTGAGGAAATAATATATCAGAAACGTGTTGAGTTTTGGGGTGAAGGTCTGGAATATATTGACAACCGTCGTTTGAATATTCCAGTTGACCGTACAGATGAAACTTGGGGTGCAGAAAACAACAATCATTTCTCTGCTGCAAAATTTAGACACGAGCAGGAAGATCGTAATTTCCTTTATCAATTACCTATTTCAGAAATAGAGAATAACTCTCAGATTTCTTCAAGTGACCAAAATTGATAAGTCAATATGCTCATTTTTAATAGATAAAACTATTTGAAATCGCATTTATAATCAGCCTATTGAGGTTAAAGTTTTCCATTCATAAAAATATAGGAAAATATTTAACTCAACAGGCTGATTTTGTATAAAAAATCAATTTTAATCGTCTAATCGTAAGCATTGTATTTATTGATTGCTTTTGAGTAAAAGACCGTAGAATAAACACAAATATGCCTAATCCATTAAGATGAAACGCAGCAAAAACTACGTTTCCTTTTTGTTCTTCACTCTGTTTGCATTATATTTGTGAAAAATCTTACACTGCATGTAATATATCTTGATAAAAAATAATATTGGATTTTTTGCTTGTGGGGTAAAAACGATAAAGTATTAGGCTTATGAAATATCCTATAGGAATACAGAGTTTTGAACAGATTATCGAAGACGGTTATGTTTATGTGGATAAGACGGATTTGATTTATAATCTGGCACATGAAGGGAAAATATATTTTCTGAGTCGCCCAAGGAGATTCGGCAAAAGTCTTCTTGTATCAACTCTTAAGAATTACTACCTGGGAAGAAAAGAGCTTTTCAATGGGCTTAAGATTGCTTCGTTGGAAAAGGACTGGAATGTTTATCCTGTATTCCATGTGGACTTCAACAGTACAAATTTTACTGAGAAAGAAACTTTAGAACAGAAGCTTAATTTTTATGTTACCGAGTGGGAGCTTAAGTATGGATTACCTGACAGAAGTGGTTTGCTTGGAATAGGTGACCGTTTTGTAGAAGTACTTCGTGCCGCTCATGAGCAGACAGGATTACGTTCCGTTGTCCTTATAGACGAGTATGACAAACCGATTCTTGATGTCCTTGACGTTGATGCATTCCTTGAAGACCGTCATCGGAATATACTAAAAGCTTTCTATTCTGTATTCAAAGGTGCAGATTCGCATCTTCAGTTTGTGCTTCTTACAGGTGTTACCAAATTCTCTCAGGTAAGTGTATTTAGTGGATTCAACCAGCCTAAGGATATCAGTATGGATGCCAGATACGAAACATTGTGTGGCATTACACAAAAAGAACTTGAAACATATTTTCAGGAGCCAGTTGAAGAGATGGCAGAAATATATAACTGTGATTATAATTTTATGCTTGCAGAAATGAAAAGGCAATATGACGGCTATCATTTCAGCAAGAAGATGACAGACATCTATAATCCTTTCAGCCTGTTGAATGCTCTTGATAGTAAAAGCATAGAAGACTACTGGTTCAAGACAGGAACGCCTACGTATCTAATCAGATTAATGAACCATTTTAATGAAAATATAAATGAATTAACTGGAAAGTATTATCGTCAGGAAGAATTTATTGATTATAAGGCTGATGTGGAAATGCCTTTGCCAATGATTTACCAGAGTGGATACCTTACGATAAAAGGATATGAAGAGTTTGGGAACCGCTTCCTTTTAGACTTCCCGAACAATGAAGTTAAAAATGGTTTTATTACTATGATTGCAACTTCTTACCTCCAGCCGGGTGAAAGAATTACAGGATGGATTTTTGACGTTCTTGATGCTATGCGTGCCGGGAATATAGAGAAGTTGGAACCACTGTTCACTTCGTTTCTTTCGAGCATTCCTTATTCCATGAGAAGAAAAGATAATGAAAGGGAAAAGGAAAGATATTTTCACTATACCTTTTATCTTATTATGAAACTGATTAGTGTTTATACAGTTTACACAGAAAAACAGCAGAGCCAAGGGCGAGTAGATTGTATAGTAGAAACTCCGAAGTACATATATATATTTGAATTCAAACTTGACGGTACGGCAGTTGAGGCCATTGAGCAGATTGAAAATAAAGGTTATGCTCGTGAATATATTTTGGATGGACGTAAAATTTTCAAAATAGGAGCAAGTTTTTCTTCAGAGACAGGTACAATCTCAGATTGGAAGATTGTATAATGAATACTGTTTGTGAGAAAATCATAGTAACTCAGAGAAACATCACCACTCCAACGACATTTGTAAATATTGCATATATTGATTACTTTTGCGTGAAAGACCGTAAAATATAAAATCAATATACCTAAACCAATAAGATGAAACACAGCAAAGTCAAACATATCGCAGACTATATCTATATAGCCATTTCATTTTTTCTGTTATTATTTATTTCGTCATGCACAAGATCTAAGTATGATTTTATTATAGGAGTCTCACAATGTAGCGACGACGAATGGCGCTCCCGCATGAACGAAGAGATAAAACGTGAGGCTCTGTTCTACCCTAACCTCAAGGTGGACATCAATACCGTTAAGGACAATAGCGACGAGCAGATAAAGGCCATAAATAATTTTATTTCAAAAGGAGTGGATTTGCTCATCGTTTCGCCAAACGAGGCTGAAGCTATTACTCCCGTGGTGGAAAAAGCGTTCAACAATGGCATTCCTGTGGTACTCGTGGACAGAAAAATAACCTCGGACAAATATACCGCTTTCGTGGGCGGCGACAACTATTTCATAGGGAAACAGATTGGAACATATATAGCGGACAGGCTGAACGGTGAAGGCAAGATTGTGGAACTTACCGGACTGAAAGGCTCTACTCCTGCACTGGAAAGGCAGAAAGGAATGAACGACGTGCTGAAAGACTTTCCTTCTATTGAAATAATAGCAACAGCAGACGCGGCATGGCTTAAAGCCAATGCGGAATTCAAGTTCGACTCCATTCTGTCCGGACATAAAGAGATTGATTTAGTCTTCGCACAAAATGACCGTATGGCATCCGGCGCATACGAGGCGGCCAGAAAAGCCGGAAGGGAAAAGGAAATGCTGTTTGTAGGTGTTGACGCGCTGGCAGGCGAGAAATTTGGTGTTGAGCTGGTGACAGACAGTGTTCTGGACGCGACATTCATTTATCCTACAGGGGGCGACAAAGCCATACAAGTGGCAATGGACATTCTTCAGGGGAAAAAATTCGAAAGAGAGAATCTGCTTTCATCTGCTCTGGTAAATGCAGGAAACGCGCGTATAATGCAGATGCAGACATCGCATATCAAGACTTTGGACGGGAAAATAGAAATCCTTAACAGGAAGCTTGATGCCTTCCTCATGAGATATTCATCGCAGAAAATGTTCCTTTACGCGTGTATCGTTATAGCAATCCTGCTTGCGGTACTGCTGTTCTTTGTTGTAAGGGCATACTGGATGAAAATCAGGCTTAACGCGGAACTTTCCAGGCAGAAACAGCAGCTGGAGGAACAGCGCGACCAGCTTATCGACCTATCGCGGAAACTTGAAGAGGCGACAAAAGCAAAACTGTCTTTCTTCACAAACGTGTCGCACGACTTCCGCACCCCGCTTACCCTCATTGCCGACCCGGTGAAAAGACTTATGGAAAGCGAGAATATTAACGACAACGAAAAGTTTCTGCTGGGCATTATAAACAAGAACGTTACCGTCCTTCTGAGGCTTATCAATCAGATTATGGATTTCCGTAAATTCGAAAACGGGAAGCTGGACATGCATCTCTCGGAATTCGACATCAGAGACTGCGTAAAAGAATGGGCAGAGGCGTTCAGGACGCTTGCGTACAGAAAACACATTACATTCCGGTTCAATGCCGAAGAAGGCGACTACAATGTAATAGCCGACGCGGAAATGATGGAGAGAATAACATACAACCTTCTTTCGAATGCCTTCAAGTTCACACCGGAAAACGGCAGTATAAACATTTCGGTGTGCAGAGAGGGAGACGACAGAATCACCATGAAATTCTCTGATACGGGCGTAGGCATGCCTGCCGAACACGTGAAACACATTTTCGAGAGTTTCTATCAGATAGACGTTCACCATGCCGGTTCCGGTATCGGCCTTGCACTTGTCAAAGCGTTCGTGGAAATGCATCATGGCAATATCAGTGTGGAAAGCGCGGAGGGCAGCGGCACTGTATTCACTATCAGTATCCCTGTAAAACAGGATGGAACAGTAACGGGAAGTGTTGACCGTAAAGCTCTCCTTACCAACCTTAAAGAAGGTGCTGTAGTTATGGCAGATCAGGAAAGTCTTAAGGCAGAGAGTAATAATGCAGGCAAGAAAGATGTATCGAAAGGCATAGTGCTTGTGATTGACGATAATCAGGATGTCAGGGAATACGTAAGATCTCTTCTGTGCAACCAATATTCAGTTCTCGAAGCCGCCAACGGAAGCGAAGGTATGAAACTCGCGATAGCCAATGTACCGGACATAATAATATGCGACGTAATGATGCCTGTAATGGATGGAATGGAATGTTGCCGACGTCTGAAAGCCGAGCCACGCACATCGCATATACCTGTAATGATGCTTACCGCATACTCAATGGACGAACAGAAGATAAAAGGATATGAATGTGGTGCGGACTCATACATCTCCAAGCCATTCAGTTCTGAACTTCTGATGGCCAGACTACATAATCTGATAGATAACCGTAAAAGGCTGAAGGATTTCTTCGGGGACAAGACTTTGGCAAATACCACTCCTCTGGCAGATGCGGACAAGGGGTTTGTGGAAAAACTGCGCCGTCTGATTGAAGAAAATATCGGCAATGCTGATTTCAGCGTAGAAGAAATGGGAGAACAGATAGGATTCAGCCGCGTACAATTGTACAGAAAGGCTAAAGCATTGACAGGATATACACCTAACGAATTGTTAAGGATAGCAAGGCTTAATAAGGCAAATGCTATAATAAAGACTTCAAGCGAAAAAAGTATATCTGAAATAGCATACGAAGTGGGATTCTCATCGCCATCATACTTCACCAAATGCTATAAAGAGTTCTTTGGGGAGAATCCTACGGATGTATTAAAGAAAAAATAAACATACAATAACGGCCGATGAACATTCAACAAACAGTGTTCACCGGCCGTCTTAATAATATTTTAAATCTGAACGCCTATTGAAAACTAGTCGAGATATACTTCCGGCAACACTGGCATCGCGCCGTTCTGTGTACATACGTATGCGGATACTTTTACTGCAAGTTCGTGAGCCTCACGTACTGACTTTCCTTTAAGGATGGAAGCTACAAATGTGGCGGTAAACGAATCACCTGCTCCTACAGTATCGGCAACAACAACCTTTGGAGTCTCTACGAAAGAAACACTGCCTGGAGTAAATACATAACTACCGTTCACTCCACATGTCAGAATCAACATCTTCAGGTTATACTTGGCCAGGAGAATCCAACACTTATCCTGAAGGTCAATACCAGGATAGCCGAACATACGGCTCACAGTCACAAGTTCCTCATCGTTTATTTTCAGAATATTACAATTGCGGAATGAATTGCAGAGTATCTCCTTGGTGTAAAATCCCTGGCGGAGATTGATATCGAATATCTTCAGTATATCATCACCTTCGGGCATGGCATCGAGGAAGCGGTTTATTGTCTCACGCGATACGACGCTACGCTGCGCCAAAGAGCCGAAACATACCGCACGTGTATGACGGGCAAGATCTTCAAGTCCTGGTGTAAAAGGAATATTATCCCATGCAACACCTTCCTTTATGTCATAACATGGAACACCTTCTGCATCAAGTTCCACCTGCACTGTACCTGTAGGATAAGGAACTGTCTCAACTATTCCGTAAAGTTTCTTCTCGCGGAAGTTCTCCAATATTTCAGTACCTAATTTGTCATCGCCTACGGCACTCACTACACGGCTGTTAAGACCGAACTGTGAAATATGATATGCAAAGTTTGCAGGGGCACCACCCAATTTCTTTCCTTCAGGAAGCACATCCCATAGTGCTTCACCCATTCCTACTACTAAATCATTCATAATGTGTTATTTTTTAAGTTTCATGGTATAAATCAATAAATAAATCACTCCTACTGCCATTACAGCTACCGCTCCGTCCTGACCGGCTGCATCAGAGGCAAATCCCATAAACAAAGGGAATACTGTTCCACCGAAAAGACCCATTATCATCAGACCTGATATCTCGTTCTTCTTTTCAGGCATTGATAGCAAAGCCTGGGAGAAGATTATTGAGAAGACATTTGAATTGCCGAAACCTATCAATGCTATGGAAGTATATATCACTGAATCGGCATCAGAAGTCAGCAGTCCAACCATGGCAGCAAGCATACAGAGGACACTTATCAGGAAAAAAGAACGTGCAGAAACCTTCTGAAGGATTATTGAACCCGAAAAACAACCGATGGTACGGAAGATGAAATAAAGGCTAGTAGCAAAAGATGCCTCATCAAGACTCATACCCAGGCGTTCCATCAATATCTTAGGAGCAGTGGTATTAGTTCCTACATCGATTCCGACATGACACATTATGCCGACAAAACAAAGCAGAATAAAAGGTGAACCAAGAAGTTTAAGACAATCGGCAAAACCGGATGCCTTGTCAGGACGTTCTTCTTCTATTGGTGTAGCAGAAAGCCAGAGAACAGCTATTACGGCTATTATCATATAGATGGGGAAAAGCACACGCCATCCCAAGCCGAAACTTGGCATTGCCTGAGTGGCTCCCCACATGGCTATGTAAGGGGCCAGGAATGAAGCTATGGCTTTTACGAACTGTCCGAATGTCAAGGAACTGGCAAGTTTATCTCCACTTATAATGTTGCTTAACAGCGGATTCAATGATGTCTGCATAAGGGCATTTCCTATACCCAACAAGGAGAATGAACAGAGCATCAGCATGTAACTGTCGCCGAATATTGGCAGAAGTAATGAAGCAAATGTTACAACAAGGCTTAACAGTACTGTTTTCTTACGGCCTATACGGTTCATCAGAATTCCGGTCGGCACCGAGAATATAAGAAACCAGAAGAATACCAAGGAAGGGAAGATGTTGGCCTGAGAATCACTCAAGCCAAGATCTGCCTTCACATAATTGGATGCTATTCCCACCAGGTCGACAAAACCCATGGCGAAGAAACAAAGCATCACGGGAATTAATTTATTTAGTTTTACTGTAGCCATATTACTTTATCTGATATATATTTATATTTTTAACCTTATACCTATTGCCGTCACTTTCAAATGTAATCATATCGTATGGTGCTGACGGGAACACACAGTTTGTCATAACGAATTCTCCATTATTGACAAAAGCCTCTACACTGGACTTGTCGACAAACAGACGAAGCTTCAATTCCTTGGATTTGCTTACAGGCATTTCTGTCACTGCAGGGAAATCTTTACTGAAAGATACTTCACCACTCTTCGAACGGTCCATTGCTAAAGTTTTTTTCACCGTATCATATGTTATCAGGACTTTCTCTCCTTTTCCGTTTGAAAGAGTGAATGATACTTCTTTTGATTTGCCCGGATTGATTGAGAGTTCTACTTCGTAAGCTCCGTTACCACTCTGTGGTGACAGTGATATTGTTTCAGCTTTGGCTACATTTACTGCCTTTATCTGTCTGCCATCTTTTCTTGCTTCAACCATTTCCTTACAAGGCTCCGATTTCAGGAATACACTTCCATTCTGTTTGAAAAGAGACAAATCGCGGGCTATGGTGTTTGCGCTGCGGTACTGAAGTGTCGGAACATTGTTTGCATACTGCCAGTTACTCATCCATCCTATGGCTATACATCTGCCGTCGGGAGCGTTGTTCCATGTCACTGTAGCATAATGGTCCTTGCCGTAATCCATCCATTTGGTTTCTTCAGGATAATTGTTTGTAAAAGTGCTGCCGTCAAAATCGCCTACAAAATACTGTGTAGCCGAGCCGCCGAAAGGACCTCCAGGATTGATATTGCATATAAGCACCCATTTCTTTTCCTTAGTACCTTCTACCGGGAGTTCTACCAGATCCGGACATTCCCATACTCCTCCATGGCATCCATGTCCTTCGCCGAATTCACTTTCCTTCGTCCAGTCTTTCAGGTTCTTTGAAGAATAAATTTCCATGTGCTGACCTACGGCAAGCATCATTACCCAATGTTCTTTTGGTGCATACCAGAACACTTTCGGATCGCGGAAATCTTTTTCTGAAGATGTCAAAATAGGATTATTCTCATATTTAATAAATGTCTTACCATTGTCAAGACTATAAGCCATACTCTGTGTCTGGCAGTCACCCCATGGAGTTTGTTTTGCTGAAGTATAGAATGCCACCACAGCGCCTTCGCCGAAGCCAGATGTATTGTTATGGTCAACCACACACGAGCCGCTGAAAATTGTTCCTATGGCATCGGGAGCAATTGCAACACCTTCATTTTTCCAGTTCACCAGGTCAGTAGAAGTAGAATGTCCCCAATGCATGTTTCCCCACATTGATCCGTAAGGGTTGTACTGGAAATACAGATGATAGACTCCATCCTTGTAGAACATTCCGTTAGGGTCATTCATCCATCCGTATGCTGGGGTATGATGATATGAAGGGCGGAATTTCTCTACACTAATCGACATATCGTCTGACTCTTTTATATCATTCCAACAAACAGAGTTCGAAGGAACACCCCTGACTATCATAATAAGACTGTCCTTGTCGAATTGTGACAAGTCAACCGGTACATAATAATCAGTCTTGCCACGAGATAGACGCACCTTCTGAACGTATTCTGTCAGGCTGCTGTTCTGATATACAAAATCTATCTCTCCTTCCGGTGCAGAGTCTTCCACCGGAATCAGCAGAAACTTTTTCTCCGGACTGATGTAAACGAAATTATTTTCGTTACCAAGATTTTTAACCCTGATTGCTGAATTCGCGTCCTGTATCCCCAAAGAGAATGCAAGCGACACGCAAAGGGCTGTGATTTTCATGCTATTCATATTTATTCTAATAATAGTTAATTCACAAATTTACTGTTTATTCCATACACTTTTTATATTCCAGGCCTTAAGACTGACTTTAGCAGTATTTCCATTCTCGGAGTATAATTCTACTCCTGTCTGATTATCACCGGGGAAAGTCAGTAAAGAGAAAACCAATTTTCCGTCACCGGCAAAAATCTCTACACTAGACTTATCTACAAAAATATGCAGTCTGAGTTTGCCGTCGGCAAGCGGAATATGTCCGTTCATCTTACGACTGAATCTCGGGATATCCTCCGAAGTACAGCTGGTTCTGTCGACAGTCAATAATGAAACCCTTGAGTCATATCTTACAGGAAGGCTGCGACCGTCGCCTGTACAAAGATTCAGACCTATCACATCGGGCTCAGTGAGAGTAAATGTCACATCCATCTCGTATACATTCTGTTCAGGAACGAAAGACGGTATTGCCATACTGCCTTTTCGGACTACTCCACTGTATTCTTTTTTATTTGTACGCAGTTTCTTCAGTTTGTCAAACGGTTTCTGAACCATGCGTACTCCATCAGGATATGTCTTTAAAGATATAGTGCGCGGAATAGACCAAAATCCCAAGCCTCTGGAGGCAGGTATTTCGCCCCTGGCATAATCCCAATTATTCATCCACCCCATCCATACAGTTTCATCAAGTGTACCGTCATAATCTTTAAAAGCTCTGGCAGCATAGAAGTCACTTCCTTCGTCCACCCATAAGGCATGCTCCATATTGTTAGTCATCAGCTCGTCAGAGAACATTATATGGTCAACACTGATAAAACCGAAATCCTCGCCGTCATAATCGTCATTTATCCTTATTCTGGCCTTACTTCCAATATAGTCTGAAACATTCCATCCATTCCATTTCAGATATGAAGAATTGCCGCCGGTAGCTGTTCTTACTACAGAATCATTGACAAGCAAATCAATACATGTCTTTCCGGGATGATTTCCGCCGGCAATAAGAAAGTTAATTGCCGTCGATGATATTACAAACTCCGGAGAAAGCAATGTTCCTTTCATTCTATCACCTCCACCGTATGACGAAGCCATACCCGAGCCAAGATGAGCAGAAGTGTTATTTCTGCGGGGCGACATCCAGAATGCCTCACCTTTGTATTTCCAATCTCCATAGTCATTCGCATCGAAATCTGCAAAGACATCACCTTTGAGTCCTTTACCTTCAAGCAGAAATTCTCTGCAATCTTCGTCCAACTCGAAAGATTTACCGTTGAAAGTACCAATAAAATACTGTCCTTTATTAGGACCAACAGATGTCATCAGTACCCATTTCCTATTGCTGGAATCTCCATCCAAAGGCAACTCATAGATATCAGGACATTCCCATATATTCTCGCACGACCCCAACTGTCCGAAATCACTCATCCAATCCCACTGCTTCAAATCTGCTGAAGAATAGAATCTGATTTTTCTCTCTATAGGCAAAGCTATCACCATTACCCATTTCTGCTCCGGCTCATACCAGAAGACCGTAGGATCGCGAAAATCCTCATAATTTATATCAAGCACAGGATTGCCTTCATAATAATGCATCAATCCGTCATCACCTTCTACTGAAAGTCCCTGCGACTGGATTTTATTTTTCTTATTTGCCATGGTATAGACAGCAATCACCTTGTCTTTGCCAAACGACGCTGTATTGTTCTTGTCGACTACACAGGAGCCGGTGTAATACATAAAACTGTTGTCATCGCCTACTACTGCTCTGGAAGCAGTTTCATTATAAGTCGTAAAATCTTCAGTGTAAGCTCTACCCCACCAAAACAAATTAAACTTTCCTTTATTATAAATCAATCCGCACGGGTCACCAATTCCACCTTTCTTGGGAGCAAAATGATAAACAGACCTGTAACTTTCATTATACTGAGAATATGAGACTGAAGAAAAAAGCGAAAAAGCCAATAGTGCAAATATTATTCTCATGTCCTTTAGATTAATAAGTTTTAGACTTTGAAACAAGCTACAACTGCCGTCTGCGGCTGTTTATCTAAAAAAAACCTAAACATAATAAAGATAAACAGCACGGAACGAACAGCAATAATTAATTATAGTCTATTTAATAATACATTACTTTCAAATCACTGACAGAAATATTTCCATCATAACAGTTGATAGACCAACAATTTTTCTGTATGCCATATACTCTGTTAGTATATGCCAGAACATCATTGATATATACTACACACACTGAATTATCCGTAAAGACTGTAACATTATATGTATTGTCGGCAGGTGATTCGAACGTATAGCTGTCTGCACCAGCTATAAATCCCATTCCCAAATTTCCTTCTTCCTCAAAATTCAGTTTTTTCTTACTTTCTCCTTCCGGATTTATAACCATGCTGTAGAATTTGTCTGAATCAGTACCACGGCATAAAGAAAATCCGAACTTGTCTGAGGCATCAGAGACCGAAACCTTAAATGTTATCTTGTTGTGTACATTAAGTCTGTTAAACAATACATAACCGCCAGAGGATAATGAATATGTTTCATTATTAATCTGAACACCTTCTTCTGATTGAGCCATAACTTTAATTTCTGATGTTTTAGCATATTTATCAGATATACCGTCAATAGCACCAAGTGTAATGGTTCCATCCTCATGTTGGATCAGTTTATGAGCAACCAAAGCCCCTGCCCACTGCGGTTCCGCAGGTGCAGCACCTACAGCTGTGTTATTATTACCCTCTCTAGTGGGACACCATCCCCAAATATACCTTTCAGTACCATTAGAAGCTGTTTTCCCTGCATAAAACCCTCTTGAATCAAGAAAGCCTTCATGAGCATCAGGCCAAACAGCATTGTCATTAAGTGTAGAATTCTTTAATTCATCAAGAGTACGTCCTTTGAAATATTGTACTCTTCTTATAGCAGAGTGTTTCTCAGAATATATCATGTACCACCAATCACCCATTTTGAAGATATCCGGACATTCATAGAATCTGTCCCACATCATAGTCATGAAAACTCCGTTATCCTGCCAATTTATCAAATCTTCAGACAAAAACTCAACTAAAGACCCTTTACCGTTTTTCATTGTTGATACTATCATGTGATACTTTCCGTCATCACCTTTAAACACAAAAGGATCACGGAAGTTTTTTACATCATATCCATATTGTCCCCCCTGAAGATAAAAAGTCTTATCTTTGATCCATGTCTTAAAATCAGATGATGTAGCAAGCATTATAACTTCTTGTGCAGATGTATGACCTGTATAAAAAGTATAATACTGCTTATTTCCTTCATTATAAATAGTTGAACCAGTACCTATTGCTGCATCAGCATCTGTTCTTGAGCCGTATGGTATTAATTCACCCATTGATGTATAAGAAGACATATCAGATGTCGAAACAGCCCATATTGGATGATAAGTATATTCAGGATTAGGACGAAAATCCTGAAGATACAGAATTTTGAAGTCTCCCGCAACCGGATCGTAGAAAGGCATCGGGTCACCTACATAACCTACATAAGGCTGATAGTACGTTCCGAAAGTTTTCTCATCGGTTGAAGAGAAGTAATTTGTTGTACCATCCCAGTCCTTTTGTGTAAGGACTGGAGATTCATCGTCACAGCTTGCAAATGACATTGCCATAGAAGCCAATAGTAAAGCATATATCATATTTTTCATAACCTTTTAGATTTGATTATTCACCCTTTAAATAATTGATTGCATTTTCTGTTAATTTAGCCACATTACCGTGATATCTATCGCCCGAAGCATCAACTCCATAAGAATACCAGTCATAACATCCTGAGCCTATACATACGATACCGCCTCTACCATTATTTGGAAGATATTCCCAAGCAACAACAGCACCGTCACCTCCATTTCCAATAGCTTTTGCTCCGTGTAGAATTTCCCAATCAGCTTCTGTAGGATAACCACCCCAATCGGAACCAATGTGCCATTGTGCGGTACTGTTAGTTATTCTATATCCTGCATCACAAGTATACACTTTATCACTTTCTCCAGAATTCATTACAAGATTCTGATAAAGAGCATGTTCCGTATTACCTTGAATGAAGAAACTCCAAGGTCCGGAAGTTATTTCACCACTTTCTTCAACCTGTCCCCAGCAATTATTAGGATTATTTCCATCTAATGTAGCACCTAATTTTACGGCATAATAGGAAGCAAACCTAGTCAGCAACAAACTACCGCCAGCTTCGTAGAAATCCTTTATTTTCTGTATGGCAGTCAGTGAAGAAGCTGCATTCTGATCAAATTTATCCATATTGTCTATTCCGCCGTCAATATGAAGATGCCACCACATAACTTTACATGAACTTAAATCTACAACTCCTTTAGCAATATCATCAAACGAAACATACTGTGAGGAAGGAACATTTAAAAGCATCCAGTTTGCAGCCTCTTTTTCTTCAGAATTTAAAGATTCAACATTCTCTGCCAAACCTACATAAAGGACTTCTGCAGCATCTGATTGTATTACAGAAACCGTATAAGTAGTTCTAGCTGTGTTGTTCTCAACCACAAATTCCACAGGAGAGGAATAGTCCAAATTGCTGTAGTTTTCCGGGGAAACAATTACAGTTCCTTCATTCATCTCAATATTTGCAGTAAGGGAAGAAATATTTTCGGAAGTAGGAATTCTTACTGTTATAACATTTGTTTCATGATTTATAACTCCAATATATCCATTCAGCTTAAATGATAATATTTTTGCCTCATCATGCTTTACATTTATTGTATAATCAAAAAAAGCATCCCCATTAACAACACGTACGCTTTGTGAAAAAGAGAAATTCACTATATCACCAGTCTTTATTGTAGCTTCTGCTCCTTCCGACAATTCCAACTGACTGACAGTCATAGCTTCTGTATCGTATGCATAAGGAACACCTATGGTTATACTGGCGTTCTTATTGTCTATAACCCCTTCATACTGGTCGTCAAGAACAATTTTATTGATAAATGTGTCTCCATCCAATGAAAGACTTTTATTCTCATTATTATCGCACCCAGACACAACAATCATGAACAATGCCAAGGACAATAGATACAGTTTATTTATATATGTTTTCATAATCATTCTCTTTTTAAAATATTTATTACCAACCTCCGCAATTCTGATCATAAATACCGTTGCTGGCACTTATCTGAGCAAAAGGTATAGGAAGATACTCATTCTTGTTTTTAGTAAAATGAGCATTTGAATATATTGTACAAACCTCTGCTTCCGCTGCATAATATGCGTTAAGAACTCTTTCAGCTTCACCCCAACGAACCAGGTCGAAAAATCTATCAGACTCCATGGCCAATTCAACACGACGCTCAAATTTAAGTCTCTCCAAAGCCTCTTCCTGTGTGAATGTACCATAATATGGTTCTACATCATACTTCACTCCGTACTCAGAAGGATAATTAGCTATCATCGCAGTGGAAGCCTTAGCTCTATTTCTTACACGATTAATCAGATCAATAGCTTCCTGAATTCTTCCGTCATTAAGCTGGATTAAAGCCTCGGCTCTCATAAGCAATACATCTGCATATCTCAATACTATGTGATTCATAGGAGTTCCCCACCAAGAACCTTTTACCAGATATTCACTTTCTGGATCAACATTCTGTTTAAGTGTTACATAGTAACCGTAAAGTCCATTACTTCTGCTCCATGTTGATGATTTATCCATCATAAATTCAGGATTAAACTCATAAGGAAGTCCTGGTATACCTACAGTAAGGAACAGACGAGGGTCCGCATTGTCTACACTCATGTCATAATCATCATCGTTGAAATTATCAAACAGCGGATGACCGTTATTGTCTGTCTTGAAAGCATTTACCAAATTCTGACTTGGTTTGTAAAAATCACAACCTCCATCAGTTACGCCAGGAATATTAGGTACAATAAGACCTGTAGACCAGTTACAGTTACCGTTTGTAGTACCATCATTGATAGAATACTGCATTGCCCACAAAGATTCCTTGCCGTTCTCATACTGAGGTTCTGGACGGAAATTATTATGGAAATCACTTTCCAAGTCATAACCACCTGCATTCATGATTGAAGCCTCAGTATATTCCACGACCTTTTTCAGGTCCTCAGCATTAATGCTTGTAACTTCATTTGTTTCCGGATTATCCTGTCTGTATGCCTTATACAGATAAGTCTTTGCAAGATAAGCAGCTGCTGCACCTCTTGTAGGTCTTCCTTTATCTGCTTGAGTATCAGGAAGATTTTCGTATGCAAACTGGAAATCGTTAGCTATCTGCTGCCAGCCTTCATCATTAGTATAAACAGTATTAGACAGATTATTATATTCCTCAGGAGAAAGATTTTCATCGTTAGCAATTACAATCTTCTTGAAAAGCTGTTTCAAGAGGAAATGTCCGTGTCCGCGCAAGAACCTCATTTCCGCTATTCTCTGCTGTTTGAGAGGATAAGTGTTTTCATCCATCTGATCGAGCAACTGCAATGCGGCATTTGAACGAGAGATACAGTTATAAAGTCTTTGCCACATATCGCTGATGTTCCATGCAGTAGTCATAATACCCTGTGAAACTTCAAGGTTATGGAACACGTCACCATCCTCTGTACCGTTTCCGCCTTTATAAGCGTCGTCTGAACGAACATCATAGTTCCACATTGAGAATGATGAATTTATATCCTCGGCTGAAATCCATATAGCGTATGCAGAAATCACCAGATTGTCTACATATTCTGGGTTATTAAGCTGTTCATTATCTATCGTACCTTGAGGGGTGTGACGGTCAAGGAAATCAGAGCAACCTGATGATAGTAACATTAAACTTATAATGAATATATTTATATATGTTTTCATAAGTGTATGTTTGTAAATTATTATGTTTTATAAAAATTATTCCTCAGAATCAGAAACCAACGTTGATACCGAATGTCAAGTTCATAGGGATAGGGTAACCGTAGTTAGGGTTTTCCGGATCTACACCTGTAAATTCCTTGCTTGTGATAGTAAGCACATTCTGTGCACTAAGGTACAATCTCAATCTGTCTACCTTAAACTTCTGAGATATTGATTTTGGCAAGTTATAACCTAATTGTATATTTCTTAATTTAAGGAAAGAACCGTTTTCAACGAAGTATGTTGATACTCTCTTTTCATTATTAACGTCACTTCTTGTCAATGCAGGAATATCTGATGAAGAATTATATGGAGTCCATGCATCAAGAAGACGTTTACCCTTATTCAGGAAACCGATATTCAAACCGCTCCACAAGTCTGTTTCCTTCTTCAGGTCACTGATGATATCAACACCCTGTACACCCTGCCAGAACATTGTGAAATCAAAATCCTTATATTCGAAGTACATATTCAAACCGTAGCTGAATGCAGGTGTCGGATCATAGATCCACTGCTGGTCTTTTTCATTGATTACACCGTTACCGTCCAAGTCACGCCAGCGGATACGTCCTACTCCGGCACCTTCCTGTACTGCATGATTATCAACTTCTTCCTGTGATTTGAATATTCCGTCTGCCACATAACCCACTTGCGAACCATTTGCATGACCGATGACACTTTCTACACCGTTACCACCGAATGTACCGTTAGCTGCTACAGTGATAGGCAAAGCAGTAATTTTGTTTCTATAAGTAGAGATATTAGCATTGAAATCATATTTGAATCCGTTGTCGAATGTTTTTCTATGACCGATATTGAATTCGAAACCTTTATTTTCCATTTCTCCGGCATTAATCCACTGAGTAGTACCTTCTCCCATAGAAGCGATACCCGCCATCTGAACAAGGATATCAGTAGTTTTCTTATAGAACCAGTCCAAAGATCCATATACCTGCTGATTGAATAATGAGAAGTCAATACCGATATTAGTCTGAGTAGTAGTTTCCCATTTTATATCATCATTACCCAACTGATTACGTTTGAATCCTGACTGAAGAGTCTTTCCGCCGTTTGTACCTTCAATATCATAAGAAGTACCGTAGCTCTGTCCTCCAGATTCTGTAACACCATAGTTAGGAACATAAAGAGTATAACGTGCAGTATTAGAAATTTCCTGGTTACCAGTCTGTCCCCAAGATGCTCTCACTTTAAGGTCATCAAGCCATTCAATATCTTTCATGAATTCTTCCTGACTCATACGCCATCCCAAAGATACAGAAGGGAAAGTTGCAAAACGATTATTCTTACCGAATCTTGAAGAACCATCCCTACGTACTGTCAATGAAGCCAGATATTTGTCATCGAATGTATAGTTGAATTTACCAAAGAATGATACCAATGAATAACCATCACCAGAACCGTAAGCCTGTGCTGTACCTACTCCGGCATCAGGCCACATGAAATCAGGATTCAGAATTGAGAAATCTTCTTTATAACCAGAGAACCATGTATTGTCTTCGTTATTCAACTCAACACCAATCATAGCATCACCTCTGTGCTTGCCTTTTTCGAAGTTATAAGTAGCAACGGCATTCCACATCCATCTCATCCAATGTTCCTGTTTTGCCTCAACAGCATTCTTGTCATTGGCTACGTTACCTTCAGTGATAGGATATGTGAATATTCTCTGTTGTTTCTGAGAATAATCGATACCAAAAGTAGAACGAACATTAAATCCTTTGAATAGATTAAGGTTGATGTATGCATCACCAAACATTCTCCAATAATAATATTTTGTATCAGAATTTCTCTCAAGGCGAGCTACCGGATTTTCACGGTCAGGATAACCACCTACCGGACCTGCATATTCTCCTTCGGTAGTATATACAGGCAAAGACGGATTGGCCTGCAACACATTCTGCAAGAAACCACCAGGTGCTACTACTTCAGAAGTTCTGTTGACAGTAAAATGCTCTCCTATAGTAAGGATGTTTTCAATCAAGTTATAATCTGAATTCATACGAGCTGAAAAGCGTTCGAAATCAGAAGTCTTTATAATACCATTGTTCTTATAGTATCCTAAAGAGAAATAAGACGAGCCTTTCTCAGAACCATTGCTTACAGAAAGATTGTATTGCTGTATTACACCGGTACGGCTGATTTCGTCAAACCAATCTGTATCAGCAGAAGGAACAGTATTCGCAGAATCCAAGAAACGTGACATGCTGATTCCATGCAATACAGGAATACCATTCTGGTCGTATCCCCAATTATAAGAATATCCCAAAGCATTTGTATTCGGATCCTGACCATCGTTTACATAAGCTTGCCACATAGCCTGACCATATTCTCTGGCATTGAGGACTTCCATCTTGTTTGTGTACATAGAAGCAGATACCGAAGCGTCGAAATTAACTTTAATCTGACCTTCCTTACCTTTCTTTGTTGTTACGATGATAACACCGTTTGCTGCACGCGAACCATAGATTGAAGCAGAAGCGGCATCTTTCAACACCTGAATAGACTCAATATCGTTACCATTCAACTCATGCATACCACCCTTTGTAGGCACACCATCAATAATGTATAAAGGGTCATTGTTGTTCAAAGTTCCGATACCACGGATACGGATTGTTGTTGAACCGCTTGGGTTACCGTCAGCTGTAATATTCATACCAGGAACTCTTCCCTGAAGAGCTTTCATGGGATTGTTTTCGTTCTGTTTTGAGATTTCGTCCATACTGACAACAGAAACAGCACCGGTAAGGTCTGCCTTACGTTGAGTGGTATAACCCGTTACCACAACTTCTTCAAGTACCTCTGAATCTTCATTAAGCACAATGTTCATCATGCTTTCAGCTTTAAGAGTAACTGTCTTGAAACCGACAAAAGAAACAGTGATTGAACTTCCGGAAGCAACATTCAACGTAAATTTACCGTCAAAATCAGTAATAGTACCGTTGGTATTATTACCATTCTCCACTACAGTTGCTCCAATTACAGGGAAATTATCAACGGCAGAAATGACCGTTCCCTGAACCACCAAATCTTGCGCATGCATGACTATGCATATAAATAAGAAGAGCGCAATAAGAAATTTTCTCTTTATGCTTTCCATACGCATTAAATTAATTAGATTATTAATAATTGTTTTAAAATTCTTTTGCAAATATATAATGGTATAACAAAGAAGCTTGCAACAAATGTTTCATACGCAATAATAAATGTTTCATGCAACATTTTTGCATCAAGATGAAACATTTTTTACAACGCAAATCAATGCGTCAGATGACACGGGGACATTCAATCCGGGAACGTACCCACATTCGAACTAAAACTTGCCCACATTCGAGTTAAAACTTGCCCACGTTTTATTTTAAATTTGCCCACGTTTTTTTATCGGTACGAATAAGGATGAAACAGGAAAATATATAAAAGGATGAAACAGGAGCAATCCGTATATAAAAAAAGCGGAACTACATCGCTGCAGTCCCGCCTCCTACTAAATACATATAAAACCAAAACAGATTGTAATTGACGTTCTCCCATCAAGAGAAGAACATTAAGTGGAATGTTTATATATATTTCTCAATACGTTGCATAGCCTCTATACAGTCCTCACGTTTTCCGAATGCTGTGAGACGAAGGAAACCTTCACCAGACGGACCGAAGCCTACACCCGGTGTTCCTACTACATGGGCTTTCTCAAGCAAAGTATCAAAGAATTTCCACGATCCGGTTCCTTCAGGAGTCTTGAGCCATAAATACGGAGAATTTATTCCTCCAAAAACTGTCATTCCGGATTTCTTCAGACCTTCGCGCATTATACGTGCGTTTTCCAGATAATAGTCTATATTGGCTTTTACCTGTTCCTTGCCCTCAGGCGAATAAATTGCTTCGGCAGCACGCTGGGTGATATAGCTGGTGCCATTGAATTTTGTACACTGACGTCTCAGCCACAATTTGTTGAGCTGGACTTTCGTTCCGTCGGCAGCAGTGGCTGTAACCTCGTCAGGAATTACGGTATATCCGCAACGTACTCCTGTAAACCCGGCAGTCTTAGAAAAGCTTCTAAATTCTATAGCACATTGTCTGGCTCCTTCTATCTCATATATTGAATGCGGAACATTCTCCTCGCGAATGAACGCCTCGTATGCCGCATCGAAAAATATTATCGAATCATTTGCAAGGGCATAGTCAACCCATTGCTTTAACTCGTCTCTGGTAAGTGTTGTACCGGTAGGATTATTCGGATAGCACAGATATATGATATCTGTACGTTTTCCCGGAAGAGACGGAACAAAATTGTTTTCCTCGTTACAAGGCATATATGTAATGTCACTCCAGCATCCGTCACTGCCCAGTACTCCTGCCCTGCCGGCCATAACATTACTGTCGATATAGACAGGATATATAGGGTCGGTAACGGCAATACTGTTCTCACGACTGAAAATGTCGCCTATATTTCCGGTATCACTCTTTGCTCCGTCGTTGACGAACACTTCATGATTGGAAAGTTTTATTCCGCGTGGTTCGAAATCGTTTTTGATTATAGCTTCTATCAGGAAGTCATAACCCTGCTCCGGACCATATCCGTGGAATGTTGCCGATGAAGCCAGTTCATCAGCGGCACGGTGCATAGCCTTGATACATGCTTCGGGAAGCGGACGTGTGACGTCGCCTATCCCAAGTCGGATAAGATCGATATCCGGGTTTGCAACCTTGAAACTGCTGACCTTTCGTGCTATGTCCGAAAAAAGATAACTGCCTGGCAGTTTTAAAAAATTATCGTTTATTTGTGCCATGTGAGTTTATGAGTTTAACTTCGTTGACCGTTGGTTATGAGTTTGTCTGCATCAACCAACTGACAAACTTAAAAACTAAAAAACTTATAATATGTTTATTTCTCCATCAAAGACTTTTACAGCCGGTCCGGTCATATATACATGTCCGTCTGTTTCGTCCCATTTAATCTTAAGTGTTCCACCATCCATTATAACTGATGATTCTCTGCCACACTTGCCGGTATATGCCGCAGCCACAGCCGTAGCACATGCTCCTGTGCCGCATGCCATTGTAATTCCGGAACCGCGTTCCCATACTCTCATGCGTATATCGCCATTTGAAAGGATTTGTGCAAATTCCACATTCACGCGATTAGGGAACAAAGGATGTTTCTCCAGTGCCGGTCCTACAGTGTTGATGTCCACATCAGATATTTTATCAACAAATATCACAAGATGTGGGTTTCCCATTGATACGGAGATTCCTTCCTTATAGCCATAGCCGTCGCCTAACTGAACTTTTCCTTTAACTTCAGGAACATTCATATCGACTGTTACGGCATCCACATGATTATCTTTCGAGAGATGGAGTCTCAGAATCTTGATTCCTGAAAGGGTTTCCAGCGTCACTTCTGTCTTTGCAGTCAGTCCTTCCTCGTACAGATATTTGCCTATGCAGCGGCTTGCATTACCGCACATCATGGCTTCCGAACCGTCCGCATTGAATATGCGCATGCTGAAATCCGCTATCTGCGATGCCCCAATCAGCACAAGTCCGTCGCTACCAATTCCGGTGTGAAATCTGCTCCACTCCACAGCCACTTCTTCCGGATTATCTATCGGATATTGAATGGTGTTGACATAGATATAATCATTGCCGGCACCATGCATTTTTGTAAATCTGATGTTCATTTTTTTTAGAGTTGTTAGAAAGAAATCAATACGCTGCTTCGTGTACTCCAGCCACAGCGCGTCCGCTAGGGTCGTTCATTCCCTTGAACGATGCGTCCCAAGCTAAAGCCTCTGCTGTAGAGCAGGCTACACTCGGAACACTCGGAACTGATTTTGCTGCAGACTCGCTTGGGAAATGTTCCTCGAATATGCTGCGATAATAATATTCTTCTTTATTCTGAGGCGGATTGATAGGGAAACGCTCTGCCGCGTGTGCCATCTGTTCGTCTGATACTGCTTCGGAAGTTATTGCCTTCAGAGTATCAATCCATGAATAACCCACACCGTCGGAGAACTGTTCCTTCTGTCGCCATGCCACTTCCTGAGGAAGAAGTGATGAGAACGCGTCGCGCACTACCTTCTTTTCTATCTCCTTACCAGGACACATCTTGACAGCCGGATTCAGACGCATTGCCACATCAAGGAACTCTTTGTCTAGGAAAGGAACTCTTCCTTCCACTCCCCATGCAGAAAGTGACTTGTTAGCACGCAGACAGTCATAAAGGTGTAGTTTTGAAAGTTTGCGGACTGTCTCTTCATGGAACGCACGCGCATCCGGCGCCTTGTGGAAATACAGATATCCTCCGAACACCTCGTCGGCACCTTCGCCGCTCAACACCATCTTTATACCCATCGACTTGATGACTCTTGCCAGAAGATACATCGGAGTGGACGCACGCACTGTTGTGACATCGTAAGTCTCGATATAATAAATCACATCGCGGATAGCGTCTAGACCTTCCTGAATGGTATAGTTTATTTCGTGATGCACTGTTCCGATATGTTCTGCCACAAGACGGGCCTTCTCCAGGTCGGGTGCTCCCTTAAGTCCTACAGCAAATGAATGAAGCTGTGGCCACCATGCGTCCTGTTTTCCGTCTGTTTCCACACGTTTGTCGGCAAACTGTTTCGCTACGGCAGAGATAACAGACGAGTCAAGTCCGCCCGAAAGCAATACACCGTATGGGACGTCACTCATCAGCTGTCTTTTCACCGCGTCCTCAAGGGCAGTGCGGACATCGTCCACCTGTGACTGATAAGAATTTTCAGATTCGCAATATCTGTCCTTAACGGCCTCATATTCTGTCCAGTCGCGTTTATACCATTTCTGCATCTTGCCTTCACGGCTCCAGTAATAATGTCCCGGCAGGAATGGCTCATATTCGTCGCACATTCCTTCCAAAGCTTTCAATTCACTTGCACAATACACTTTACCGTCTGCATCACGTCCTATATAGAGAGGTATCACGCCTATAGGGTCGCGCGCTATAAGAAACTCATCGCGTTCTTCGTCATAAAGCGCAAAGGCGAATATTCCACTAAGTTTCTCTATAAAATCAATTCCATACTCGCGATACAGCGCAAGGATAACCTCGCAGTCACTTCCGGTCTGGAACTCATACTTTCCGGCAAAATCGGCACGTATGTCGCGATGATTGTAGATTTCACCATTAACAGCCAGAATCTGTTTTCTGTCCGGCGAGAACAATGGCTGTCCCCCACTCTGAGGATCGACTATCGACAGACGTTCGTGTGCCAGAATGGCCGAACCACCGCAATATATTCCGCTCCAGTCCGGTCCGCGGTGGCGTATGCGTTTCGCCATAGCGAGAGCTTTCTGTCTCAGCTCAGGCGATTGCTGTTTTATATTGAAGATACATGCTATACCACACATAATTTTTTGAGTTTTTGAGTTTGTGAGTTTGTGAGTTTTTAAGTTTGTGAGTTTAACTTCGTTGACCGTTGGTTTGGGGTTTAAGTTTGTGAGTTCATCAACCAACTAAAAAACTTATAAACTAAAAAAACTTAAAACATCTTATCTATCTCTGCAGCTGCCTTTCGTCCGGCAGCAATACACTTCACTACGAGCGACGGACCTGTAGCGGCATCACCGGCTACAACCGCATTCTTAGGAAGTTCCGGCATCTGCGGTTTCAGGAATCCCATTGCCAACAGAACAAGGTCTGCTTTGATAGTATCTTTCTTGCCGGTAGGTTTCATTGTAGGACGTCCGCCATCTGCTGCCGGAATCCATTCCACTTCTTCCACTTCCACAGCTGTCACCTTTCCGTTTTTGCCTACAAACTTATTCGAGTTCAGACACCAGCGGCGTGTACAGCCTTCCTCGTGGCTTGAGCTTGTTTTCAGCACTACTGGCCACTGTGGCCAAGGAGTAGCAGGATTATGTCCTACAGGAGGTTTAGGCATGATTTCAATCTGAGTCACACTCAGAGCCCCCTGGCGGTGTGAAGTACCGATACAGTCGCTACCAGTATCACCACCACCGATAACCAGTACATGCTTTCCGCGGGCAGAGATTCTCTCCTTCTCCGCAATTTCCTGTCCGGCAAGCACTCTGTTCTGCTGAGCCAGCATCTCCATGGCAAAATGAATACCGGAGAGTTCGCGTCCGGGTATTGCCAGATCTCTGGCCTGTGGAGTTCCTGTACATACGGCGTATGCATCGAAACCTTCAGGCAATTTTGTAAGGTCAATCTCTGAATTTGTCTTGAAGACGATACCTTCCGCCTCCATTATCCTGATACGGCGGTCTATGATGTTCTTTCCAAGCTTAAAGTTCGGTATTCCATATCGGAGCAGACCGCCCGCCATTTCGTCACGTTCGAACACCGTAACCTCGTAGCCACGACGGTTCAGCTGGTTTGCAGCCGCCAGTCCGGCAGGTCCCGAACCGATTACGGCTACCTTCTTTCCGTTTCTTTCGTATTTCTTCGGCGCGATATATCCTTCGCGGAATGCCGCCTCGATTACGGCAGCCTCGTCCTCGCGGATAGTTACAGGAGAGTCGATACTGAGTTTCAGTACACACGATTTCTCACACAGCGCCGGACAGATACGTCCTGTAAACTCAGGAAAGTCGTTTGTAGCGCTCAATATCTCGTATGCCTTGCGCCAGTCGCCCTTGCACAATGCATCCTGAAATTCAGGAGGACGATTGCCCAGAGGACATGCCCAATGGCAGAATGGTACTCCACAGTCCATGCAACGGCTGGCCTGCAATTTACGTTCGCTTGTGTTAAGTGTCTGTTCCACTTCACTGTAATCGGCCACACGTTCGTGAACAGGACGGTAGCCGGCCTCTTGTCGAGGTATATTTAGAAATGCTTTTGGATTTCCCATGATGGCAATTAATAATTAATAATTAAAAATTAAGAGCTGAGGATTAATAGTCTCTCTGTACCTCCGCAATCTTCTGCTGCAGTTTCTTCATCTGTTCCTCAGCCAGAACGCGCTTGTATTCTATCGGAGTCACCTGAATGAATTCATCTATATGACTCGGCCATTCGTCAAGCAGAGTGCGGGCCAGTTTCGAACCGGTAAATCTCCAGTGACGTTCGATAAGTTCCTTCAACTCCTTGCGTGATGCAGAATCATCAAGAAGATTAAGTTCCACCATCTCCATATTGCAGAAATAGTCGAAATTATGCTCAGGATCCCACACATACGCTATACCACCACTCATACCGGCAGCAAAGTTTCTTCCTGTATCGCCAAGTACAACCACACGTCCACCTGTCATATATTCACAGCAGTGGTCGCCAACTCCTTCCACTACGGCTATTGCACCCGAGTTTCTCACCGCAAATCTCTCGCCCACACGTCCGTTGATATAAACCTCACCTTTAGTGGCACCATACATCAGGGTATTACCCGCAATAGTATTCTTCGATGCATCGAACAGCGAACCTGACGGAGGCAACAGGCAGATACGTCCGCCACTAAGTCCTTTTCCAACGTAGTCGTTAGCCTCACCTTCCAGACGGAATGTCACTCCCGAAGTAAGGAACGCTCCGAAGCTCTGTCCTGCCGAACCTTTGAACTTCACGTTGATAGTGCCGTCCGGCAATCCGGCATGACCGTATCTTCTTGCCACTTCGCCCGAAAGCATTGCGCCTGCCGAGCGGTCTGTATTCGAAATAGTATATTCCAATTCCACAGGCTTGCCACCTTCCAACGCGTCTTTTGCTGCGGCTATCATGGCTCTGTCCTTTATGCCAAGCAGATCCAGAGGCTTGTCTGCAGTGTGATGTATATCCGCACTGCCGTCCACCATATACAGGATTCTGCTGAAATCCAGTCCTGCCATCTTTCCTTTCTTGTCAGAAGCTTCAATTTCGATAAGGTCTGTACGTCCCACTATATCCTCCAGTCTGGTGAATCCCATTTCAGCCAGATATTCTCTTACTTCCTCGGCCAGGAAGCGGCAATAGTTGACAACATATTTATAGTGTCCGCGGAAATGTTCACGCAACTTTTCATCCTGAGTAGCCACACCCACAGGGCACAGGTTGGTATGACATTTTCTCATCATCACACATCCCAATACTATCAGAACCGCAGTACCAAAAGCAAATTCCTCTGCTCCCAGCAGCGCCATGCTGATAATGTCGCGTCCGGTTTTCAGCTGTCCGTCGGTCTGCAAACGTACCTGTCCTCTCAGTCCGTTCAGCACAAGAGTCTGCTGTGTCTCGCTCAGACCTATCTCAGGCGGAATACCGGCATATCTCATTGATGAAGCAGGAGAAGCACCTGTACCACCTTCGGCTCCTGAAATCACTATCAGGTCAGCCTTAGCCTTTGCCACACCGGCAGCGATGGTACCAACACCACTTTCAGCCACCAGCTTAACGCTTATTGCCGCACGCGGATTGACGTTCTTAAGGTCGTAAATCAACTGTGCAAGGTCTTCTATAGAATATATATCGTGATGAGGTGGAGGCGAGATAAGAGATATACCCGGGATGGAATGACGCGTACGGGCAATAACCTCGTCCACCTTGAATCCCGGCAACTGACCACCCTCGCCAGGCTTTGCTCCCTGTGCCACCTTAATCTGAATTTCTTCGGCATTCACCAAATATTCAGTTGTCACACCGAAACGTCCCGAAGCAATCTGCTTGGTCTTGCTGCACAGACTGATATCCCCGTCTTCGGCATGATAGATATCAGAGAATCGGCTGCTGTCCTCACCACCTTCACCGGTATTACTTCTCGTTCCAAGACTGTTCATTGCCAATGCAAGAGCCTCATGAGCTTCCTTGCTGATTGCACCGAACGACATCGCACCGGTAACAAAATGTTTAACAATTTCTTCTACAGGCTCTACCTGATCTATGCTGATAGGATTTCTGCGGAAACCGAAAAAGTCGCGAAGGAAAATAGGATTTTCCTTTTTATCGGACTTGGCAGTAAATTCCTTGAACTTTTTATAACTGCCCGTGCGTGTAGCAAGCTGCAGCAGACTTATTGTATCAGGATTCCATGCGTGCTGCTCACCGTCTTTTCTGAATGAGAACAGACCGATATGATCAAGCAATCCTCCTGCCTCATCTTCAGATATAGCGACACCCGAACGATGGAATCTGAGGTAGTCATGAGCTATATCGCCGATACTTGCTCCACCTATTGTAGACACGTCAGTACCGAAATATCTTCTCATAACCTCGGAATTCAAACCTACAGCCTCAAACAGCTTAGCTCCACGGTATGAACGTATAGTACTGATACCCATCTTACTCATCACCTTATATAATCCTTTGCAGAGAGCCTTTATATAGTTCTTCTCAGCAGTAGCGTAATCAAGCTGCACGTCGCCCTTCTTCACCAGTCCGTCTATCACTGCAAAGGCCATATACGGACAGATGGCACTCGCTCCATATCCCAGGAGCAATGCTGCATGCATCACCTCGCGCGCTTCGCCACTTTCCACTATCAACGCAGTCTGTACACGTTTCTGTACCGAAATCAAATGATGATGAACCGCGCTTACAGCCACAAGCGACGGCACAGGAGCATATTCGGCATCTACATCCCTGTCCGAAAGCACAATATAGTTTGCACCGGCATCAACTGCTTCTTCCGCACTCTTGCACAGACTTTCTATCGCCCGGCGAAGTCCGTCCTCACCATCCGAAGCCTTGAATACCATTTTCAGCTTGACAGTGCTGAACCCCTTGTATCTGATATTGCAAAGAATATCAAGCTGTGTATTTGTAAGAACAGGATGCGGCAGACGCACCATCTTGCAGTGTCCCGCACTAGGACTGAGAATGTTATTTCCAACGGCACCGATATATTCTGTGAGCGACATAACCAACTCTTCGCGAATAGGGTCGATAGCCGGATTGGTTACCTGTGCGAACTGCTGACGGAAATAATTGAACACCGACTGAGGCTTTTCACTCAATACCGCCAAAGGAGTGTCATTACCCATAGATGCTGTAGGTTCTGCTCCAGCCGCACACATCGGAGTAAGAGTACGCTCAATGTCTTCGCGGGTATATCCGAAGATACGGAGTTTTCTTCCTGCATCTTTCACAGAGTTTTCCACCTTACGTCCACTACGCAAAGTATCGAGCTCAATTCTGTTGGCTGCCAACCATTCTGTATAAGGCAAAGCCGATGCCAGATCTTCCTTAACTTCTTTATCGTAATATATTTTACCTTCCTGTGTATCTATCAATAATATCTTTCCAGGCTGCAATCTTCCTTTAGCCTCTATTTCATCAGGGTTGAAACCAATGGTACCTGTCTCGCTGGCAACTACCATTGTTCCGTTCTTCGTAACCAGCCATCTGGCAGGACGCAATCCGTTTCTGTCAAGCATTCCTCCGGCATATCTTCCATCGCTGAAAAGCAGTGCGGCAGGACCGTCCCACGGTTCCATAAGTATGGAATGATATTCATAGAAGTCTTTAAGCTTCTGGCTGATAGGGTTCTTCTCATTTATAGACTCAGGCACCATCATCGCCAGCGCATGAGGCAGACTAAGTCCGGACATAACGAAAAATTCAAGGACATTGTCCATTGAAGCACTGTCGCTCATTCCAGGCTGAATTATCGGACGTATCTTTGATATATCACCCAATTTTTCAGACGAAAGAACACTTTCTCTGGCTTCCATCCAAGCACGATTACCACGTATTGTGTTAATCTCACCGTTATGAGCCATCATACGGAAAGGCTGTGCCAGACTCCATGTAGGAAACGTATTCGTACTGAAGCGTGAATGTACCAAAGCCAGCGCACTGGTAAAGTATGGCTGTGTAAGGTCTGCATAATATTCACGAAGTTGTGTAGAAGTAAGCATACCCTTATACACCATATTCTTACTGGAAAGTGACACTATATAGAAGTCTTTGTGTTGTATTCTATTCTCTATCTTTTTCCTGATGATATACAGCTTCTTCTCCAATTCCGGTTCATCTGCTCCGGCTGTTACGAAAATCTGCTTCACGTCAGGTTCTGTAGCTTGCGCGTCCTTACCTAAAATATCTGAATTTACAGGGACTGTACGAACATGCATCAGTGTCATGCCTTCCCTTTCAATTTCCTCTATCATCACACTCATTATGTCTTGCTGGACATCTTTGTCCTTAGGCATAAACACAAGACCCGTGCCATATTTACCTTTTTCCGGAACCGGAATACCCTGTAGAAGAATAAATTCATGCGGTATCTGAATCATGATACCTGCACCATCACCCGTCTTGCTGTCGGCTCCTTCTGCTCCACGGTGCTTCATGTTCTCCAACACCTTCAAGGCAGAGTCTATCAGTTCATGCGACTTTGCGCCGTGTAGGTTGACTATCATTCCTACACCACAAGCGTCATGCTCATTTGCCGGACTATACAATCCCTGAGGAGCGTTTTCTCTGATAAAATGATTCTCTTTCATTGTGTTTTGGTTTCTTTATGTACTAAAATCTCGTTTGTATGTATTATTTTGTACCGCAAAAATATATATTTATGTTTTTTGTGATTACTTTCAGCCTCAGTTTCTTTAAAAAAAGATAGTAGCCTTCATTCAATGATTACAAAACGAAGATATACCATATACAATAAAATTAAATTATAATCAAAAGCATGTATTTATATTATAATTTATAATAAGCTGTTTGAATAAATCAAAATACACATATTATAAAACATATTCTTTAAACAGGAAATACTTATTTTTGTAATGAATGGAAACAAGTATATAAATATGTGTGGAATCGTAGGATACATTGGCAAGCGTCAGGCATGGCCTGTGCTTGTAGAAGGTCTCCGTAAATTGGAGTACAGGGGATACGATAGTGCTGGAGTAGCACTTATAAATACTAAAGGAGATCTGAAAGTTTATAAATCAGTAGGAAAAGTAGCAGATTTAGAACAAACAGTAGCAGGAAAAGATATATCAGCATCAACCGGCATTGCTCACACACGTTGGGCAACTCATGGTGAACCAAGTACAATTAATTCACATCCTCATACTTCAATGAGTGGTCGTCTGGCATTAGTACATAATGGAATTATCGAAAATTATGCTCTGCTTAAACAGAAACTTATAGATAAAGGATATGTATTCAAAAGCAGTACTGACACAGAAGTATTGGTGCAACTGATTGATTATATCCAAACAGAAGGAAATCTGGATCTTCTGACATCTGTTCAGTTGGCATTAAAAGAGGTGATTGGAGCATACGCCATAGCAGTAATAGACAACAATCATCCAGAAACTATCATTGCTGCCAGGAAAAGTAGTCCATTAGTGGTTGGAATTGGAGAAGACGAGTATTTTCTTGCATCGGATGCTACTCCGATAGTAGAATATACAAATAAGGTAATATATCTTTCCGATGGTGAAATCGCCGTTCTTAAAAATGGCGAACCTATCAAAATTGTCGACCTTGACAATGTGGAATGTTCGCATGAGGCACAGACTATCGCATTGAACATCGGACAGCTGCAAAAAGGAGGCTATCCTCATTTCATGATAAAGGAAATATTCGATCAGCCTGAATGTATAGCCGACTGTATGCGTGGCCGTCTTAACCCGGAAACAATGTCAATATTGCTTTCGGCCGTAAAAGAACATAGGGAAAAGTTCATAAAAGCACGACGCTTCATAATCGTGGCATGCGGTACATCATGGCATGCCGGGCTGATAGGGAAACAACTCATCGAAACAATGTGCCGCATACCAGTAGAAGTGGAATACGCTTCGGAATTCCGTTACCGTAATCCTGTCATTTTGCCGGACGACGTAGTAATGGCTATTTCGCAAAGCGGAGAGACAGCCGACACACTTGCCGCGATTGAACTTGCCCATAACAGCGGAGCTTTTGTTTATGGAATATGTAATGTGGTTGGTTCATCCATTGCACGTGCAACCGACTCAGGTTCTTATATACACGTAGGGCCAGAAATCGGTGTGGCATCAACAAAAGCATTCACCGGTCAGGTTACCGTACTTCTGATGTTTGCACTGTCTCTGGCACAGGAAATGGGAACTATTTCACCGGATGAATACAAAGAAATAGTATCTTCACTAAATGATATACCGGATAAGATGCGTCAGGTACTAAAACAGAATGACTACATAGCCGGTCTGTCAAGAATGTTTACATACGCACGCAATTTCATTTATTTAGGACGCGGTTATTCGTTCCCGATAGCACTGGAAGGCGCACTGAAGCTTAAGGAAATCTCATATATCCATGCCGAAGGATATCCGGCAGCAGAAATGAAACATGGACCGATTGCGCTGATTGATGCCGAAATGCCGGTAGTGGTCATCGCGACCAACTCACCTCTCTACGACAAGGTTCTGAGCAACATTCAGGAGATAAAGGCACGTGGCGGAAGAGTGGTTGCCATTGTTACAGAGGGCGACACGGTAATCAGCTCTCTTGCCGATTTCAGCATCCCGGTGCCTGCGGTACCTGAGTGTCTGGACGCTCTGGTAACATCCATTCCGCTACAACTCATGGCATACCATATAGCAGTATGCAGGGGACTGGATGTCGACCGTCCACGAAATCTTGCAAAATCAGTGACTGTGGAATAATCCACCGTCACCTTAGTCTTGTAAGGGCAATCTTGATGACTTTCTGTACAGGAGCATCCGGTTCTTCATGAAGAATCTGTCCGACAACCTTCTGCGACGGTGCCTGTGCAAATCCCAACATAGTCAAAGCCGCAACTGCCTCTTCATATATTTCATTATTGGCAGCAGATATAGGTGTAGAAACATTTCCGGTGCTTTCTACACCTATATTTTGTATCTTGTCCTTAAGTTCCACTATTATACGCTGTGCAGTCTTCAGACCGATACCCTTGACCATCTTCAGCAGCTTTTCATTTCCAGAGCTTATCACATTGCATAACTCGGAAGGACTTAAAGCCGATAAAATCATTCTTGCCGTATTACCGCCAATTCCCGACACAGTTATCAGCATAAGGAAAAGCTCCCTTTCCTGTTTGGTTGCAAAACCGTAAAGTACATAAGCATCTTCCCTTATAGCTTCGTATATATATAGCTTAACATCACTTTTCCCCTGTATGGCAGAGAATGTGTTCAACGAGATATTCACGCCATACCCCACTCCGTTGCAGTCAACTACCGCCATCGTAGGAGTAACATCATCAAGTTTTCCTTTTATATATTCAATCATATTTTGATTATAAATTATAATTTAACGGCAAAAATAAGCATAACAAAGTTATAAATTGTAAGTTACTCTCGAAATATTTCAAAAAACCTCCTCCTTTTTCTCTTTAGAACAATTCTAATTTTTTATTTTTGCAGCGTCAAAAATACAGGATATATTTCTTGTAACAAAACAGAAAAGAATAAACAATTAAACACCAATAAAATTATGAAAAAAATTAGAGCTGCCGTAGTAGGTTACGGAAACATTGGAAAGTTTACAATCGAAGCACTTGAAGCTGCTTCTGATTTTGAGATTGCAGGTGTAGTTCGCCGTAATGGTGATGCCAACAAACCAGCAGAACTTGCACCATATAAAGTTGTAAAAGACATCAAAGAACTTGAAGACGTTGACGTAGCAATTCTTGCAACTCCTACACGCAGCGTAGAGCAGTACGCAAAGGAAATCCTTGCATTGGGTATCAATACAGTTGACAGTTTCGACATACACACACAAATCACATCTTTGCGCCGCACATTGGGCGAAACAGCAAAAGCACACAACGCAGTTTCAATCATCGCTGCAGGATGGGACCCGGGAAGCGACTCTGTAGTACGTACACTTCTTGAAGCTATCGCTCCAAAAGGTATCACATACACTAACTTCGGTCCGGGCCGCAGCATGGGACACTCTGTTGCCGTACGCGCCATCGCAGGTGTTAAAGATGCATTGTCAATGACAATCCCTGTAGGTACAGGTATCCACCGCCGTATGGTATATGTAGAACTTGAAGAAGGTGCAGACTTCAAGACAGTAGAAGCATCCATCAAGTCGGACGCATATTTCATAAACGACGAAACACACGTTATCCAGGTTCCTTGTGTTGACGACCTCAACGATGTTGGCCACGGTGTAAACCTTGTACGCAAAGGTGTTTCCGGTAAGACACACAACCAGCTGTTCGAATTTGATATGAAGATCAACAACCCAGCTCTTACTGCTCAGGTACTTGTTTGCGTGGCACGTGCTTCTATGCGTCAGCAGCCAGGCTGCTACACAATGATTGAAGTTCCGGTAATCGACCTTCTTGAAGGCGACCGCGAAGAACTTATCGCTCATCTGGTATAATCAGACTATTTATCAATCTTTCCATAAAATCTCTTTCCCTATTCGTTTTGGGAGAGAGATTTTTTTATTTCCTTTGCACATATAAATCAAAAAAACTCAGAAACATGATTTTAGGAAGCATCGTTTGGGACGTTGATCCCATACTTCTACGTCTTGGTTCCATAGAACTGAGATGGTACGGACTAATGTGGGGCTTGGGATTTATCCTGGCATACGAAATGGGCTCACGCCTGTTCAAGAAAGAAGGTCACCCAGACGACTGGGCAGACAAACTGTTTGTTTACTGTATAGTAAGTGCCGTTGTAGGAGCACGCTTGGGACACTGTCTGTTCTACGAATGGGATTACTATGGCTCACATCCATTAGAGATACTTAAAATATGGAAAGGTGGACTTGCCAGTCACGGAGGAGTATTCGCATTGATACTTGCCCTGATATGGTATTCCAAAAAGGTTACACACAAAAGCGTATGGTGGTTGTTCGACCGTCTGATACCTGCAGTGGCAGTGGTCTGTGCATGTATCCGTTTCGGCAATCTGATGAACTCCGAAATATTCGGCTATCCAACCGACCTTCCATGGGGATTTGAATTTGTACGTTCACGCGAATGGCAAGAGCTCTACAACCAGAACGGAGTGGCACAAGCATGCCATCCTACACAGATATACGAAATGCTGTATTGTGCGGTAGCCTTTATATTCTCATGGCTGGCATATCACAAGTTCGGTCTTCAGAAACGAATCGGACTCATAACAGGAGTTTCGCTTCTGATATTCTTTGGAGCACGTCTCGGACTTGAATTCATCAAAAATCCGCAAGTAGCAGAAGAAGTAGGCATGACACTAAACATAGGTCAGTGGCTCAGTGTACCGCTCATTCTACTCGGTATATATCTGATTATTACAAGCGGAAAGCGTAAAGAAGCATTCTGAATAATTTGAACACAAAAAAAACAGGAACCTATTTCTTTATAAAGGGGATTGGTTCCTATTTTTGTATTTTCATTATATCTATTTTTATTATTTTGCTCAAAGAATCAAATGCAACAGAATATTATAAACAATTTCTTTCGCCCTATAAATACAGACATACAAATACCAGACAGTGATTATTCAAAAACCGATGTATGTATTGCCATGGCCAACGCTCTGGCACGCAATACAAACCACAGTCTGTATATCATAGACTATAACCGCAAGAACTTCCTTTACGTATCGTCCAACCCGCTTTTCCTCTGCGGTCATTCACCGGAAGATGTGCAACAGAAAGGTTATGCCTTTTATTTTGATGTCGTTCCGTCTGACGAGATAAACCGTCTTATGGAAATCAACGAAGCCGGATTCCGGTTTTACTATGACCAGCCGGTAGAAAAAAGACTTGACTTGTCTATCGAGTATAACTTTCATATCCGCACATCAGAAAAGCATTCGCACCTTATCCACCACAAACTGACACCTGCCTTGCTGAGTGACAAGGGGGATATATGGCTGGCTCTATGTACAGTTTCACTTTCACCTGAAAAAAATATCGGAGATGTAGTTATTTCAGACCATACATGTAGTGACAGGTATTTCTACTCGTTCGAGGGCAGAAGATGGAGAAAACAGCCGGAACTGATTCTTTCCGACCGTGAAAAAGAGATTCTCCAGCTCTCCGTCAAAGGAATGTCGAACACGGAGATTGGAGAAACTCTCTTCATTGATGCCAATACCGTAAAGTTTCACAAGAAGAAACTCTTTGAGAAACTACACGCAGAAAACATCACTGAGGCCGTGGGCATCGCAGCCAATATGAGGCTGATTTAGAATATTGAAAAGTTCTATCAAGAATGATATATTATTGAATACCAAAACGGGATGTATCAACTTCTTTATGACCTTTATCCTTATATCCCTTGAATTTATATGTAAAACTTAATGTGATATTACGTTTATATGCATTCTGATTTACATCCTGATTTTGGATTTCAAAGCGAACCTTAGTATTAGGATATATTGACTCAAAAACATCATTGCATTGTAAACTTAATATAGCATTGTCCTTTAAGAATGAGTAGCGAACACCAACATTAGCCCCCCAGTTGCTTTCCAGATCCCAAATCCCCTGTATAGTAGGTGTCCTGTAGAAAAGCATTAGATTAGCTGATATCTTTGGCTTCTGTGATATCGTAAAGGAATTATTTGCTAGGGTGTCCAGTTTAACGTTCCCAATTTAGCCTACATTTTTAAGCTGTTTGGTACGTTCTGTAACCCAGTTTATGGACATGTGCTTCTTTGCAAAAGCATCAATGTCC